>NZ_JDFG01000001.1 GCF_000565075.1 Atopobium sp. BS2
AATACCGACCTCCTAATCGTTAGATTTTGGTCTAACTTTTGGGGGTCGGTACATAAGCAGGCTCCTTTTTCTTTTTGAATGAGGTGTGCTTTTGACGGGTTTCTCGCCAAAAGATTTGTGTTTTATAGAACGCTCTCTACATTGCCAAGCTGCGTAATGATGCGCACCACGTCTGCAGCGTGCTCAGTCTTATCCACAATCATCAAAACGGTATCGTCGCCGGCAACGGTGCCAACAACGTGGTCAAGCTCAACATCGTCAAGGGCAAACGCAACGGCTGATGCAGTGCCCGGATGACATCGAATCACAATAAGATTCTCTGCTGCCGTAGCCCCAACCACAAACTCAGAGAGCATTTTCTGCAAATGCATATCTTCAGAAAGCACATAGGCGCCCTCAGGAAGCTTTTGCAAATCCATTTCTGCAGTATCACGAGAAACGGTTGCTTGAGTACAGGCAAAGCCACGATTTTTGAGCATGTCAACAAGATCGCGCTGTGTGCGGATGGACTCGCTGCGAACAAGCTCACGAATCACGTCCTGTCGAGCATTTCTATGCTTCACGACGCCTTCTTTCCTTATACGACTCGCTAACTTTGAAAACAAATGATAGTGAATAAAAGAATATACTTAATCAACCCTTATGCGCATGCCAAACCGCTAAACGGTGCAAATAACCCGCTCGTCGGTCGGAATATTGCATTCACCGTTTTCTAAAAGTATTTATACACTTCTCGCCGTATGATTCATCATGAGTGAAACTATTTTTACGGCTTGGAGGCCACCATGCCCCTGAATGATTCACCTGATAGAAGACAAGGCTCCCACGGAGATCCTGCAATGCGTCGTCGTCCCCCACAAAATGGCCGTCCTCCTCGTGATGGCGGTATTTCTGATAGGCAGGCAAGACGTCGCAAGAGAAATACCCTTGGTTCGCAGGCAGTTCTCTTTAAGAGACAGTCTCTACTACATCGCATTGATTCTCGTACGAGAACCTATATTGTCATTGGTCTAGCAGTTATTGCGGCACTTTTACTGGTCTTTATTGTGTCGAGCTGCGTGCGCGGTTGCGCTAAAGAATCTACTCCAGAGGTAGAGGCCAACTCCGTTGATTCTCGCGTTGCTGTGGGAACTTCAGAGGAGCTGACTAAAGCCCTGGCAGCCAAGCTAGATCAGAACAAAAACCTTGCCTGGATTGCAGAACACGCTGATAAATACAGCGATAAAAGCCTCATTGAGCTGGCACTTGCCCACCCTGAAGCTATTGATTTTGTTGCAAACTATCCCAATTCTGACGGCAAAGCTAAAACCTACGACGATTCAATCACCAAAGGCACAGCTCCTCAGCTTTATACCTGGGACTCCAGGTGGGGCGGCGTCTCGTATGCCGGCTCTGTAATTGCCACCAAGGGCTCTGGTCCCACTGCACTCTCTATGGCATACATGGGTCTTACCGGAAAGAACAACTGGACTCCAGCAGATATTGCGGGCGCTGTAGAAACAGCTAAAGCAACGGACACCGACTCTGGAATGAACAGATCATTTCTCGAGAAGAATTTAGCTAACCTTGGTCTTACCGCTGATAGCTATAACATTTCTGCCGACAATATCACCACGCTTCTAGATGCTGAAACCTTCCTGCTTGTTGAGGTTAAGGGCAATAAGCTGAGCTCTGATGGCGATCACTGGATTTTGGTAACCAGCAAGAACGATGACGGCACCGTAAATGTCCACGACCCTCTGTCCCCTGAGGTAAGCGCACGTCCATGGGCGGCAGAAACTATTGCCGGCGCTGCAAATGCCCTGTACACCGTGACGGTAAAGGCTGCCGAGTAAAAACCCAGCATCCACAAAAAGTGAATGCTGGGCTGGACGGGTTTCTCGCCAAAGAATTGCGCGGAAAAACGTTTTAGAGGTAAAGGCGAACTATGAAAGAACCTTCTGTGCAGCCTCGCTAAGCTCGGCGATGCGTGCCTCGGCCTCCTCGCGAGTTTTGCCGTTGGCAAAGAGATAGGCCTTGACCTTAGGCTCAGTGCCCGATGGACGGAAGATAACCTTGTTGTCGCCCTCAAGCCTGTACTCAATGACATTGGAAGCTGGCAGTGTCTGAGGAGCCTCTTTCTGCAGGCCCGAGACGCGAGGCATTTCTGCGCACTCAGCATAGTCTGTTACGCCAACAACCTTGTAGTTGCCCACCATTTCCAGTGGATTCTTACGCAGGCTGCTCATAATCTGAGCCATCTTTGCAGCGCCCTCGGCACCTGGGTAAGCAGCGTTAACAACGCCATTGAGGTAGTAGCCATAGCGCTGATACAGGGCATCCATTGCCTCGTAGAGGTCCATGTTACGAGCTGCGTACCAAGAAGCCATCTCAACGCAGAGCATGGTGGCAACAATAGCATCCTTATCGCGAGCATGTGTTCCAACAAGGTAGCCGTAGGACTCCTCAAAGCCCATGAGGAAGCGGTCCTCCTCGCCGGCATCCTTGAGCTGGTCAATTTGGTCGCCAATGTACTTGAAGCCTGTGAGGACACGACGCATCTCAAAGCCGCGGGCACGTGCCAAGACGTCGGGCATAGCAGAAGATACGATGGTGGAAACAGCTACCTTATCCTGGGGTTTCTCGCCACGCTCTTCTGCCATGGTAAGAAGCCAGTCCATAAGCAGGACGCCCATCTCGTTGCCGGAAAGCAGCACGTAATCGCCGTTGTGTGGGATTGCGGTACCCATACGATCGGCGTCAGGGTCAGTTGCAACCAAAAGGTTTGGCTTTACCTTATCGGCAAGCTTGAGGCCCAGCTCAAGCGCCTCACGGAACTCTGGATTTGGATAGGAGCAGGTTGGGAAGTTTCCGTCTGGCTCTGCCTGCTCTGGGACAACATCAACGTCATTGACGCCAATCTCTTTAAGAATGCGCGTGACGCACTCCATGCCTGTACCATTGAGCGGCGTATACACAACCTTGTAGCCGTCGGCAGCCTTAAATCCTGGAATAGAAACGCGCTTGATAGCCTCAATAAAGTTGTCCAGAACCTCTTCTGGCGTCCAGACAATCAGGCCCTTCTCCAAGCCCTCTTCAAAGTCCATAGGCTTGACGTCAAAAGGATTGACGCGTGCGATATTTGCAGAAATCTCTGCTGCAGCCTCGTCAGTTATCTGACCACCGTTATCGTTGTATACCTTATAGCCGTTGTAAGGCGCAGGGTTGTGGCTTGCAGTAAGCACGATACCTGCGGAAGTCTTGAGGTAGCGGACGGCAAATGAGAGCGTTGGAACAGGCTCAATACGTGGGTAGACATATACACGGATTCCATTAGCTGCCAAAACACCGGCTGCAACCTTCTGGAAGTCCTCGCCCTTAAGGCGAGAATCCCTTGCAAGAGCCACGGTAGGATTCTGGTAGTGAGCGTTGAGATAATCCGCAAGTCCCTGGGTTGCCTGAGCAACAACGTAGACGTTCATGCGATTAGTGCCCACGCCAATGGTGCCGCGCAAACCAGCAGTACCAAAAGCAAGCGAACGATAAAATGCGTCGTAGAGCTTATCTTCTGCTTCTGGTTTAGCAAGCTCACCGAGCTCTTCTACCAGGTCTTCTTCGGTGACGTTTGCACGCCAGGACTCAAATGCTTCCATAACTTTTGCATCCATAATGACTCCCAAACCTCAAACAGCTCTCTGTATTTCTTAATAAAAGATACTACGCGTATTTTAAGCGAAAAATAACAGATGATTTGGGACATTATGTATGAACTTCCGCTCTTCGGTGAGTGGAGGTTGGTGCGGGCTGCAGACGCGCTGCTCACAGCCACGCACGACCGAGGGACGACTCAAGGGAACGCGCGCGGCCGAGCACCCACGGGTTCTTGATGTATTTTCTTTTCCCCAACCATTTGGCGAGAAAAACATGGGAAAATGTTGCACTAGTATGTATTCAATTCCTACGGGCGAAAGGTGTCCCGATGTCTCAAGAACTTGAGTTTTTTGCAACGTGTCCAAAAGGCTTTGAGAAGCTTCTTGCACAGGAGCTTGACGGCCTGCGCATCAAAAAGGTGCGCCCTCTTGGCGGACAGGTTGCGTTTTACGGCCCACTTGCCGATGCTTACCGCGTCTGTTTATGGTCTCGCCTTACGTCTCGCGTCATTTTGGTGCTTGATCGCGTTGGTGCTGCAACCTCAGACGCTCTCTACGAAGACCTCTCCCACATTGCTTGGGAAGACCATATTGGTCCGCATGCCACCATTGCAGTCAGTGCTCACGGCACAAATGACCAGCTCAGAAACACCAACTTCATTGCTGTCAGAACAAAAGACGCTATTGTAGATAGGCTTGCAGCAAAGCGCGGAAGCCGTCCTATGGTCAACACGCTTGCGCCTGACGTAACTATTGTCGTGCGCGTATCACGCAACCGTGCCACAGTTGGCATTGACCTTGCTGGTGAGGCGCTCTTTAAGCGCAGTCTGACTGGCGGTCGAGGGCCGGCACGTGAGTTTGCGCCGCTCAGGCTAGACTACGCCGCTGCCCTTCTGTACCTGCAGGCGCAAACTGCTGCGAGTGCATCGGGTTTCTCGCCAGACGCACCGCTGCCGGCGCTGCTGTTCCCGGGAGCAGGTGCGCTTGCGCAGGAGGCAGCGGGCATGGCGCTGGACGTGGCGCCGGGCATTCTGCGCGCTCGCTGGGGCATGACGGGTTGGGCTGGCCACGACGACGATGCCTGGCAGGATTTGCTTGCCGAGGCCGATGAACGTGCCGAGAAGGGCCAAGAGCGCCAGGTCACACTCTATGCAGCAGACCCTCGCCCAAAGGCCAAGGAGGCTGTGCTTTATACGCTTCGTGCAGGCGGTCTCAAGGCTGACGTGCAGTTCTTGGCAGCTTCTGAGCTGCTAAAACATGCAGAGCACTTCACGGGCATTGTTGCAGATCTCTCATGGACCAAAGAAGAGCCTACACTTCAGGGCTCTGCTTACTCCACGCTTGGACTTTTTGCGGGACAGGCAAGCACGCTTCTTACCAGCGATACAAATACTGATACGGTACTCAGAGCAACTCCATCGCAGACACTTTCTGTCTACGTGGGCAACTCCATTGCCACCATGCGCTGCTACCCTGCCGCGATCGCAGAGAAAGCAGGTGGCGGCGAAGCTGATGCCACTGCACCAGCAAGCAACTCTGAGTCAACCTCGGTTCCTGCAGGTCCCACTGTCATGGTTAACAACCAGCCGGTAAGCGTGCTGGTTCCTGCATCAGATCAATTTGCCGCACGCCTTGCTAAGGTGGCCAAGCAACGCGCTAAGTGGGCTCGTAAAAACGACGTCTCGTGCTACCGCGTATACGACGCTGACCTGCCCGATTATGCCGTCAGCATTGACATCTACAAAGGCGCCATAAAGCCAACTACCTGGATGCAAATCTCTGAGTACGCTGCATCTAAAGAGATTGATCCAGACCTTGCAAAGCGTCGCCTCCTAGACGTCCTAGCTCTGGCTCCTCGCATTCTAAGCGTACCCAGCTCAAACGTAAATCTACGAACAAGAACGCGTGCAAAGGGTGGCTCTCAGTACTCTGACGAGGGCAGCGCTGCAGACAACTCCAGAAAAGAAATGCTGCTCATCGATGAGGGCGGCCTACTCTTTGAGGTCAACTTTGCATCCAGACTGGACTGTGGAATCTTCCTAGACCACCGCGATACGCGCGCAGAGATTCGCGAGCTCATGAAGAGTGCCGGCGCAGCTAAGAGCTTCCTCAACCTCTTTGCCTACACAGGTACCGCTACCTGCTACGCAGCAGATGGTGGCGCGCTTCACTCCACAACCGTTGACCTCTCCAAGCCTTCGCTTGAGTGGGCCAAGCGCAACATGAAGCGCAACGGTTTTGACGGAGAGGAGCACGAGTTTGTCCAGGCAGACGTCCTGTCTTGGATTACCGAGATGCGTCACACCAAAAACCGCTGGAACGTCATCTTCTGCGACGTCCCCACCTTCTCCAACTCATCGCGCATGAGGCAGAGCTCGTTTGATGTCCAGAGAGATCACGCTGAGCTTATCATTGGCATTTCTCGCCTTCTGACTCGCGGTGGCGTTGCCATTTTCTCGTGCAACCTACGTACCTTTAAGCCAGATGTCGAGAAAATCCAGCGAGCTGGCGTCGACATTGAAGACATAACAAGTGAAACTATTCCGGAGGACTTCTCAAGAAATCAGAAGATTCACCATGCATATAAAATCTCGAGAAAACCGCGGGAAAATGAGTAAATTTTTCCGCTTGCAGGCAAAATAAGTACGTTTGTACATTCGTCTAGTTATAACTAGGTATATGGACTAACATATGATGACGAACTGTACTAATCATCTGTTGAGAGGATTAATAGATGAATACAAGTAAAGCTGCATTTCATGCGCTTTTCTCTAAGAATAAAGCCAAGAAATCAACTGGCATTCCTCTAAGTGCCGGCATGGTACTTGTTACCCTTGGCATCGTCTACGGTGACATTGGCACTTCTCCAATGTACACCATGAAGGCAATTATTGCTGGTAACGGTGGTCTTCTTACCATGAGCACCGATGTTGTTTTGGGTGCTCTGTCCCTCATTATCTGGACGCTGACACTCATTACAACCGTTAAATACGTCATGGTTGCAATGAAGGCAGACAACCACAATGAGGGCGGAATCTTTGCGCTCTACAGTTTGGTTAAAAAGTGCGCCAAATGGCTGATTATTCCTGCCATGATTGGTGGCGCAGCTCTTCTTGCTGACGGTATTTTGACCCCAGCTGTTACAGTAACCACCGCTATTGAGGGTTTGCGTACTATTCCTGCAGCTCATGCTATCATTGGTGATAATCAGCACATTGTTGTCATGATTACCATCATCATCCTCTGCACCCTCTTTGCCTTACAGAAGGCAGGTACTTCTACCATTGGTAAGGCCTTTGGCCCTGTCATGACGCTTTGGTTCTTGTTCTTGGGTGCCATGGGTGTTATGAACATGTTTGCTGACATTAGCGTTGTTCGAGCTCTTAACCCAGTCCGCGGCATTCTGTTTCTCTTTGATGGCAAGCTCAATGCAGCTGGTCTCATGGTTTTAGGTAGTGTCTTCCTTTGTACCACTGGTGCAGAAGCACTTTATTCTGACATGGGCCACGTTGGCAAGAGCAACATTTACGTAAGCTGGCCTTTTGTTAAGGTCTGCTTGATTCTGAACTATCTTGGACAAGGCGCATGGCTCATTACCAACCACAATAACACCGTGCTAAATACTATCAAAGACCTCAATCCTTTCTTTGAAATGCTTCCTGGTCAGCTTAGACCATTTGCCGTTATTCTCTCTGCGCTTGCTGCAATTATTGCCTCTCAGGCACTGATTACCGGCTCTTACTCCATTGTCTCTGAGGCTATTAAGCTTGACCTTATGCCTCATATCAAGATCAACTACCCCTCCACAACTAAGGGCCAGATTTACATTCCACTTGTAAACAACATCATGTGGGTTGGTTGCATTGGCGTTGTACTTCTCTTCCAGAGCTCTGAGCACATGGAAGCAGCGTACGGTCTTGCAATTACCGTTACCATGCTCATGACCTCAATCTTGCTCTACACCTACCTGGCCGTTATCAGAAAGCGCCTATGGGCGGCCATTCCATTCATTCTTTTCTTTGGTGCTATCGAGGCTATGTTCTTCTTCTCAAGCCTTACCAAGTTCTTCCACGGCGGCTACTTTACCGTTCTTATGGCTACCGCAATCTTTGTTGTCATGTTTGTCTGGCGTCGCGGTACCGCTGTTGAGAGGACGCAGAGCGTTTATCTCCCCGTAGATAAATACATTGACCAGCTCCGTAGCTTGAGCCACGATGCAGACTATACAACCCTCGCTGATAACCTGGTCTTCTTGACCAATGACTCTTCATTTGACAAGCTGGATCGAGACATCCTCTATTCCATCTTGGATAAGCGTCCAAAGCGTGCTAAGGCTTACTACTTCATTAACATCTCGCTGACAGACGATCCAAATACCCGTGAGTTTATCGTCAATGACTTTGGTACAGACTTCCTGTTCAAGATTACCCTGCGTCTTGGCTTTAGGGTAAACCAGCGTATTAACACCTATCTGTATCAGATTGTTGGTGACCTGATTAAGAACAATCAGCTTGCTCCACAGAATCACAAGTATTCCATTTACAAGGAGCACTCCGAAATTGGTGACTTTAGATTCTGTCTGCTGCGTAAGGTACTAGCTCCAGAGACTGACATCAACGGTTTTGACGCTCGCTGCCTTGAGCTCAAGTACTTTATTCGTCGCATCTGCGGATCTCCTGCTCGCTGGTATGGTCTTGAGAACTCCAACATTGTCTTTGAATACGTTCCTCTGTTCTCCAAGGTTAAGCGCGGGCAGAAGCTTACTCGTATCACGCTTGATGACGCAGCTCAGACGGGTTCTATGCCACTTGTTGAGGCTCCTATGAAAGAGCGTATTGCAGAGATTGAGGAAGACGAAGATATCTTTGCAGAAGCGCTGCACAAGGAGCGCGTTGAAAACGCAGCTACTGTTGCAGACTACGTTGGTGGCGATACCGCTAGCTTCCGTCCTCTTAAACTTGACGAAGAAGAGGCTGATGAAGATGTCTTTGAGGAGCAACAAGACTCCAATCACTAGGCCTAGCGCGTAGTAGTTTTACTTCTCATAACAAAAGCCGACAGATTGTATCTGCCGGCTTTTCCTTTAAACAATATGTCTCAAGCAAAACTTTAAAGCGAAAACTCTGAAACGTTACGTTTCCAGCGCCAAGTGCTTACTCCCCCAGTGCCCACGTTAAGAATCGCGAGAAACCCGCCTCATCGTTAGTCAAAGTGATATAGGTTGCTGCCTCAAAATCTTCACGACGAGCGTTGGCAACTGCCGTACCCATTCCCGCCGTAGAAAGCATGGCGACATCATTAAGCGAATCGCCAAAAGCTGCAGCATTATCCGTTGAAATGCCAAGATGATTGCAGAGCCACTTAAGTGCAGCACCCTTTGAAGTGCCGTCGGCCAAGATTTCCATTCCCATACTCATGGAAGCTGTGCCACTGAGTCCCTTTACTGAAGCTACAGCATCTGCTACAAGTGCTTGGTACTTCTCGCCTTCCGCAACAGACCAATAGGAACCAAGTCGCTCAATGGTAGTAACGCCTTCAATAAACTCCTCAACGCTTTGATCAAAGGGTGTGCGAGAACGCTGCATAAATGCTGCGTGATCTGCGGGGATACCAAGCTGAGTAATCAGATTGTGTCTTGAGCGCTCCAGATAAACACCACCGTCTGCAAAAATATCAAAAGTCACAGGATAGTCCTTAAGCTTTTGATACAACTCAAGAGCTTGCTCTTTTGTCACCGTGGACTCGTGCAGTACCGTCTGGGTAGAAAGATCTCTAATGATGGCGCCATCGCAGGATACCACGTACTTAGAAGCAGGATGGTTCACAACCTCTTTTGGCAGCACGTTAAACGCGCGTCCGGAACAAGGCACGAACGGGATGCCTAGCTCAGCCAGGCGGTCCAGCATTGCCATGTTGTTATCGTCAAGAGATTTATCAGTATGCAAAAATGTCTCATCCATATCGGAAAAGACAATGTCTACTTTCAGATTTGATACATCTTGAGTGAGCCAAGACTGTTTTTGAGCAATGAGTTCTTCAGTTGAAAGCTCTGACAAAACACTACCTCTTTATGGACGATACATAAACGTGAAGACCTCTTCACGCTGCATATTTACTTGTACACCAAGCTTTTCTGAGACGGCATCAAGACGCTCTTTGAGGCTCAAGAAAGACTCAGCATCCTGAAGTTCAACAAGCATGGTCATAGTAAAAATACCAGACAAAATGGTTTGAGCGATATCCAGAATATTAGCGTTGGACTCGGCTAAAGTGGTTGAAATTGCCGCAACAATTCCAGGAGCATCGCTGCCCAAAACAGTAACAACAGCGCGATTAGCGGATGTTTCTGAAGCCATAATTTCCCATCTCTTGAACGGATGGGTTAATTATAAGCTACGCTTTTCCAATTTCTACGCCATAGCGTGAACTAAAAACCTTTTGAATCTCGTCAACGGTGCAATTAAGTGCCGTAATAAGCTCGTAAAGACCGCGATTACTGGCCATCTTAAAAATTCTCTCGTGAGAAACAGGTGGTTTCTTGTTGAGCGAACGCGCCTTATCAATACGAGCTCTAAATGTTTTAGCAATGCTAAAGGAGTCTTTACAAGAACCTTCTCTAATAGCGTGTCTAAAATGAGATTCCTCAAGCGACGCATTATGAATATGGAACGTAATAAGCTCAATTTGAGGATAGGTATCAACAAGATTCATGGCCTCGTCGTGCGTCATAAGATCACGAAGCCTGAACTCTTGATTAAGAGGAAATACAATCTGAACAGGGTGTTTTTGCCCAATAGGAGACAAAACGTAGGCCGGAGTAGGCTCCGAAACTACATTTTCAACAAGACATACGCCCTGACCTGGGTGAACGCAAAACTCGCCAACAGCTCGCATAACACCACTCCTCTCGGATAACAATAGTATACCATGAGAAGCGTATTTTAAGCCAATGACCTGCAACTTTATAACTTGTCGCAGGTCATTCAATAACATAACAATATTTTATATAAGGAATCTAATCAATCATTGTGATGGACTCAATGACTGGCTGCTCTGAAGCAGGGATAGTTCCATTTGAATCGGTTGGGGTTACGCCTTTACAAATTGCATCGACAACGTCCATTCCACTTGTTACCGTGCCAAATGCAGCGTAATTTCCATTCAGAGTTGAGTTGTCTGCCTGCATGATAAAGAACTGTGAGCTTGCAGAGTTTGGATCTTGGGCGCGTGCCATGGAAATAGTTCCACGTGTATGCGAGATGTTATTCTCGACACCGTTTTTGGTGAACTCGCCCTTGATTTTATTCTCGGATCCACCCGAGCCATTGCCCTTAGGATCTCCACCTTGAATCATGAAGCCATCAATAATGCGATGGAACGTAAGGCCATTATAGAAGCCTGACTCGGCAAGATGAGCAAAATTGGAAACCGTAATAGGAGCAACGTTTGCGTTAAGAGTTGCCTCGATAGTGCCGTAATCCTTCACCACAATACGAACATGGTGAATGCCCTTTGCATATGGGTCATCCGCTGCTACAGAATCAATGTAGCCCTTGTTTTGTGAGCTCTGAGACTGCGTCTGTTGCGTCTGTTGGGATTGCGAGCTTGCTTGTGACTGAGACTTATCAGCACCCCTCATAAGAGAGAAGAATATTGCTCCTACCGCAAGCACAACGATGACTATAACACCATACAGTCGGCGATTCTTTGTTTGAAACACGCTATGCCCTCCTCTTTAAGCAGACGCACACGAAACAATCCAAGAAACCAAGTTGGCAGTTGCATTGCCTGTTCTCTCGGCAAGAACGTGGCCCTTATCCCAAACAAGCGTGTAATCAACACTGCTCACGCCCGAGAAATGCTTTAGAGACAGGCCCAAATTGAACGAGGTGCAAATTGAAGTATCAGTATTCTGAGCGCCCTCATTAATACGCCAATAAGGAGCAACCGATGCTGTCTGATAGCCTTTGTAAGATGCGCTGGTAAAGTACAGTGGATTGAACATATCAACACGAGTTGGAATGTCATTCTCCAGCGTATCAGCCTTATTCAGATCAGAGGTCCAATCATTAGCGTAGCTGGACTTCCAATCGGCAAGCTTCATGTACGTATCAAGGTTCTTTTTAATGAGGTCAGCAGTCTGCTCATCAAAATGCAGTGTACTTTGCTCTCCAACACCAAAAAGCTGATTAGCGCGGGTGCTTCTATCAGGAGCATCAAAAGCTCCAACTGGAAGCGACGCGCCTCTTAAGGCTCGCGAGAAACCCCTCAAGTTCTCAAGCTCAACGCTCTGACGACGAAGGTTATATACAACCCAAATAGATTCTGAGTTCAGAGAGCCAAAATAGTGCTCAGCAGTATCGTAGATAGTAGATTGAACCTGCTGAGTAGCAGGAGCTGCATTATCTGTACCACGAACCGTCGCGAGATTTGGATCACCTGGGAACGTAGGCTCTTCCAGTCGCTGAGGCGTAGAGGTATATGGGAACGCGTTGTCTCTGACAAAGTTATTTGCAGAGGTCTTGAGCTCGTTGATAAGAAGGTCTGCATATGATCCAGCGGTATAGACGCCAGAGTTAGTCTCATCAAGACTGACCTTACTGTCATTGCTGTCGAGAAGATCCATGTTGTTGACAAATGAGGCATATGCACCAGCAAGATCTTGCGAGAGAGGTTGGGTCCATACACCCTCAGCACGAGAATCTGTTGCATCTGCATACTGACCGGCCGACCACTCATACGCTGCGTCTGCGAGGTCGTATGAAGTTGCAGGACACCATGAAGCGCTGCCGTAAATAGAGTCTGACAGCTGCTCGCCCTTCTCGCTATGCGTAGCAGCGCCAACAGCCTTAAGATATGGCGTATAGAGCGGAGAATCGCCTGAGGTTCCCAGCACCGCACTAAGGCCGCCGCCAGCTGCAAAGCCAAACACAAAAATCTTTGATGTATTGCATGGGAGCAGCTCGTTGTTGTAGCGCAAATACCTGATAGCTGCCTTGAAGTCTACTGCTGGCCAAGGAGATCCGCCTGCGTAAAGCTCGTCCGAGCCTGTGGTTGAATCGTAGCCGGCGCTTCTGCCGCGGAAACCTGCGTATACGTACACAAAGCCAGCCTCAAGGTACGGTGCAAGGCCTTCGTATGAGTAACTTGTAGGGGCGCTCTGAGGGGCGAGCGTTGCCGTGTTAATAGGCATGACAATTGGCGCGGTACGTGCGGTGAAGCTGCCTACAACGGCCTTCTCGCTCACTTCGCACTCGTACGTAGAGCCATTCTTCTTTCCCGAGAGATACTTTCCAGGTACAAAGACCGAGAGGGTATTCACCGACTTGCTTGCAGGCTTAGTGCAGTACTGAATGCCCAGCTGATAGTAGCAGTCGTTATCCTCGTCATAACTCCACTGGGTCATGTCCAGCTTAAGTGACTTGAACTCTTCAAGGTCCACGTTAGATGCAGGCTGATTCGTATCCTCAGACGTCCTTGCCTGTGGAGTACATGCAGCCAAAGTACCTGCAGCTCCCAAAGCAGAAAGGGACAAGAATTCTTTTCTCGTAAAGGCCATAATTTCCCCTCGAATAGTTTATTCAGTGGAGGCAGCAACGACCGCTGACCTAATTCAAGCTAGACAATCTATTGTACCAATTTGCAAACGTGTATGCTTAAGAGCAAGCGTTTAGAGAAACGAGTTAGCATGCCAAAAGTTGTCAACTTCTTTGACCTCATTCATCTCAATGAAAGGCTTGCTCAGCAGGGCCTTTTAAGCAAAATCCACCTGCGTGACACATGTGGTAAGCAAACCCTCTGGATAGAACTCCCCTCTGGCGAGAAAACCGATGAGCGCGAGAAAATCGACGGTCAAGAGCTCGAGAAAACAAAGGAGCAAATTGAGGCATTTTTTGCAATAAAGGGTATGACCGTTGAATTTGACCTCACTGGCGGAAAAAATTTCTGGATTGTATAAATTGCCCGCTTGACGAAGCGCTTCAGTCTGTTATAGTAAATAAGCTTTTCGAAGCACCAATGGCTGGGTAGCTCAGTTGGTAGAGCAGGGGACTGAAAATCCCCGTGTCAGGGGTTCGATTCCCTTCCCCGCCACCATTTTAACGCTCAGGTTGATACCATCTTGGTGTCAACCTTTTTTGTTATCTGAGGCTTGTGTCTTACGAGTGTCTTACGAGTGAGCGTTTGTGCTAGTGGATATATAAACGGTTACTTCTGTATAAAAACGATAAAAGTGTTGCACTAGCAATGAGAATTCAAGCGTGAGTATTACCATTGCAACCCAACTTCTATTGATAAAAGCCTATTGCTGTCCATGCATAATAAAATAAACCATACTTCCAACTATATATAATGCGCCAATAAACGCGAATGAGAGTGTGATAATCTGCAACAAAAAGGAATCAGAAAACAGCATAATCAACACGGAATAGATAAGCGTTACCGCTGCCATAATACATATACCAATACCTGCTCTTTTTGTAAACTCTTTCCTGTATTTTAAGGGAATCAAAATAATATTATACCTATGTACTAGGAAGGGATTTTTAGTTTTTATCAGCACATAGCCAATGTACAAAAAGCAAAGGCTAATAATACCTATCGCTATGCTTCTGTAAATATTAGCACCCATGTATATTCAACCCTTCAAAGTTTGGATTCACTCCTGGAATTACGATAACCTAAAAACCTGCAATTGCGGTTACAGCCAACAGAATATTTTGACCAATCGCATAATTCACGTCATAGACAACATCAGCTTG
Source organism: Atopobium sp. BS2 (assembly GCF_000565075.1). GTDB lineage: Bacteria > Actinomycetota > Coriobacteriia > Coriobacteriales > Atopobiaceae > Lancefieldella. The sequence continues at coordinate 14,390 of NZ_JDFG01000001.1, forward strand.
AACATCTCTAGAATTGCTCGATTCAATCCTATTGATGTACTCAAATGTGGGCTTAGAATACTCTAGTTTTTTCATAGTTGGCTCCCTTAATATCGTTGTCTAGTAAATGAATGTTATTGCCATCTATCAAATCTACCTCTATGTCACATCCTTGGTTTATATTCCCAATCATTAGGGATTGAACTGCCTCCCATTTCTTATGTCCAAGAAATGGGAGGCAGTTCTTAAAAGATGTGCCTCTTTTAAGAAGCACATCCTACACAAGGTCTCTTATGTTAAACATGAACTAAAGCTATCGATACGTACGCAACGCTTCGATAAGTTCGGAAGCTTCTATACCTAAGGCTTCGGCAAAAGAAAAAACTTCTCCGAGTTTAACGCCACGCTCGCCTGATTCAACCTTTGATATGAATGCTTGATCTCCAGCAAGGTGCTCAGCAACCGCCTCTTGAGTAAGACGTTGCTTCTTTCGCAAATCGCGAAGACACTGGCCCACTAATCTGTTAGATATCTGCTCCATAAATGCAGCGTAAAACTATCAACTCAAATATGCCAAAATCGCATATTTTCTTAAAAAAGAAATTCTCCCCGACAAGTTCACGGGGAGAATTAAAACCTTTAAACGTAGCTTCTTGTGATGTTTATTGAAGCGCTTATGGCATTAGAAGCCACCACCGCCGCCTCCGCCGCCGAAGCCGCCACCGCCGCCTCCGGAGAAGCCGCCACCAAAACCGCCGCCAGAACTTGAATTAGAAGAAGCGAGCGCTGCCGTGGAGACAGAATGAGCAGCTGTAACACTCTTGGTTACGCTCTCAATTGCATTGGTTCGCATGCCATTTCCATAGTAATACCAGCTATAAACAGGCATAAACTGAGGATCTTTGAGCATCTCTGGCATTGCAACTTTCAGCTGCTCGATAACCTTATCCGCAACACCAAGCGCAACTGCCATAACCAGAAGCCTATTCCAAAGAATGACGTCAGTAGGGATTGCTTCATGTAGATTGGTGAACTCAGTAAGCCACTTTCTTAGCGCACGAGTCTTAGCAAGCGTCTCAACACCCTCTCTGTTCATCAAATCAAACGAGCCAATGTTTACAAGTGCAACAAGACCGGCAATGACAAGAATGAACAGATGTAGTAGTAGATTGGCAAATGAAACATCAGCCATAACACCCATGAAGAATGCAGCAGCTGCAACAAGAACATCAACAGCAATCAGAGCACCAAGAATTCCCTTACCGTGGAATGGAATCTTATTTGTTCCATACTTAGCAGCATAGCTAAGCTTGATGGGGCTCTCCCAAGACTCATATGCCTTATTAAAATCTTCTGGATGTGATGAAGCATATTTGCCAATTTGCTTCATAGTAACAGTGGTGTTTACCGCTCCAGATTCTCCGGCCTTATCAAAGATTAACCTCATTGCCATGATATCAATCTTATTTGACAGTGAACTGCCAGGGTAGAAAGGCTGCTGGCTTTCTGAAAGGTCTTGAACCTTTGTAAGACAGTAATCAGACTTCTCCATACCAAGGAAGTTTGTACTAACCGTCTTATTCAAGCTAATGTACTTTGAATCCGAAAGGTGCATAAGGGTTGCTGTCAGAGCGTCTCCCTTAATCAGCTCACCGTTGTAAAGCATAGAAAGAACTGCCGGGTGATCATTAGATGGAACATCTCTGTAGTAAAGGTCATTAAACTGAGGAGCCATTACCTTTTTGTATTGAATACGCAGCAAGATTGCTGCTACAACGGTGATAGCTGCAAGTACTAATGGCGCATAAAGAATAAGAGCTACCTGAGTTTTTGCAACATCACGCTTGTGATTTGCTTCATCCGCCCACGCTTGTTCCTCAGACAAGATGCTGCTCAGTTTATTCTGCTGAATAGGAGCTAGCCCAGAAACCCAATCGCTTGGGAATGTAATACGAGCTTCCGCAAATTCATCAGTTCCTACACCAGGAACTTTGTAGACAACTGCATTGTTGGTAATTTCAACATTTGCATCTAGTGGACCATGTCCCCAGGCGCGAACAGTATCTCCGGCAACTATAGACTGTCCTGATGGGACAGGAAGATGAATAGTAGCAGTGACATTTCGAGACTCAGAATCCCAGCCATCAGATACAAACTTCCAGTACAACTCCGCGGTATCCGACCAGTTTGTTACAACATTAGTAATGTCATACTCGATAGTGATATGTGCTGACTCATCATCATGCGCTGAATAAATCTTTAAGTTCAACATGTTGTTTGATTGAGTTGGAACATAATACTCATCTGAGCTGGAATTATTTCCACTAGAGTCTTTACTATAAATCTGACGAGTTCCTTGCCTATCCTGAACCTTAACTGAAGTAATGTTTACTTCAACGTTCTGTCCATTGTATTTATTCTTTCCAACTGGAAGATTCCAATAGACACCATGAAAACTACCATTGAAATAGAACGTACGAGTTTCTACGACATGCAACGTTCCGTCTTTTTGAACCGTCGCATCAATATTTACCGTATCTATTGAAAGGTCGCGCGCAAATGCTCTTGCAGGCGTAATTAAAAACGCAACAGCCAAAAGCATTATGCAAAGCGCAATCTTTACAAACTGGCTCTTTTTAGAAGAGCGAAGCGAGACTTTATACATGGAAACTCCTTTATGTTACTTTCGCAACTCTTCTTAAAGGATACCACGTACTGTTTAATCTGCTGGTGAATATGAGTTATCCAGTTCAAACAAAGCAGGTGGCAGGCCTTTATCCCACTCCTCTCCTACTTCCTCAGAAAGCAAATACTCATCAGTTTCTATAAAGGGAAGGTTGGCAATTCTTTTATTTCTTGATACTTCGAGATTGCATACAAGTGAGCTTGGACCGCTGAAGTCTAGAAGGCACCCGTAACAAATTCTCATGTCCTGAAACAGCTTTTCTCCGCATCTGGGGCAAATTTTTACGGAGTAGTTTTCTATAGCCATAGCGACTCCTTCTTTCAACGTTGCTTTCTTCAGTACTTATTTCTTGAATGAGCACTTTCTGACCAACCTCAAACCATGGGAAATCATCAACTGATGGTCTTTCAAATGTGCAATAAGCACCCGCGCAGCTATGAATTTGTTTAGGATGTACTCGTCTCCGAATTTTTAAAATTTCTCCGTGATCGTCTGCAAATGCGATATCAATCGGATACGTCATTCCAAAAGTATGAACTGAAGAGCACCTTAGAAGTAAGACTGGAGGAGCTGTTATCTCGGTACCCAAAAGACCGACGAACTTTTCGAAGCCTCCTTGTAACAATTCAAAAATTTGCTCTGAATTAGGGACTTCTTCTATCGAAACCTGTACATTCATTTTCAAATCACAACTCCCGACTTATAGGGACTAACAACAATTGAAGTTGTATGGGTGAGGTACAGAGGAGACTCTAATGACACTAAGGGGAGACGCACAGTATGTGGCCAAGGTCTGTACTTTAGAGTTGCTTGATATTTAGGAAAAACAGAGACCATATTCCCAATCCCCTCCTTTTCTCCCTCCATGGAGACGACAATGTCGCAATTGTCATCACATTTAAGAGCAGTTTTTATTTTCTGAGTTAAGTTTTCTAGCGTTCCTCCATCCGTGGAATGACTGGAAGAAATTCCATGAGCAATGATTTGATCTGCCGCAACACGATCAAACTTTGAGCACATATCTGCAAACTTAAATAAATTGATTGCAATTAGAGCAACCACTAATACAACCGGAAGTACCAATGCAGTCTCAACAAACATTTGCCCTTTTTGGCAACAAAGAAATTTCATTTTTCTCATATGCCACCAAAAACTTTCTTAACATCAATTTCTAAAGGAATCTCAATATCAATGACAGGAATGGTCAGCTTTGCAATTGTGATTTTGTCAGGCAAATACTGGAGAGAAAACGCACCAAGTGAACGAGCTAAAGCAATTGGATCTGATGTATTAGGTATTTTCTGAACTAGTTCACGAATCGTTGATTCTTTCTCAAAGCCAGCTTGTTTCAAAACACTTTCTGTATTAACAAGAACAGGCTTCATTTGTCTTAAATCACTTGGCTCTAATCCAGCGTCAATAACTATTTGTTTCAAAGCACTCTGTAATTTGGAGCCGACACTTCCACCTGTTATTCCGTCAACGTTATCAAGAAATTCCGACAGCTTAGAAGACCAAGAAGTTACACCATCCCCATATGAGATTAAAAGAGATCCCCACAAGCTCATTACCTTATCTATGGTCTGTCCAATAAACCCTCCCCTCCTTTCAACCTGATCAAAAAAGCTTGAAAGAACGTTGTTTGTAGAAGAGCTGTCTGGAGCAAGCGTTGCTCCGGATATTGCATATCCTTCTGGGAGAAAAACTGACTGCTCAAGTGTTCCTAAACTTCCTTGAAATTCTGGAGATGAACCTCCTCTTCTCACAAATGAAATACATCCCCAAGCTCCTGGAGGACATAATCTGGGCCTAGCAACCTTTAGGGCATCAAGTGCTTTTTGAAATATTCCAGTTGATTTATCTGCAGCTTCAGACAACTTTTTTCGCAAATCTTTTATTTGCTGACGTGATGATTCATAAACTTCAGACTCTTCGACTACGATTTTCCAGTAATACTCAAACCCGTTATCAATATTTGTCGAAGCAGAAGCCACTCTTCCCACATCGCTGCTCGTAAAATGACAATGTTGACACTCATGAACCGCTCCAGAATCTAAATCTTGTAGCGATGCAAATCCCGCGTTTTCTCCTGTTGCTCCTGGACAAGACCTATGAGCATGAATGGTTTTCTCGCCATTTTCATAGGTGCAAGGCCAAATAGGCTTTAGATACAGGTCTGTTTTCTTTGTCTCCTCTAAGTTATGTGGCAATCGAGGTAAATTCATATCGACCTCACCATCAGCTGTTTCTTTATAAAATCCTTTAGAAAGTTCCGTAAACGCAAAGTTGTAAAACGCTTTTCGTATAGCAGAATCACGTAATTCTTCTGCAGTGCTTCCATTGACAATTTCTTGATCATATCGAGCTCTGTAATATGCTCTAGCTCGCTTTAAAGCGATACCGAACGTCCAAGAAGTTGGCGACGGGATAGATGGATTTATATCCCCAGAAAGACCAGCGAGATGCTCTGCTCTTTCACGCATAGAATACGGACCTCCACCGCAGTCTGCCTCCCACGCCCTCTTTTTAGATGTCTCTGCTTTACTTTGTAACTCTTCAATTTCTTTTGCTATCTGCTGTAATAGCTCGCTCTGTTCTTTTAATTCATCTGACGAAACGTCGCTATTTAAATGTCCAAAATCAGATTGTGACTGAGCGGGAAATAAAAGAGCTGATCCCACGAAGTTACCCGCATCAGTAGAGTTCTTTTGTATACAAGAGCTCGCCGCCATTGCTGCAAAAACTGGAAGCATTTTTTCAGTTTCCTCTAAGCCTTCACAAGCTGAAGTAGCAAATTTTTTACGCGCTTCAAGTGTCTTAAAACCTGCATCACACAATTTAGAACCCGCTGAAGCTAAACCTGGAACACATGAAGCAACCAATCCGGCTCCAACACATAACAATCCTGATAACCCAAGACTCAAAATGCTTGCATCAATTACCTGCGCAATAGTTGTGTATTTAGCTACGACATTTTCTCCTGCCATAGAAGCCGCATCTGCTATTGACTGAGTTTTGTATGCTCTCGATGAAACCCAAGCGACCGATACCAGTGCGAATACAAGCGCTAGACATACTAAAATCGCACTTGCAAAAGCGATTGACGTAATACCGCCTTTATCGTCTATAAACATGGAAAGTCCAAGCTTTATTTTCTTATGTTTATCCTTTCCAAAAGGCAATCCAATCCGCATAAGAACCCTCAATCCAATCTGGATACGTACTAGCAGATAAACTTGAATGCAAGACAATCCCTTGGTTATCCGTCTGACCTGCAAGGAATAAACACCAGCCTATTGGCGGCATCGCTGCCACATGACCCGTAATTTCAATCAAGACATCGTTTTCTTTTTTATCAATAGAGATATTCCAGTCCTCATCTCCACCCTTATGAAATAGAGGTATCTCTGGTATAGCCTTAAGTCTGCGTTTGATATAGGACTCTATTAACTCAGTGTCAGAAGACGTTGTTGCTACTCTTAATCCTTCTGCACAGGCTCCATCCATAACTGTCTTTGTATAGAGAATGCAAACAGGTTCTACAAGCAATGCAATAATCATCAGAATAACGGGAAATAACAGCGCAGCTTCTACTGACGCTTGACCAGCATTCTGTTTAAAACGAGAGAACATCTTTGGCTAAATCTAAAAGAGAGTCATGCATAGTATGTGAAGCAGCTTGAGTAGCCAGTTGAACAACTGCTCCATTTTGCACAAAGTGATATATCACACCAAGAGACGTAATGACAATTAAGCACGAAAATAAAACTAGAGCATATTCAAGCGTTGCTTGTCCTTGTGTATTCTTAACACCTAGTTTGATTGCTCTAATAGATTCTTCGCATCTTGAGTGGATATGTGACATGTTGAGACCCTCCTTATCTCTCCTTGATCAGAAACAGTCACAAGTTCTGACCAATTTCCACCATTAACTAAACAGCCCCATACATTGCCGGCTATGTCTAAATATCCGGAATAAACAAGCACACAATCAGCTCTTTGCTGATAGCCCTCTAAAATACTCTGGGCTTCGTTTTGAATAGTTTCTTTACTATCTCTTTGCACGGAATTCTGTTTAAACAAATCTTCTGCTGCTGCATATGAGATTGGCTGTTCATTGGCTTTTTTGTCGTCTCTATTTTCATGAGTCTGCACATAGTCTGAGCTCGTATTTGATGAATGGTCCTGTTTTCTTGGTAATACGAGAAGTGCAGCAAATAGTAAACATACAGTGACAATAATGAACACAGAATAAGCAGCAGTGCTCTTTCTGCTCATAGAGAATTAATTCCCGATGTAATTGCTTCCCAAAGCTCAGAAATTTTACCTTTAAAAGCAATGATTGCGACAATCGCAATAACTACAAGTACGCCAACTAAAATTGCATACTCTGTAGTTCCCTGTCCGGATTCATCCTCTTTTAAGTCTCGAAGATACCTAAAAAATTGATATAAATACATCATCGTCTTTCCTTTCTCCTAAGAAGAAAATGCAGGCCCAAGCAAGGGACCTAAAATTGCAAGTAACATTGCTGGAACAATCAGCGTTCCTAGAGGGATGAGCATTTTAATTGGGATCTTTTCAATTTCCGTTTCTAACAGCGAACGCTGCTCATCGCGAAGAACTGAAGCTTGTCTATCTAATATTTCTGCAAGAGGAGTTCCAAAAGTAAGCGCTTCATTCACAACAGTCGCAAAGCTTTTAAGCGATGGAACTCCTACTTTTGCCGCCATCTGATTGAGTGCTTCTTCGCGAGTAGTAGCACCAAGCTTCCAAGTCATATGAGCATTTGAAAGCTCTCTCGATAATTCTCCAGATTCTCGCAAACAATACAGATCAAGCGCTGAATCAAAAGATAGCCCTGATGACAGCCCAAGAATCAAAATGTCAATCATTTCTGGCATCTCACGTAGGCATGATTTTCTTGTAAACTCAGACTTTGCCCGGAGGCTCATTCTCTTGTGACTTTTTATGCCTCTTATAATTTGCTGATAATAGCTATGGACATCAAAATGATTCAAATTGACGGGAACAACTAGGGCGAGAATACCTATGCATGTTGCAAATAATACGGAGCATAGTAAATCCATCACTTCATTACTCCTTTCATAATGCTTCGAATAATCAAAAGAGCAACGCAATCCATGACCATTGCAATTGATGTGCATATAACGCCCGATGGCGTAAATAAACCCTTTTGAAAGTCCGGCGATAGAAGCGACAAGACAATCAATAAAACAACTGGGAGAAGACATACAATTCGAGCAGATAATCTAACTTGAGCAGTCTTTGTTGCTATGAGCCTTTGATTCTTCTCTTGTAATTCAACTAACTCGGCAGTTTTCTGTAAAAGACTCTTAAGCGGAGACCCTGTTCTATGTGAAATTACTAAGGCGCTAGCCAGCAAATTAACACCTGGAGCATCCAACCTTTCTGCCAAGTCCTCAATAGCTTCTTCGATAGGAAAACCGCACTTGATTTGCATGTCAGCAATATAAAAATTTTCTGATACGACACCTTCTGTGTGTTTACTGACATATTCAATAGATTGTGAAAGTGTGAGACCTGATCCAAGAGCAACGGCGATTGTTCTAAAAATCGAAGGCATCATATGGGCGATTTCTAAAGCAGATTGATGCTTGGCATGTTCATATAGAAAATAAGGAACGAGAAATAACGAGAAAACACCGCAAAGCGTACCTATTGCAGACTCAAATAGAACACCAAGCAAGATGGATCCAGCTATGCCACTAATAAAAAACAGTACGAAAGCATCAGTGACTAAGGTAATCCCATATTTGTAAAGAAAACGATTACGTAGCTGCATTGATGTATAAGAAAAAGGTTCCCATTTGAGCAAGCGCTGGACAAAAGTGCTATTGCGTGCAAATTGAAAAAACTGAACTACATAACCTGTTACTCGTGCATTTATTTGAGAAACAGTTTTTTCCTCACCGTTGCATACAAGAAAATAAATAATTACTCCAAAAACACCTCCTGTGATTGAGGAAGTAAAGACATCCATGAAGTAACCTCCTTTTTATTGAGTATTCCTTCTTGTATTGCACGATTGATAAAAGAAGGAACTTTTACAAAAAGCCAACTTCTTTTCTGCGCGTCAAACGACACCACCTCTTGCACTTCAATTGATCCTGACGAAGACAAGGAGATTTCTGAAACGCTGGTCACATATCGTTTTCCATCAGGAAATCTTTGAGACATAACTATCAGATCAAGTGCAGTGGCAATCTGCTTTTCTATGATTTCTGCAGGTAAGTCCATTCCAAAACGAGCCATCAACACTAGGCGCAATATTGCCTCTTGAGCGGTTCCGGCATGCAATGTAGTTAAAGAACCGTCGTGACCTGTATTCATAGCCTGCAGCATATCAATGCACTCCTCCCCTCTTACCTCTCCTACTACAATGCGATCTGGCCTCATTCGGAGCGCGTTTCTCACCAATGATCTAATGGTTATTTCTCCTGTTCCTTCTATTGAGGCGGGCCGAGCCTCTAGCCTGACAACATTTGGATGCGAATCGAACTTAAGCTCCGCTGAATCCTCAATAGTGACAATTCTTTCTGACTTTGAAATTTCACATGAAAGTGCATTTAAAAGCGTAGTCTTACCGGATCCTGTTCCTCCAACAACCGCGATTCCCTGTCTGCACTTCACAGCCCAAGACAAAAATCTTGCAAGCCATTGAGGCAGCGATTTCATTTCCACTAGCCGGTCCAAAGAAGTAATTTTTCCAGTGAATCTTCGAATAGTTACTGAAGTACCATTCACTGCAACAGGACTTGCAACTGCATTAACACGGTCCCCATTCTCAAGTCGAGCGTCAACAATAGGACTTACCCTATCCAGCCTTCTTCCTAATGGAGACAAAATGCGATCCATAACAATCAAAATCTGCTCTTCAGAGTCAAAGACTGTTTTTGATTCAAATAGCTCGCCGTTTTTCTCGTAAAACAAATTGTTGCAGCCGTTAATCATAATTTCAGTAACATCTTTATCATTCAGTAATGGCTGAATTGGACCAAGACCGCACACCTCATTTATGACCTGTTCAATTGTTTCCTCATAGTCAACTGAACTAAAGAGCTCGTCCTTCTCTTCATTAACAATTGCCTCACAAGTAACTCTTAGTTCGTCTCTTACGCGATCGATATCACTGCCTGTTATAAGAGAAGAAACCGTGGAAAGCCCTAATCGAGAAACAAGTTTTTCTTTTAACTTCTTTCTAGCCTTCTGAAATACTTCTTTTTGGAGTAGTGAGTCATTCTCATCTTGCGCCTCAATTTGCTTAGCAACGCGTTCAAAGACAAGCATTAACCCACCTCCTTCCTCCTATTGAATAAGCTAAATGGCTTTTTCTCAGGAGCTACTTGCAGGGCAATCTGAGCCTCTCGCAGCTGTGGAAGAATGCCCAGCTCGTTAAGGAAATGTGCAAGTACAAAAGAAACCGACTGCGCAAATGAAGTTTCCTCTTGTAACAACACAGAAAGCTTTCCTTGCTGAATAAGCTCCTGAAACCCTGGTCCGCCTTCAAAAATCCTAAACATCTTTGCTGCTTCAAGACCAATTTCTGCCTTTCCAACAGAAAAGTCCTGTTTAACCTTTGGATTTGCTTTGTTTTCAAGTCGGATAATGCGAGTTCTTGCCACTCCAAGACGCACTGCAAGTCCACTTACTTTTGCTAAAGAATTAATGCACGTAAGAGGGTTCTCGGAGACAATTACCAGCCTATCTGCACATTGGGCCGCTTGAGCGTAGCAATCTGTTGAAGCGGTAGTAGTATCCACAAGTACCAAATCAACCAAACCAGAAACAGCTTGAAGAAAATTACTTACACAAGGAAATAACAACTCTGCCATTTCAGGTTTTACACAAGGGCCATAAAGATACAAATTTTTATTGATACAAGTTGCCTTTTCTAGAAGGTTCTCCTTTTCTGAAGGAACATCAGCGATAAGGTCAGAGAAGTCTTTTGGCTGCCTAATTCCAAGCTTTTCAAACGCATTTCCATAAGACAGGTCAAGATCAATTAATGCAACTTTTAAACCCCAAGAAGAAGCAAGCAGTGCCATTGAAGAAACAAGCGTGGTCTTTCCCACTCCTCCTCTTCCTGAAGTGAACGTAAGGATTGGAGCTTTTAAAGTCTTATCAAGAGGAATGAGGGATTGTAGATAGGTATTTAACTCTTGGATACTGGCAACATAATCTGAAGCTTCTGGTAAAGGCTGAGAAAGCCTGTCAGCCCCATACGATTGATATCCTCTTCCAACCTTTACCAGATCCCCTAATTCCATAGGGTCAATAACTAAGTCAACTCCTGCTTTAGCTGCTCTTGAACGAAGTGATCCAGATGCACCTGACCTTACCAACACCACACAGCGAGCATTTCCGTCTTTAACAATTGCAGCCGCTAGATTTATATCTGAAACATCGGAGCCTGTGTTACCAATTAAGACCGAATAATCTTGAGGAGTTGAACAGGCGACAATTGATCTAAGAGATGCTGCTGAATCGGCAAATTCACACCTATTGCTAATTCCCAAGTAAGTAAGAATGGCGCCAATCTCAACGCGTGCATCAAGACCTACATATGAGATCCACTTTTCTAACATCACGCTTCACCTCCTGGGCTAGTAGACGAATCTGCTTGTGATGCACTGTCGCTGTTTTGGTCGGCTGTTGAAGCAGCACTGTTCTCTGGCTGCACGCCTTCACTTGCAGGCGATGAGCTTGCTTGATCTGACTTGTCAGAAAGATCCTTTGAGTCTTCTTGCTCAACGAAGGAGTTGCTATTTACTAAATCCTGAGCGTTAATCTTTGACCCAGGAAGAGTAAATCGAAGTGTTCCTCGAGCGTATGCAGAAAGCACAGCAGGAACCTGTTCAGGAGTCAATCCAAGCGTTACGGAAGAAGAAGTGTAAAGAGTGCCTTCGGTGTCATCTGACAAGACCGCAATGTCCGAAGCAATGCAGGTAATGAGAGAATCGGTGACCTCATACGCTGCAAGCTTTGTACCAGCGCTGAGCCTCTCAGCAAGTCCGTACTTCTCGCCATGGGAAATAGTAAGACCAACAAGATTTTCTGGAATAGATATCTGAGAGGCAACAGATCGTAAGTGAAGAGAAACAACAGGCATGCCAACTCCAATAACAGATGAAACCGTTCGACCCATCACACTTTCCGGATTAGTAATTGCACCCTCCGGAATCAGATCAGAAATCCAGCTTTTTAACTGAGTGTTAGAAGATGAAAGGGTTTCTCCGGGTTCTATTTGTTTAGTGGCCACCAAAATTGAAGTAAGCTCACCGCCGTATTTTTGTATTGCCTCTGCTCGTGACTTCTCCGCTTCAGCGCGAACACTTTGCACGTATGCAAAGAAACAAAAACTGGCCAAAAGTGCGCTTAACACAGAAATTAAAATTCTTGTTTTCTTAGTCACTGTTTGTCCTCCCTCCATTTGCGATATATCGATTGTGCGCTCGAGTTGAGAAAGAAAGAGCAAAAACAAAAGATTTACCTGCACAAATATGTCAGGTAGCTGACGAGAATCTGACGCAAAGTAATAAGTTCGCTGGCTGCTGCGGTGACATAAAAAATAGGTAATTTAAATTTTTATCTAACTTGATATATAAAAATTTTTAGAACGTCATAGCCGCTACATTTTTGACAGTTTTACTAAATGATTTTCTAAGTGGTCTCCCTGACATATAAAACGAGGATTGACCCCCCTAATTAGCTAGGCAGGACCAACCCCGTTGGTCTCAATATAGCATATTTCCTGCTAGTTTAGCGAAAAACACCCTAGACAAGCCAGGGTGTTTTGAGGATTTACGCCGTTAAAGCTTAAAGCACAACATCAGGGTCGAGCGATTGCTGACTTTCTCGCATTTCTTTTGCCAAAGACAAATATGCTTTTAACTGCGGCTCTGTAATCTTGCCCTCGTGCAGAGCATCCTGAACACTACATCCAGGCTCATGCGTATGGGTGCAATCCCTAAACTTACACGTCTGAGCAGCTTCAGAGATATGCGGGAATATCTTCTGCAATCCCCTCTCATGACCCACAATAGGCAGACTTCTGAGGCCAGGTTCATCCACAATAACGCCAGCATCAGGAAGCGCTACCATGCGACGAGCAACTGTTGTATGACGGCCAGCCTTATCAGATTCGCGGACTTCTCCCGTTTCAAGTGCCTCATGTCCCAAAAGCGCATTCAGAAGCGTTGATTTACCAGCCCCTGATTCGCCAAGCACAATGGCCACGGAGCCGTAAGGAACAAGGCTACGAACAGCATCAATTCCCCACGCAGCCCCAAACTTTTGGGCAGTCTGAGCAAGATCTGCAAGTGCATCGGTTTTCTCGCCCTCAAGCTTTGAAGCTGTTGCAACAATCTTCACCGTAGAGCCAAGAGCTGCGGTGATAGAAGAAATCTCTTGAGCCAAAAGCTCCGGACCCGCTACATCTGACTTAGTAAGCACCACAGCACAGGCTGCACCGCAGTCTTTAGAGATAACCGCCGAGCGCACAATGCGATCAACCGAGACAGCTTCGCCGTCTAAGGCCTGTACCACAAGCACCAGGTCAACGTTTGCGGCCAAGGTCTGCTTTTGGCCACGAGCTCCGCCCTTCCAGCGAGCAATATCGGTCTCTCGTGGCAGAATGGCCTCGATGATGCCCATATCGTGCGAGTCCGGAATGCGAGCACATACCCAGTCACCAACGGCTACCGTGGAGTTCTGGCCCTTGGTCACGCGCGCAGCAAACTCGGCGCGAAACACTCCCTGCTCTGACACAACCGCAGGAAATCCCCTATCCAAGCGGACCACGCAGGCCATGGTTATCGTCTGGCGAGAAACCCCTTGAGCTTCAAGCTCAGATACGACGTCTGTATAAGCTTGCGTCTGATCCGACGATGGAGTCAGCTGCTCAAACGCTGGAACGTCCAGCAATGAAGAAAGGGCCGGCAGAGACCCTTGAGTCCTGCCGGCTCCTAGTTTTTTGGAACTTTTTGTACGCTTAGCGGACAAGAGTACTCCTCTACCTTATGCCTTGTTCTTTTGAACAGAACGCATAACAGCCTTATAAAGCTCCATCAGAGGAATGATAGATGCAGCTAAAAGCATTGCCATGGCGTACTCTTCAAAACCAATCTCAGCAAAGCCAAATGCCTGAGAAAGTGGTGTCTCAATTACCACAAAGGTAAGAATCAAAGACATAACAAAGGAACCCCACAGCCAAATGTTTTGGCTGGTTAGCTTGAAGATGGAACCACGCAGAGAACGCATGTTGAAGGAGTGGAACATCTCAACCATAGAAAGCGTCAAGAATGCCATGGTCATACCCTCAACGCCAGCCTCTGGGTTAGTAATAACCTGTGAGATATCAAAGGTTCCATACTCAAAGTAGTGACCAATAAAATAGCTGGCAAGAGTGAGAAGAGCAATGATAGAGCCCTGAACAAGGCAGTCAAAGCCAACGCCACCCGCAAAAATTCCGTCCTTAGGATTACGAGGCTTACGCTTCATAATGCCTGGTTCAGCCTTCTCGGTAGCCATAGCAAGAGCTGGCAGAGAGTCGGTGATCAGGTTAATCCACAGAAGGTGGGTAGGCTGAAGAATGGTAAAGCCAACCAGGGATGCAATAAAGACGGAAATAACCTCTGCAAGGTTGGAGCTCAAGAGGAACTGGATGCACTTACGAATGTTGTCGTAGATGCGTCTTCCCTCTTCGCATGCACTAATGATGGTGGCAAAGTTATCGTCTGCCAAAACCATATCTGCAACGCCCTTAGTGACATCGGTACCAGTAATACCCATACCAATACCAATATCGGCGCGTTTAATGGAAGGAGCATCGTTAACGCCGTCACCCGTCATGGCCGTAACCATGCCCTTCTTGCGCCAGGTATCAACAATGCGAACCTTGTGCTCAGGCTGAACACGTGCGTAAACGCCAATTGTCTCAATGCGCTGCTCAAACTCTTCATCAGAAATCTTATCAAGCTGTGCGCCGGTGATTGCCTGAGAGCGATCGGTAATAATGCCCAGCTCAACCGCAATAGCAACGGCTGTATTAATGTGGTCACCTGTAATCATAACGGTGCGCATACCAGCTTCATGAGCCTCTGCAACAGCACCCTTAACCTCAGGACGAACTGGGTCAATCATGCCAGAGAGTCCAACAAAGACCATGTCATGCTCAAGGTTAGCTGGGTCATAGCTCTGAGGAGCTTCTGTTCCCCAGTCACGACGAGCAGATGCCATAACGCGAAGAGCCTGGTCAGCCATGGACTTGTTCTGAGCCAAAATCTCAGAGCGGGCCTCATCGGTGAGGTCAATAATGCCATCACTTGTCATAATCTTGGTGCAGCGAGCAAGCACCTCATCAGGCGCACCTTTGGTGTGCTGTACAACTTTGCCAGAGCGAGTACGCACCACAACAGACATCATCTTACGAACAGAGTCAAAGGGCGCCTCGCCAATGCGAGGACGAGAAGAAGCAAGGTCACTTGTGGTGTATCCAAGTTTTGCAGCGTCTGCAACAAGAGCAGCTTCGGTTGGCTCACCCTTTGCAACCTGCTCCGCATCGTCCCAGGTAGCGTCACAGCACAGTGCCATGGTACGTACATGTGCATCAAGATTTTCTGTCTCATGACGGACAACAGTCATCTTGTTCTGGGTCAGAGTACCGGTCTTATCAGAGCAGATAACCTGAGTACAACCAAGGGTCTCAACTGCAGTAAGACGACGGACAATAGCGTGGCGCTCGCTCATTCTGGTAACGCCCATAGAAAGAACGATGGTAACAACAGCAACAAGACCCTCTGGAATTGCAGCTACTGCAAGAGAAACTGCAACCATAAACGTGCTTAGGATAAGGTCAAAGTTGCCAAGCATCTCGGCACCGTGCTTAATAAAACCTGTTGCAAAAACAAGCAGTGAGATGACAACAACAAGAATGGTAAGTGTATGTGAAAGCTTATCAAGCGCAATCTGAAGTGGAGTCTGTCCCTCTTCTGCCTGAGAAATTGCATCTGCAATCTTGCCCATCTCGGTGTCCATGCCTGTTGCAACAACAACTGCACGACCGCGTCCATAGACCACAATAGATCCGGAGTAGCACATATTCTTTCGGTCACCCAAAGGAATGTCATCGGTGTCTTCAGCAAGACTGAGGGTCTCAGCGTGTTTCTCGACAGGAACTGATTCGCCCGTGAGCGCAGACTCCTCCACCTTCATGGAGGCGCTCTCAAGAATGCGGCAATCAGCTGGGACAGAGTCACCCGCCTCAAGCAGGATGATATCGCCCACAACAAGCTCAGTTGAGGCAATCGTCTCAAGGCGGCCGTCCCTGATAACCTTGCTCTGAGCTGCGCTCATCTCTTGCAGAGCAGCAAGGGCTTCCTCGGCTTTGCCCTCCTGGACAACACCAAGAACAGAATTAATAACAACAACAAACAGAATAATTACGACGTCTGCAACTCCGCCTTCTCCGGTATAAATACCTTCAGCAGCAGAAATAGCAGCAGCAACAAGAAGCATGATGACCATAGGATCAGCCATCTGCGCAAAGAATCTTTTAATAATTGATTCTTTTGGAGCTTCTTTAAGCTTATTGAGGCCATAAGCCTCAAGACGTGAAGCTGCTTCTACATCAGACAATCCAGCTTCAACATCAGTTTTTTGCGCACTGATAACATCAGACGCACTTGAAAGATACTCTTTCAAAGTTCCTCCTGGGTTTCTACCTGACAGATTGATGCCCGATCATAATTCCCCAGGAGAGGGGCAAGGGCTCACCAAGGTTGCCGTGTCAGGACCTTACAACGTCCTATCATAGGACCTTACAATGCTCTATCATTTTACCGTATTCTTCTTTTTTTCAAACCTTATAAATATTTCTTAAAACTCCTGTTATGTGCCAAATAATTGTTATTCAAGGGGTACAATAAGCGCAGTACATAACAACATAAGCCAAACGTTAGTTTTGGCAAGGAGGCAGTTATGAAAATCCTGTTTTATGGTGCTCAAAGTTATGACAAGGATTCTTTCAACCTTGAGCTTCCAAAGTATCCAGATGTTTCAATCGACTACATTGAGTCAAACCTTACGCCTATGACCGCAGGCTTTGCTAAGGGTTATGATGCTGTCTGTGCTTTTGTTAATGCAGATGCTTCAATTCTGACTCTTGAGATTCTTGCCGGCTTTGACGTTAAGCTTCTACTTATGCGCTGCGCTGGCTTTGATGCTGTCGATGTTAACGCTGCTAAAGACCTTGGTATTACGGTTACGCGCGTACCTGCTTACTCCCCTGAGGCAATTGCAGAGCACGCAATGGGTCTTGCGCTTGCTGCTAACCGTCGTATTCACCGTGGCTACATCAGAATTCGCGAGAATAACTTCTCGCTTGTTGGCCTTGTTGGCGATACACTTCACGGTAAAACTGCCGGCATTGTTGGAACTGGTCGTATTGGCGCAGCACTTTGCCGTATCTGCAAAGGCTTTGGCATGCACGTCCTTGGCGCAGACCTCTATCCAAATATGAGCCTTGTCAATGACGAGCACGTTGTTGATGAGTATGTCAGCTACGATGAGCTCTGGGAGCGTTCGGACTTTATTTCACTCCACGCTTTCTTGAATGATGAGAGCTATCACATGATTAACGATAAGACCATCGGAAAGATGAAAGATGGTGTCATCCTCGTTAATACTGGTCGCGGTGGACTTATTGACACCAAGGCTCTTATTCGCGGCATTCTTTCTGGCAAAATTGGTGCTTGCGGCCTTGACGTTTATGAAGAAGAAAATCCAAACGTCTATAAGGATCGCGGTGCTGAGGTCTTCGACTCAGTTACTTCTACGCTTTGCTCCTTCCCTAACGTAGTTATGACCAGTCACCAGGCATTCTTTACACATGAAGCGCTCTCTCAGATTGCACAAGTTACGCTTGATAATGCAACTGCTTTTGCTGAAGGCACTGACTACGTTGATAAAAGTGTGGTTTGCTAAGCGCCAGAGAAACAATCGCTTCAAAAACGGTTACTATTGATATCTGAATGTGATTTCAATTCCTATGAAAAGGAGAGATATGGCTCGCAAAAAGACCAAGATTGTTTGTACTATGGGTCCTGCTACAGAAAGTGATGAGGTCCTTCGTGAGCTCATTCTTGCTGGCATGAACGTCGCACGTTTTAACTTCTCGCACGGTAGCCATGAGTATCACCGCACTATGATTGGTCGCGTTCGTTCTATCTCTGATGAGCTTGGTATTCCTATTGCTATCATGCTTGATACAAAGGGTCCTGAGGTTCGCACCGGTCTTCTCGAGGATGGCAAGAAGGTCACCCTTACTACTGGTGAGTCCGTCATTGTAACCACCGATGATGATGTCATTGGTAACGCTCAGCGCTTCTCGCTTGACTACAAGAATCTTCCAAAAGAGGTCAAGAAGGGCTCCATCATCCTTATTGATGACGGCCTCATTGGTCTTGAGGTTGATCACGTTGAGGGCACCGACATGCACTGCAAAATCATCAACGGCGGTGAGCTTGGCGAGAAGAAGGGCGTAAACGTTCCTAACGTCAACATTGGCCTTCCTTCCGTTACTGAGCAGGACCGCGCAGACATCATGTTTGGTTGCGAGCTTGGTATTGACGCAATTGCTGCTTCCTTCATCCGTGATGGCGCTGCAGTTGAGGAGATTCGTAACATCTGCCGTGAGATGGGCACTCCTAACGTACAGATTTTCCCTAAGATTGAGTCTGCTCTTGGCGTAAAGAACTTTGACGAGATTCTTGCAGCTTCTAACGGCATCATGGTTGCCCGTGGTGACCTTGGTGTTGAGGTTCCTGCAGCTGAGGTTCCTCACATCCAGAAGACTGTCATCAAGAAGTGCAACGATGCCTACAAGCCTGTCATCACCGCAACTCAGATGCTTGATTCTATGATTCGTAACCCTCGCCCAACCCGTGCAGAGGTTACCGACGTTGCTAACGCAATCTACGACGGCACTGACTGCGTCATGCTTTCTGGTGAGTCCGCAGCTGGTAAGTACCCTGTTGAGGCAGTAAAGACTATGGCTTCCATCTGCAAGGAGACCGAGAAGTACCTGCCAGTCAAGGATGTTTATCACCAGCGTGAGGGCCTTAAGAATGTCAATGGCGCTACTGGCTTTGCTGCAGTTGATATGGCAATCCGTGTTGACGCAAAGTGCATCATCTGCCCAACACACTCCGGCCGTACCGCTCGCCTTGTTTCTAACTTCCGTCCAAAGCGTCCTCTGTATGCAATGTCTCCATCCGATGAGGCAGTTCGTCGCACTTGCTTCTATTGGGGCGTCTATGCATTCAAGACCTCTGAGCAGGGCACGCTTTCTAACACCATGTACAACGCTTTGAACATTGCAAAGGAAGTTGGTGTTGTTGAGACCGGTGACATTGTTGTTCTGACTGCTGGCGATCCTCATACCAGCCCACGTCTTGGTGACTACACCACTTCAACTAATGTTGCTATGATTTGCCAGGTTCAGTAAACCGCATTTCAGCTTTAACGTTATATGCACCCAAGCACAAGCTTGGGTGCATATTTTTTACGTGGGATATTTTTAGCGTCTTGCCAGCAGTTAGGCAATCTTCCAGCCGACGGTTTTCTCGCGCATGTTAACAAAATCAGCGTAGATGCCGCCTTCTGCCATCAGTGACTCGTGAGTGCCTCTTTGCACAATACGGCCCTTATCCAGGACAAGTATCTGATTTGCATTACGCACTGTCTTGAGGCGATGGGCAATCATAATAACGGTCTTAGACTTGGTGAGTTCTGCGATTGCACGCTGAAGTTCAAGCTCGTTTTCTGGATCAACATTAGCTGTTGCCTCATCAAGTACCACGATTGGTGCATCTTTTAAGATAGCGCGCGCAATAGAAAGACGCTGGCGCTCACCACCAGAAAGCATTGAACCGCCTTCACCTAAACGTGTCTCGTAGCCATTAGGTAATGCCTCAATAAACTCCTCACAACAAGCACGCTTAGCTGCGTCAACTACTTGCTCATGAGTTGCACTTGGATTACCAAACTTGATGTTGTTCTCAATGGTGTCATCAAAAAGGAATACTCCCTGAAAAACGGTAGAGAAATTTTGCAGGAGTGCATCAACTTTGTAGTCGCGCACATCGCGTCCACCAAGTGTCACTTGACCTGCATTTACATCCCAAAAACGCTCAATAAGGCGGACAAGCGTTGTTTTGCCCGAACCACTTGGGCCCACAATGGCACAAGAGGTTCCTGCGGGAATAGAAAGACTAACATCCTCAAGAATTTGCCGGTCATCGTAGCCAAACGAAACATGAGAAAGCTCAATATCGCAGGATGCTGTTTTCTCAAGACCTTCTCCCTCCTCCATTGCGGGGGTGGCGAGAATAGCGTTTGTTTGCTCCATTGCAATTTCAAGATTGCGCAGAATAGTTGAGAAACGACCAGCAGATTCTAGACGACTAAACAACATAAATGACATCACTACTACGGTTAAACACGCAGCTGTATCAAGTGTTCCAGAGAGCCATAAACCAACTGATACCAGACACATGATAATACTGGTAGCCTTGGAGATGACCATTTGCAAAACTGAGAAATGAAGAGCCTTAAGCTCGAGGTTAAGCGCTTGAACGCGACAATCGCCAACTGCCTTGGCATATTTTCCTTCAGCATCATCAATAAGAGAAAACGCCCTTACTACACTGATGCCGCGGACATATTCAAGAACAGCGCTGATTAAGGTGGTATTAGCAGCTACATACTTATCTGATACATTGCGCACGTAGGCCTGGAGCAGCTCCATAGTAATGCAGAAAAGAACAAATGTAGCCGCAGTTATAAGTCCTAGTTGCCAACAAAACACAAACAAGAACGCAACAATAATTGCGGTTAAAGCTAATCCTCCAACAACCATCATATACAGTAGGCCACCAAGACTTTGCATTACATCCAGTTGATTGGTCATAACAGCTGTTACTTCTCCCAGGCTATTCTCGTTAAAATAACCCATAGGAAGGCGGCGCAGTGTGTCTCCTATTTCCGCGCGCTTGGTACCAGCCATACTAAAATTAGCATCACAGAAATTCTCACTCTTAAAATGAGCGCAAATGAACGCTCCTATAATGCTTAGAAGCATAACTCCCAGCGCAGAAAATATCGTCTGAGTTGAGAGTGTATCCGTAGTAAGAGCAGTAAAAACAATCCAAAGCGCCGTTATTTGTACGCCTTCAAAGAGACAGCCAAGAACGGTAAAGAACAGGCCCTTATGGAGTTTCTGGCGATAAGAACTTCCAAACTGAAAGTACATTTTTAAGACAGATAACATTGCTACTCCCCTCCTTAAGCCTCATCAAGTGCGCCAATATGAGCGCGATACATGGTTGCATAGAGCGGACATGTCTCCATAAGCTGCTCGTGAGTACCCTCAGCTTCAATGGAGCCATCATTAACAACAACAATTTTGTCGGCATTTTGTACAGTAGAAAGGCGGTGCGCGATAACCACCAGCGTTTTACCAGCCACCAGCTTTGCAACTGCAGATTCAACCTCTGCTTCTGATTCTGGATCCGCGTAGGCTGTTGCTTCGTCGAGCATGATAATAGGCGCATTTTTGAGCATAGCTCGAGCAATTGCCACGCGCTGACGCTCGCCACCAGAAAGGTGACCTCCCGAGCCTCCTACAACCGTTTGATAGCCATGAGGAAGCGATTGGATAAAGTTATGGCAGCCAGAAGCTTTTGCGCAAGCAATTACCTCTTCATCAGTAGCGTCTTTTTTGCCCATCCTGATGTTTTCCATAATGGTCTCATCAAAAAGGTAACTATCTTGATCAACGTAAGCTACAAGGTCCGCGAGTTGAGATGGAGCGCAGGAGCGAATATCTTGTCCTCCAATAGAAACAGACCCTCCATTTGGATCCCAGAAACCTGCGATAAGCCGTGCAACAGTAGACTTACCTGATCCACTTGGTCCAACAAGTGCCGTAACTTGTCCTGGCTCAATATCTAAAGTAATCCCATGGATTACTTCATTGCTTCCGTACGAGAAACGAACATCACTCAGTTTAATTTCAGTGCCCTCAAGCGTACAAGGGACCTCGGCTCTAACCTGATCTGGGTAGTTCAATACCTCAGAGATTTCTTTGACAACAGAACCTACCTGTGCAAGGGAATCCATAAAGCTCATCGCTTCAAAGAGCGGCTGAAAAATACCTAAAGAAAGCACGGCACACATAACAAAAGTAGAAGGAGAAAGAGTTCCCTGAAGCACAAACAAGCATCCAAGGGGTAATACCGTTACTAACGTTGCAGGAGCAATTGACAGCATGGCATCCTGCCAGATTTGGCAGTGACTCATCCAATCAATAAAAGCATGGGCAGAGGCATAAACAGCCTTTGAGAACTTATCATAAGAACTTGCGGACTGTCCAAAAGCCTTAATTACCTCAATTCCTGAAACGTACTCAACAGAGGCATTATTCATCTCTTTACCAGTTACGATAGTATTCTGATACCAATACTCATAGTCCTTCATCATGCCTGATAAACAAGCAAGTCCCACAATTATGGTCAGCAATGCAGCAAGAGCAAGACGCCAGTCTAAAACAACGAGGTACACAAAAACCGCAAAAGCAGCTGTAAGGTTTGAAGTAAGTTCAGGAACTGCATGGGCAAGGGTGGTTTCAATACTATCGATCTTCTCGACTAACAGGCGTTTGAGAGAGCCCGAAGGAGTATCAAGCACATATCCCATGGGGATAGTTGTTAGCTTCTTTGCCACTCGGGTGCGCATGTTTGCAATTGTTGCAAACGTTGCCTTATGAGAAACGATAGTTGAAAGGTGGTGGAAGATAATCTTTATCAAGTAGCTGAGACCTGCTATAAGTCCCCAATACAGGTAAAACGGCCATTCTTGAATTCCATTAAAGATACCAACCACCATGTTGCCTGCGGCAACGTAGGGAACCATTCCTCCCAAAACGCCAATAATAGCAAGGATGACAGAAAGCGCGTACATACTTTTTCTGTCTGACCACTCGAGCAATACTGCAACAGGATTTACTTCAGATTGCTGAGGATCCTGTTTTGTATTTTGGTTGGGCTCAGTAGCTTGAACACTTTGGTTCTGACGATTTGCCATACCCACACCGCCTCCTGCCACAAACTCACAATGTAGTGTCTGTTATTCAGGCTGGCTTTGACAGAGAAAGCAAGTCTTCAACTGCCATAAGTTAGCTATATATAACTATTTAATAGTTTCACACTGCTGAATAGCTAAAACAAGCTAGTTTTATAAGTAATCGGTAAGTGGTAAGCGCGCTGCCTGTAATTGAGGCGTGTAAACAATCCCATTAAAATACTTATGAAAGCTTAATCTAACCTCAATAATTGGTTAATCTTTATAAGAGACCATGTATCACGAAGACGAGAGGCGTCTTTAACATCTCGAAAGGAAGCTGATCATGGAAAAGCTAGAAAAGGTTGAGGTAATTCGCGAGAAGTGCGGCGTAAGCTACGAGGACGCAAAGGCAGCACTTGACGCTTGTGATGATAATGTTCTTGATGCAATTATTTGGCTCGAGAAGCAGGGCAAGTCCACTAAGCAGACTGCAAACTATACTACTGAGCCAGCTGCACAGTCAGACGTTTCTCCAGAAATGGAAGCAGCTCAAATTGCCTACCAAGAATCAAGCAAGAAGTCTGATTTCTCAGAGAATATGTCTTCTCTTTGGGAAAAGTGCAAGGAACTCTTCCATAAGAGTGTAGAAGCAAAATTTATTGTTACTCGTCGTGGCGAGCAATTCATGGCCATGCCAGTAATTATTCCGATTGTTGGTCTATTCCTCTGGGGTGCTACATTCTGGCTGCTCATCATTGGTCTGTTCTTTGAAATGCGCTATCACATCCAGGGAGCTTATCCTATTGTTGTTGATGTAAATGAGGCAATGGATAAGGCTGCAGATGCAGCGGGTTCCATCAAAAAAGATGTTATCGACAAAAAATAAAATGCAATTGGTTCCAAACCTAAAATAGAAAACTTCGATATTTAGGCGAGAAAATGATTAAGGTTCTTATCGTTGAAGATGAAGAAAAAATTGCGCGCTTTATAGAACTCGAGCTTAAACATGAGGGCTATGAAGTAGACAAAGCTCTTGACGGAAGAACCGGAGCTGAAAAAGCACTGTCAAATGACTACGACCTTATCTTGCTTGATGTACTTCTCCCCCAGCTGAACGGTCTAGAAGTTCTTAGAAGGATTCGTCGCGAGAAAAACACGCCAACTATCATGCTTACCGCTCGTGATTCGGTTATGGATAAAGTGGCTGGTCTGGATGCGGGGGCAGACGACTACCTCACCAAACCTTTTGCGATAGAGGAGCTTCTCGCCCGCATTCGAGTGGCCCTTAAGCATCATGAGACAGACAGTTTAAACTCCCCGACAATTCCTCAAACAGCTGCTACAAGCACCTTTACAATTAAAGATGTCTCGCTTGATGTTGATCGTAGAGAAGTCTGTGTCAAGAACGATTCAATCGAACTTACTACTAAGGAATTTGAAGTCCTCCGTACGCTCATGGAACACGCTGGTGTTGTTATGAGCCGTGAGCGTATTGCTTCTGAAGCCTTGGGTTATGAGTTTGCCGGAGAAACTAATAACGTGGATGTACATATTGCCCATCTACGTGCAAAAATTGACGACCGCTATAACATCAAGCTAATTACTACTGTTCGTGGAGTCGGATATGTCATCAGAGAAGCATAACCAGTCCACCATACAAGAGCATAAAAAGCCTTTCTTTACTCCCTCTGATTCGTCGACAGCTGGAGTAATTACCTGGGGATTTTGGTGGCGTAAGATGATGAATTACGTCGGCTTTAATCTCTTTTTACTGGTAAATATTGCTCTGATTTTTATTTATACGTATAACCAGCATGTTCCACAAGGTACTTTTTACCTAGGATTTTTCCCTACTGAGTCTCACTCTATTTCTCTTACTGGATTCACTTTCTTACACGGACTCTCAAGCCTAAAATACATTGTTCATGGCCCTACTTTTGGCGCCAAAATATTTGATTTAGGCGTAGACTTAGCTCGTTTCTGGCCCATGTATATTGCAATTCTTATCTGGGAAATCATTGATCTGTTGTCATTCTTCGGTGATATGCGCCGTGTCAGAAGAGCTCTTCAGCCCCTCAATACACTTGCACTTAAAGCCGACCAACTGGTAAATAGTGATGTTCTTTCTACCGAAGCTACAACAAATGACATCTTGGTCAAAAGCGAGAAAATAAGGAGTCTTGAACAGGCAATTGAAGAAGCCAATATCAACGCTCCAAAGATTCAAACAGGTGACCAAGACCTGGCAAGTATTGAGATTGCCTTGAATAAATTGCTTCAACGTATGCAAGAAGCAAAATTGCAACAGATGCGCTTTGTCAACGATGCCAGCCACGAGCTTCGAACGCCTATAGCTGTTATCCGAGGTTATACTGACATGCTGGATCGCTGGGGTAAGACGGACGAGGCTGTACTAGATGAGTCTATCGCTGCACTCAAATCCGAGAGCGAACACATGCATGACCTTGTTGAGCAGCTCCTCTTCTTAGCACGCGGAGACGCAGGAAGAAATACCCTCACAAAGACTAAGCTCAATCTTGCACGGATAACTTCTGAGGTCTGTGAAGAGTCGGAGATGATTGATCCAGATCATCAGTATGTGCTGAAATTTGATCAGAGTACACAAACAGACGATTGCTATCAGGTGCTTGCTGATACCGCAATGATTAAGCAGTCTATCCGTATCATCGTGCAAAATGCTGCTCGATATTCTGCTGCTCAGACCACCATTTCTTTTAATGTCGCGTATGACGAGAAAACCGTTCAAGTTTCAATCGAAGATGAAGGTATGGGCATGTCCGAGACAGCAGCCGCTCATATTTTTGAGAGATTCTGGAGAGCCGACAACGCTCGTATTGAAAGCAACGAGGGTTCTGGACTTGGCTTATCCATTGCTAAATGGATTGTCGATAATCATGACGGCTCTATTGAGGTACTTTCACGCGAAGGTGTAGGCACACGTTTTACCATCGTTTTACCTCGAGAGATGTCATAGTGAACTCAAAAGAGCGTCTACAAGTAAAAGGTCCTTCTCGCCAGTCGTGAACTACCTCCCATTTCTTGGACATAAGAAATGGGAGGTAGTTCATATACGGGTAATTATGATTCTGCAGCGTGTTAGCGTCGGCTTTTAGGCCTGGCGCACAAAATAGCGCAGCTTTGGTAGGTTTTGCCGAAGAATCGACATGTTCCTAATCAAGATAGCTAGGCAGCTAGGCGGTCGCACTGCCTGATATGCATCTCTATGCATAAACTTCATCTA
>NZ_JDFG01000002.1 GCF_000565075.1 Atopobium sp. BS2
AATTCTCAAAGCAAGTGCAACGTTTGGTGATGGTAGACTTCCCAAGGGCACTTCCAACCCAGACGCTTACGTGGCCTCAGATTGAGCTCATTATATACTGCCTCAATCTCTCTATCGCTAATCGATGAGAGGTCTGTACCTTTTGGAAAATACTCTCTGATGAGACCGTTGGTATTTTCATTGGTACCTCTTTGCCAGGGATGATGTGGAAGACAGAAGTAGATACTTACTCCAATAGCTTCTTGAAGTTCTGCTGCTCGAGCAAACTCAGATCCACGATCAAGCGTTATGGTTTTTACTACCTCACCTCTCAAAGCTTGCTGTATAGCTACATTGACATCAGCACTAGACCCTGATGCAGCTTTGCCACCAACAAGGTAGCCGCTCATACGGTCAACTTGTGTGACCAGGCGTGGCCCTTTGGCCTTACCGATGACGGTATCACCTTCCCAGTCTCCAATGCGTTGGCGATCTGCAACCTCTTTTGGTCTTTCGACAAGTTCATGAGTTATCCGTATTTTTCCTCTGCGCTCTATGAGGTGTTTTGTATGCCGTCGTTTACCTCGGTGTCTAAGTCTCTACGTACAGACTGTACACCTGGAAGTTCACAGTCTAGTTTTCCGAGTGTATGGCTCTATATATAGTGCTACAGCTGACAGGAGCGTAGGAAAGTTCTAAGTGTAGTCTGCCTGCAATCTGCTCAGGTGAGAAGTGGCGACTACAGATAAGAAAGACAATACGTGCACGAAGGCTTGGATCATCGAGTAGGGTGCGTTTCTTGCAAGCCTGGCGTCGAACATCGGTTTTTCTCTGAGCAGTCGAGGCTCTATAGCACAGATGCGCCACTCCAATGATTGTCCAACCGTTTCTTTTAATCTCTCGTGAAATACTTGATTTGTTTCGACCGAGCTTACGAGCAATCTGGCTTATACTTTCATGATTTTTCCACCAGACCATAATGTCTTCGCGCTCTTCAATGCTAAGATGGCTATAGTGACCCATGGAAATCCTTTCAATGATCGTTGTCGTAAGCGCCATTGTAGACCCATGGGTCACTACCTTGTCTTTTGTTGTTGCACTTGCAATGAGAATTCAAGATACATAAAGTGCTCTAATTCTGTGTAGTTTTTTCTTTTATCGTGTACGCGCACGTTTGAGACAAATTACGGCAGAAAATTGTTTTGTTTTTAACTTGGGTATGCATTTTTTATGAGGAGTAGATATGGACAAGAAAGAGAAGAACCTTGCTAGCAAAGGCGCAAAGACAGCCATGTCTTTAGTGCTTGCACTTTCATTGGTTCCTTCTTCAGCGTTAGCAGAGGTTGCTGGCACACAAGAGGTTGCTCAGACTCAAGAAGTTGCAGCAACTCAAACAGTTGATACTACAGCTTCTTCAGAGGCAACTGACCAGGTTTCAACTGAGGCTTCAACTAGCACTGAGGCAACAACTTCTGAACAGAACGCTGAGCAGGGTACTGTTCCTGCTGAAGGATCTTCTCGCCGTGTGGCAAGAAGCCTATCAGTTGTCTCAACTGAGTTGTGGGTAGATGGAACCAATGGCAACGACGCCAATGATGGTTCTAGCGCAAATGCTCTCAAATCTCTGCAAAAGGCATTGGAGCTGTGGACAGCTACTCCAACCATTAACACCATTCACCTTAAGGGAAATCTTGAGCTAACCTCCACAGTTACTATTCCTGCTGGCGTGACTCTCAAGATTGAGTCCGAAGGCGCAACTCTTACTGGCACTGGTAATAGTATTGATGGCCTTGTTCTTGCAAACGGTGCAACTCTTACCGGCTCAGGCACTCTTACCATGTCTGGCTTCAAAACTGCCCTAACAGCACAGCGTGGCTCAACCATTACCGATGGTACCTATGTCTTTAGAAACAACGCAGGTGCAAGTGGTTCTCGTGGTATTTCTCTTGCGGGCACAGTCAAAGGTTCTACTAACAAGAACAGTGTCACTATTACTGCTGACGATAAGAGCAATACCAACTTCTATGAGTCTGGTATCACTTTTGAAAATGCGACTATCTCTGTAGCATCACAAGCACGAACTTGGTTTGACGCTCGTGACCTTAACCTGAAAAACGCAGATCTTACTGTTAAGGGATTTGGCCAGACTTTCTATGTTGATAAACTTAATATGACTGACTCTACGCTGACCATTAATCCTTCATGGTACGGCGCTACGGGTATGACCATTCAGGGTACTTCCAATATTGTTAACTCCACCATCAATGCTAATGCTGGTTCAACTTCTGGTATTTCTGTTGGTGTAGCTGGTGGAACAGTAAACGTTACTAATTCAACCCTTAACTTTACTAATGGTGGAACTGGTGGTCTTAACGTCAACACTGGTGATGTCATCATTAACAACTCCACCATTAAGGGAGACGGTTATAACTCTGGTGCTCTCTTTGGCGCACAAACTAACGGCTCCATCCAGTTCACTGGAAACAGCCTGGTAGAGACCCCTGCTACCAAGAACTCTGATAATGGCGCTGGCCAGACTCGTCAAAACTATAATGTTGTTGGCGGTTCTTACCTCATTAAGTACGCACCAAGTTACAACAGCAGCTTAGGTAGCACTATTCCTACAAACGGTGCAGCTAACGGCAACGAGGCACTCTCGCTCTTTACCCTTGCGGACGCATCAACTAACTCTCTGAGCCTCATTAATGCCAATGGAGCAACCTACACTTATCCAGTTGCTAACGCATCAAGTGATGGCCAGAAGCATGTGTGGGCACCTGCTGCAACTGTCACCTTTGATCTTAATACCCCAGGTGTTACCGGCATCAGCCCAACATTTGCTGATGGTACTACTGCTAATAAGACCGCTTTCGCTATGCGCGGAAACTCTCTTGCAACCGCTTCTTCTGTGGCAGAGGGTACAACTACTCTTCCTGCAGATCCTTATGCAAGTGGTCAAGAGTTTGACGGCTGGTACTACACCGACGCTGCTGGTACGGAGCACCAGTTCACCGCTGATACCCAGGTCACCTCTGACATGACAGTCTATCCACATTGGAAGGCTAACACTGCTTGGTTCTACGTTAGGTATCACAATGGTAATGGCGTCTCTGTCATTGACCGCGTTGCTACCAACACTAGCCGTACCGTAACAGTCCGTTCTGACGCTGAGGTCAACAACCTCGATAATAACTTCAATATCGCTGGAAAGACCTTCAAGCGTTGGACCACCCAGGCAAACGGCGCTGGTGACGAGGTTGCGGCCAGCTCTAACCTGGCTGTTCCTGCAGGTACCGATACCGTTGATTTGTACGCTGACTGGGAGGAGCAGCACCTTACCGTGTCCTTCTCGGCAAATGGCGGTACCTTCTCAGCAAACAGTGTCTTTAAGCAGAACCCTAACGTCTTTGACATCACCACCGATGCAAACGGCGGAGAAGTAGCAACTATCAAGACTCATCCAACTGTTGCTGAGCAGACTACTATTAACGCTCTTCTACAGAATCTCAGTGGCAATACTTTGACCACAGATACTGCTGGAATTGCAAGCTCAACCAGCACCAACACTAATACCGCTTATACAGAGATTGCAACACTAGAGAATTACGTTTTGGACAACGCAGAAACCCCTGTAACGTTCTTTGGCATTGTTGTTGGTCACAACTACCACTACTGGTTCACTGACGCTGCAGGTAACTCCGCTGCAACCATCGACGGTGGTGCAACACTTACTAACGACGTCACTTACTACCTCAAGTGGAAGGAAGATCCTTCCATCCAGAAGATTGAGCTTACAGGCGATCTTCCTGCAGATATGTGGAGTGACTCTCAGAACAACACTACACAGATCAAGGAAGTTTCCAACAACCAGAGCTTTAGCCTTACTGGTGCCATTGACGCAACCTCTATCGTTAGCCAGATGACTGCCTTTGAGAATGGCATTGCTGGTGGTCTTTCTGATCTGACCAAGATTACCCTTTCCGGTACAACTTCAACTTTCACCGCTAAGCTCACCCTTCCTGAAGGTGTTGTTGTCCCAGCTAACCCAACAGTAACCACTTCTGGTCTTGGTGACCTCTTTGAGGTTACAGACGTATCTGTCAATGGTCAGGAAGTCACTGTTACCATGACCCTTAAGGGAAGCTACAGCAATTACCAGCAGCTCAAGGACGCTGTTGAAACCGTTGGTAAAGACGATGCAGCTACTTCAGAAATTGCAAGACCTCTTACCGTAACTGTTGATGGCTTGACTCTTGACCCAACTAAGGTCACAAACGGTCAGGAGCTTACCGCCACCGGCACTCTTACCGGCACCTTCAAATCCTATGCAAAGAACACCATTACTAACGTAACTAAGAAGTACGAGCTCTCTTGGAACGGCGTTCAGATTGCTGCTAATAGAGATCCTCGCGGTAATGACATTCAGCAGACTTTGATTGTCAACAATCCAATTGAGATGAACCTTCCTGCCGATATGCTTGCTGACGAGAATACCGAGCATGACCAGGTCATTACTATGAAGGCAGGCACCACCTTTAATCTCACTGGTTCAATTCTTGCTTCTTCTATTCAGGAGCAGATGAACAACATTGAGCGTGCTTACCCCAACACCAACCATGACACTATTTCCTTAAGCAACCTTAAGTTCAAGTTCACCGCAACGTTGACTGTTCCTGAGGGAATGACCCTTCCAAGCAACCTTACCGCATCCTCTGTTCAGACTTCTAACTTTGGCAGCGGATTTAAGGTCAGCGATGTTCAGGTTAATGGTCGTACTGTTGCGATTACCTTTGAGCTCAGCGATCCATCTTCTATCAGAACCTACTCTGACCTTGAGCGTATTGTTGATGAGGCCAGTGCGGGTGATGGTTGGATGAAGCTCACCATCCCTGGCGTCACTATTGACTCCAACGTTGCTGCAGGCACTCAGCTCACCGCCGTTGGTACTGTTACGGGTTCCTTCAGCGCTAGTGCTGATTCTGCAGCCGGCAACCACAAGGCCTTCTCGTTCATCTGGAATGGCGTTCAGTGGGCAGATGGAAAGGACGCTGTTGCAACTGATAACGACACCATTCAGCTGACCATTACTGTTGCAGAGGATGAGACTCCAGAGACTCCTGCTACTCCATCTAAACCATCCAAGAAAAAGAAGAAGACTCCATACACCGGTGATGCTTCTGCCGCAGCACCTCTTGCTGCACTTCTTGCTGGTATGACCGCTGTAATGACTTCACTTGGCATTACTAAGCGTCGTA
This sequence comes from Atopobium sp. BS2, assembly GCF_000565075.1. Taxonomy (GTDB): domain Bacteria; phylum Actinomycetota; class Coriobacteriia; order Coriobacteriales; family Atopobiaceae; genus Lancefieldella. Next base: position 5,235 of record NZ_JDFG01000002.1, read on the forward strand.
AAAATAAGTAAGAAAGAAAGAAAGTGATTTGTTCTTGTATTGCTCTAGTTAGGATGTGTTATGAAACGTAAAGCAAGGATTGTAGCGGGACTGCTTTTAGCTGCCGTTGCTTTCGTCGCAGCATTGCTGCCCAATCTTAGCGTGGCTTACGCAGAAGACACCACCGGTCTTCAAATCAACGCTCTGACTATTGAAGATGCGTCAACTCACGCCCAAGTTGCTGACCTTCTTGCAGGTCAAACTCCTGCCCTTAAGGCGGGAGTCACCTACGCCTTGAATGTTGACTACACAATCCCTGCTTCGTTGCAGTTCTCGCCAACCTATCTCAATGTGAGGTTTGGCGATGGACTTTACGTCACTGGTCTTCCGGGCGCAACGTTTACCGTAGGTGCAATTTCAAACACCAGCTTCTCTAATCTGGTTACCACACCTACGGGAACGGGAACCCTTCCTTATGGTTATCCTGGTGCAGGTTCTGAGAAGAACCGCAGCGGAGACTTGGTCTACATGACCAACAACGGCCTTACCCAAGTTTCTTCCAGAAGCGAGATTCAGTTCAAGCTTGATGATGCTGTTGAAAACCAGAGTGCAAGCCAGGTTCTTGCTAACGCTATTCGAGTTAGTCTGAGCACTGCAGCAACTCAAAACATTGATCCTCGTGTTATTTCTGTTACCGCATCTGATGAGATGAAATACGGTTTCTGGTCGGATCAGTCCACAGAGGTTGTATCTAAGGGAAGCACTACTTCTACCCTCCAGGTATCCGCAACAGGTGGAAGTGCTCTGACCGAGGCTAACACCAAGACTACCGTACAGGTTGTCTATCCAAGTGATATGGAGCTTGTTGGTGTTGAAGAAACCAGCTTGTATCACTCTATGGGAACTGTTGTCAATACCACTGATGACGGCACCAACAAGACTGCAACTATTGAGTGGAACGAGCCAGGTTCTTATTCTGGTACTCCAACTTTTAAGCCTCAAATCAAAGTTTCTACTACAAATACAAGAGCAAATGGTTCTACCTTTAACGTTGTTATCAAGAACCTTACTAAAACTATTTGGAACGACACTCCTAATGTCGACCGTACTTCCGGAACAAATCAAGCAACTTTGACCGTCAAGATTCTTGATGGACTTAATCCAGAGGAAATTACCACACACGCTCTTGTCGATACAGCACCTAACTGGGCATACAAGAAAAACGATACCTATAACGTTCGTCTTGGCACCTATCTCATCAAGAACGAGCTCTCCACGGATACTGCTCCAAAGACACTCGAGATGACCATCGATCAGAACCAGACCGCTATCATCCGCGGCGTCACCATCCCTTACAAGGAAGGTATGACCTATGGTCCAATCCACTGGACTGCATCGGACGGTACGAGCGGAACTGCTGACCCAAGCATTCTGCGCAAATCTGGTGTTTCTGCCCTCATCACCAACACTGCTCTTGGTCTTGACATCAACACTTCCATCACTTCTATCAAGGTTGACCTTGGTCCAATTCTTGGCGGATACGATGGCATTAGGCCAATGAGCGATCTTCTCGACCACCCTGATCATCCCAAGTTTGTCACTGACGAGTACTACGGTTGGAGCTACATCTCCAACGGCGTTTACGGCTCTTGGAAGAAGGGCACTAACGCCGACGTTGTCACTAACGTCAAGCTCTACGACACCGGTACCACTCCTGACGCAGGCGTTACGCTGACCGCTAAGTCCGGCGCACCTAAGGTTCTTAACGGTGTTGGTAGCATCGATAAGACCCAGATTAACGGCGGTGAGACCTTCAAGATTTCTGGTCGCATCGACGACGCAAACTGGGACTGGAACCCTCTTCAGGAGCCAGTGCTCTACGTCATCATGCCTGAGGGCTTTACCTACAGCAACCTCACTGTTTCCAATGGCACGCTCAGCGCTCCAGAGTTTGTAGGAACGTACGATAAGGACGGCGTGGCTGTTAAGGTTTGGAAGTACACCATTGATGTTGGCGACGAGACTCGCGGCCAGTATCAGCCAGACTTTACCAGCAAGAACATGACTCTGAGCATGGATGTCCATACCACCGATCTTGCAGGCAAGGGCATCTATCACATCAACGACTTTGTTGGCATTACCACCAAAGACTTCAAGGAGATTGGTGCCCAAATTAAGTCTGAGCACTGGGACCGTAGCAACTGGAACACTCACAAGTACACCAGCTTGTTTGGTAACAGCGTCAACTCTGGCGAGGACATGGTTTCACTCTCCGAGGGCCCTGGTATCAACATTGCACAGGCATCTGCTATTGCCGCTGCATCTACCCTTTCTGTAAAGGACGGTATTTCTGGAACCGTAACTGATTACACGTACGACTCCGCTAATCCAGGCGCAACTACCCCTGTTATGCAGCGCGATGACACCGCAACTGTTCACATTGCTGTCCGCAATAACACCGGCAACACCGCAAATACCACGCAGCTGTTTGTTCCATTGCTGTCTAAGTCGGTAAATCGCGGCGCTGGCATCACCCCAGAGGGTGCAACTCAGCTTCCTCTGACACTTGAGGGCGTAAACTCTTCTTCCAATTTCTCTTACCAGTACATCAAGCTGAACCCTGGTGTTACCTACACTGCAAACCATGCTCCACAGCCTGGCGACTACACCGTAGTCACCAATCCTGCTGAGGCCGACATGGTGCTCTTTACCTCAACGCACGCACTTGCTGCAAATAGCGGCGGCTTTGTCGACGTCACCTATAAGGTTGCCGACAACGTTGATGCTTCCTACGACGGCACGCGCAGCGTATTCAGCAGCGTTCTTGACTACGACATTGCTGGTAACCACTCCACTCGTAGCCTCTCCACCCACGCTCTGAGCTATGCTGGCATTGACCTCAAGATCAATAAGGTCTGGGACGATAACAACAACGCTGGTGGTAAGCGCCCATCCACAACTGATTTTGGTGCCAACAACCTGGTTCTCTCTAACGATAAGAGCCTTGATACCAGCACTATTACCCCAACAGTTACCGATAACGGCAACAGCACCTACACCATCGTCTACAAGGGTCTTCGCAAGTACGTAAACAACACAGCAGCCGATACTGTTTCGTACACCATTACCGAGAACGTTCCTGATTCCTACGTTTCAACCAGAAGCAGTATTTCTGGCGTTGAGCAGTACACCACCACTCAGTCGCTGGTAAATGTCTACAATGTCAGGCCTGCTATTGTGACACCAGCCGTTACCAAGATTGTCGAGGGTGATTACCCAGTTGTTCCTATATCTGGAGAGCCTTCACCTGCGTCTCTGGTTAATTCTTACCTGAGCACAAGTAACGTTAGCACAGCAGGTACCGCAAGCACTACAAGCGCGACAAGCGCCGACGACACTGCAAGCGGCAGCTTTGCCGAGAGCCTAATCAATAACTTCCTGGCAAATGGCTCTGAAGACGAGGGCGACGCTCCTAACGTCTTTATCTTTGAGATGACACGCCTTAATCCATCCAGCCCAATGCCTGAGGGATCTACCGGCAATACCGCTCGTACACGCAGGCTTCTCGGTGGCGACGCTGTATTCCGCAACATTACGTTCACTCAGCCTGGCACCTACGTGTACACCATCAAAGAGGTTACCGGCACCCAGAACATCCAGTACGATCAGAGCGTCTACACCGTTACCTATAACGTTGTTGACGACGGTACTGGCCAGCTTGAGGCAACACGTACTATGACCAAGACTGACGAGGACGGAAACGTTACTACCGTTGACCTTGGCGAGAATAACGATGCAGTTGGCGCAGTATTCACTAACATCTATCCTGAGCCGCTTCCCGCAAGAGATTACCCATGCGTTGAGAAGCGTGTTACCGGTGCAGCTCCAGTCACTCCAGACGACTTTCCAACAGTTCTTCCTGAGGAAGATGACGGTGACCCAAGGACTCCTTCTGCACAGGATCTTTTCAGGTTTACCTTCACTCGTAATGATTCTTCCTATCCAATGCCAAATGATGCTTCTACAGACACCGTAGAAACTGATGTTGCGGTTTCTGGTGTCGGACAATTTGGTGAACTGGTTTACTCAGCCTGGTACCTATGTTTACACCATCAAAGAGGTTATTGGTACCAATCCAAGGGTTACCTACGATAAGTCTGTTTTCACTGTAACCTACGTTGTTACCGACAACGGTCATGGTGAACTCGACTTCACTCGTTCCATGACCAAGACTGCCGAGGACGGAACAGTTACACAGGTTGATTTGGGTGAGTGCAACGGTGATATTGGCTCGGTCTTTACTAACGACTATCCAGAGCCAACACCAGACCCTGAGCCAACACCAGATCCTGAGCCAAGGAAGCCTTCTAAACCAAAGAAGAAGCGTCTTCTACCAGATACAGGCGATGTTAGTGAGTTTATCGTTGCTTCTCTTGGTATGGCTGCTTCTAGTATCACCGCTTTGGGCTTTGCTCTAAAAGCTCGTAAGCAGAGAAGGTAATTACTTTAGAGTTTACCGTTTACCGAAGAGCTTTTGACCATACGTTCTTCTCGACTCCTGTCCAGTAAAATGGACAGGAGTTTTTTATTGTCGCAAGACTTCGGAGGTAGTATGCCAAGCGAGAAGACCCGCTGCTTGCATCTCGTAAAAATATTTGAGGAAGAAACCGATGATGACCATGGTTTAAGTACACCTCAGCTTATTGAAAAGCTCGCAGAGCGTGGTCTGAGCGTGGAGCGTAAAACGCTTTACGACGACATTAAATCGCTGCAGAATTTTGGTTACGACATTCAGTCTTACCAGCGCCATCCTGTTGAATACGGCCTGGCAACCAGGAAGTTTCAGGCTGAAGAGCTCATGCTGATGGCAGATGCTGTGCAGTCGTCAAAGTTTTTGACGGAGCGCAAGGCAAATAACTTAGTAAGCCTTATTGGAGAGCTAGGCGGGAAGTCTACCTCTGATACGCTGAAGAAGCGCATTCATGTTGAGGGTCGTATTAAGTCGCAAAACGAGTCTGTGTTTTATGCCCTCAATGCTATTCAAACGGCCCTTTTGCAGAAGAAAAAGGTCTCGTTTAAGTACCGCAAGAAGGGCTTTAAGGATAAGGTTATTGAAGAGCTTCCCGTAAGAGAAGAAACGCCTGTTCAGCTTACGTATATTGACGATTTCTACTATCTTATTGTGTGGAACGATAAGCATCAAAACTTTGTCAATTATCGCGTGGACCGCATGTTTAGACTTGAGGCTTCCGATGCTGACGCCACGGTTAACGAGCAGATTAAGCAGTTTGACATAGACAAGTATCAAGAGCGCGTCTTTGGCATGTACTCGGGCGAGGTTGTTGAGGTCACACTTCGTGTTAATGAGCGCGTAATGTGCTCGGTGTATGACCGCTTTGGCAAGAACATTATTTTGAACAATCCAAGTTCTGATGGAAGTACGGCTGACGTGCATGTTTCTGTCATGGAAGCTCCAACGTTTTACGGCTGGCTTGCAACCTTTGGAACAGATATAGAGTTAGTAGCTCCAAAGAAGACCAGGCAGAAATATCAAGAGTATCTGAGCGGGATTCTTCAGAGCTACCAATCAGAGAAAGAGGATTAGCTAAATCAGGTCAAAACAAGTAGTCTTTCTCGCGCCAATTAACGAGCATCAATGACGTAAAGACCTGCTTTAACAAGAAGATGACCATGGTGATCGCTGACCCGCGTGATCTTGCAAGTAACAATGTTTTGATGTCCGTAGAAGAGCAAAGTACTCCAGAGAGAATTGCTTTCTCTAGGAACAAAGCCCAGCTTGTGGTCATTAGAGTACAGAGCAAGAGCCTCTGGGTCGTAAGGGTTATCACGTTCAGGAACAATGGTTAGATCTGAGCCAAGTTTGAGCTGGTCAAAGACAAGAGGAGCGTCGTAGTAGGGAAGACCGGAAACAACGAAGGAATCAACAAGCTTTGTAGGACTGTACATAAGAGCCTCCTTAGAAGATGTTAAGGATAGAGTAGAGAAGTTAAAAAGCATGAGTGTCCAACAGATTGGACAGTAAAAATAGCTGAAAGACAAAACAGTAAGAGACAGAGACAAAGAGTTTCAAAAGGAGTTTGGATGATTACCACTAAGAGATTGTTTCTTATTCCATGGCATGCATCTGACGCGGATGAGCTTTATGAACTAGCAAAAGATTCAGAGATCGGACCACTTTGTGGCTGGGAACCGCACAAGACTCTGGAAGATTCCAAGCAGGTTCTTGCAAATGTATTGTCCGAGAAGTTCTGTTATGCCGTGAAAGACATGAGGACCGGTCATCTTATCGGTTCAATGTCATTGGATTTTGAAGAAATTCCTGATCCAAAAGATTCCTCAAAGCAGCTGCATCAGGCAGAGATTGGCTATTGGATTGGTCGTCCTTATTGGGGACAGGGGCTAGCGCCTGAGGGCACTCAAGCTCTTACTGCATATGCATTTGAAGAGCATGGCGTTGATCAGGTGATTATTAGATATCTTGAGCACAATAAGAAGTCTGCTTCAGTGGCTCGTAAATGTGGTTTCACAGAGGTGAAAATCTTTACTGACTTTAATAAGTACACAGGTAAAGAAGAGCAGTTTGGCATCTCAGTACTCACAAAAGAGGACTGGGAACGTGTTCAAAAATAGCAGTTGTTCTCGCTATTTTGTGTGTTGTTTTTAAATGTTGCATAAGGCAAACTCGTATATGAAACGACAAAACTACATGTAAAGCAATTAAAACAGTTAGTGGATTAAAGATTCTGCTTGTAAGAAAAGCGAAAGAAGTCTGCATATGATGATCAACAAACGCCTCATTGCCCTTATTGAGGAGAGTAAAAAATACATTGGCTTGACCGTGCTTTACCAGTGGATTGCGCTGCTTGCCAATATTGTATTTATGTATTCTCTGGCAAGAATGATACAAGCCCTATTCATGGATTATTTTGTCCTCGAAGAGCAGTTGGTGTTTATTGCACTCTGCCTTATTGCTATTGTGATCAGGTATTTCTGCAAACTTGCTCAGTACAAGACAAGCTTTTATGCAGCAAAAAGAGTTAAAAAGACCCTTCGCGAGAAAATCTATCAGAAGCTTTTAGAGTTTGGTCCCTCGTATAAAAATTCATATGCGACCAGTGAGATTGTTCAGTTGGCAGTTGAAGGCGTTGACCAGCTAGAAACGTATTTTGCGCAGTATTTACCACAGTTCTTCTATGCTGTTTTAGCTCCACTCACACTTTTTCTTGTTTTGCTTCTTATTAGTCCGGTAGTTGGCATTGTTTTGCTGGTATTTGTGCCGCTCATTCCAATGACCATCGTTCTTATCCAGAAGTTTGCAAAGAAGCTTTTGTCTAAGTATTGGGGCCAGTATACGCAGCTTGGCGATACGTTTTTGGAGAACCTGCAAGGCCTTACTACAGCAAAGATTTACAAGGCTGACGATTTCAAGCACAAGCAGATGAACGATGAAGCTGAGCATTTTAGGCGCATTACCATGAAGGTTCTAACCATGCAGCTCAACTCCATCACCGTGATGGACGTGGTTGCATTTGGCGGAAGCGCGCTTGGTACAATTCTTGCAATTCAGCAGGTAAATGACCACCTCCTCGTTATGTGGGAAGGCGTCTTTGTCATTTTGATTTCGGCTGAGTTCTTCCTGCCCATGCGTCTTTTGGGCAGTTATTTCCACATTGCCATGAACGGTATGGCAGCGTCGGACAAGATCTTTGACCTGCTTGATATACCTGTTCGAGAGCAGGGTACCAAGACCGTTCCAGCTTCCAGTGATGTCGCTTTGCGCAACGTTTCTTTCTCCTACGACGGCGAGAAGCCCGTCTTGGTGAATGTTTCTTTTGGAATGCGCGCTAACTCTTTGAATGCCCTGGTAGGAGAGTCAGGCTGCGGAAAATCAACAATTGCAGCACTGTTGACCGGAAAACTCCGCTCGTATTCTGGCGATGTTCTGTTTGGAAATACCAGTTTGTCAGACATTTCTGACCAGAATTTGCTTCAAAACGTTACGTATATTGGACACCAGGCACATCTCTTTATGGGAAGCGTTCGCTCTAACCTTGCCATGGGTAATCCAGAGGCAACTGAAGAACAGCTCTGGCACGCCCTTGAACAGGTCAATCTTGCTGAGTTCGTAAAGTCTTTGGGTGGACTTGACGCGCCAGTTGCCGAGAAGGGCTCCAACTTGTCTGGTGGTCAGCGTCAGAGATTAGCACTGGCCAGAGCCCTACTTCACAATAGCCAGATGTTCATCTTTGATGAAGCTACTTCAAATATTGATGTTGAGAGTGAAGACGTTATTATGCAGCAGGTTCATCAGCTTGCTCAGACAAAGATGGTGCTGGTAATTTCTCACCGCTTAGTAAACGTTAAAAATGCTGATCAGATTGTTGTTATGCAGCATGGTCGCGTTGTTGGAAGTGGAACGCACCAAAAGTTGCTTGCAACAAATGACGAGTACAAACGAATGACGCAGGCCCAGACCGAGCTTGAGAATTATGTGAAAGGAGTTGAGGCGTAATGAAGACAGAAGTTAAGAACTGCGCCACAACTGCACGTACTTCTCGCCGTAGTGCGCTCACCATTATGTTGAGGCTGGTGGGGCTGGTTCGTCCGCTGGCTGGCTTTATGATACTTGCAATTTTGATGGGTGTTTTGGGTAACCTTGCCGCCACGTTCATCAGCATTTTTGGAGCATATGCGCTGCTCAGTGCTATGGGCTTTGCTTCATCTTCTCCTATGGCGTTGCTTTTTGGTGGCATGCTTTTGTTTGCCCTGGTCCGCGGTCTGCTGCGCTATGCCGAGCAGGAATGCAACCACTTTATTGCGTTTAAACTGCTCGCACTTATTAGAGACCGTGTGTTCACGGCGTTAAGAGAGCTTGCGCCAGCAAAGCTTGAGGTCAAAAATAAAGGTAATCTGATGAGTGTTATCACCTCAGACATTGAGCTGCTTGAGGTTTTCTACGCACACACTATCTCGCCTATCTGCATTGCGGCTGTGTTCTGCATTGTAATGGTGTGGTTTATTGCAGGTACTGCCAACTGGATTTTGGGTGTTATTGCACTTGTTTCTTACCTGGTAGTTGGCGTGGCAATTCCGCTTGCTATGTCTCAACGTTCTGAGCAGGACTCTGCTGAGGCAAGAGATCTTGCTGGTAAGCTCTCGACAGCTACCCTTGATAACCTGCGTGGACTTGACGAGATTCTGCAATATAACACTGGCGCACAGATGATTGAAGAAACAAGTCAGTTAGCTGACCAGTTAAGTGACAGACAACAGGCAGTTAAGAAGGCATTTGGTGTCAACGATGCCGTCACGTCAACGGTTATTTTGCTCTCCGGCCTTGTTATGTTCTTTAGTTCGTTCTATCTGGCCTATAACCAGCAGATTTTTATGACCGATGCTTTCATTGTCACCATTGCATTGATGAGTTCGTTTGGGCCTGTTGTGGCTTTGGCAGCACTTGGTACAACCCTGACCAGTACGTTTGCTGCAGGCAACCGTGTTTTGGATATTTTGGACGAACAGCCCCTGGTTAAAGATGTAGTGGGTCAAAAAGACATCTCCTATGAGGGTGTGCGTGTATCTGAGCTTTCATTTGCGTATGATAACGAGCAGATTCTAGACAACATTTCCGTGGATATTCCTACCGATAAGATCGTGGGAATTGTGGGAAAGAGCGGCTCAGGCAAGTCTACGCTGCTTAAACTTTTGATGCGTTTCTGGCCAGCAACACCTGGTGCCATTGAAATTTCTGGAACCCCCTTGGAGCAGGTTAATACCTCTAACCTGCGCGATCTTGAGAGCTACATGACGCAGGATACGCATCTGTATCACGATTCCATAAAGAACAATCTCCGCATTGCAAAGCTTGACGCAACGGATGAAGAGATTGTTGAGGCGTGCAAGAAGGCTTCAATTCACGAGTACATTTCCACGCTGCCTCAAGGTTACGACACGCCCGTTGCAGAGCTTGGTGACTCACTTTCTGGCGGAGAGCGCCAGCGCATTGGCCTTGCTCGCGCATTCTTGCATGACGCGCCACTCATGCTGCTCGACGAGCCAACCAGTAACCTAGACAGCTTGAACGAGGCAATTATCTTGCGCTCGCTTGATAAAGAAACTGAGCGCAAATCCGTGGTTCTTGTCTCTCACAGGGCTTCTACCATGGGAATTGCAGATGTTGTTTACACCGTTGATGGGGGACGAGTGAGCTGATGACACCTGAAGAAATTGAACGGAAGCGCCAAAAGGAAAAAGATCTTATCTCGTTAATGATTCGTTTTTATTGCGAGAAGTACCATCGCACCAAAGCCCACGAACCTCTGTGCGACGAGTGCGCTGAGCTTGAGAAGTATGCGCATACGCGTGTGGACCGCTGTCCTCACATTGAGACAAAGACGTTTTGCTCAAAATGCAAATCGCATTGCTATAGCAAAGAGATGCGCGCTCGCGTTAAAGAGGTCATGAAATCCACAGGACCTCGACTGCTCCTACACCATCCAATTCTTGTAATCAAGCACGCGCTTCAGTAACGCAGTCCTAGTTGGCCTTGTACACCTTTGACATCTGCGATTTTCTCGCCATTTCACGGTCTTCTCGCCAAAAGTGAGAAGACCGCATTTTTTTGAATCTTTTTCATTTGAAACATAACTGTTAACTCTGAGAATTACGTATTTTTGTCGCGGCGCGTTAGGTTTACAGTGACCTCTCGCTTTACAGAAGGAGGTACTGCGTTGATTAAATCTAAGAAAGCGTCATTTATTTTTAAGCTATTTATTGCTGTGATTGGCACCTTTGTACTGTGTGATTCTGCGGGCGTCTTCCGAATGAACTTCCGCGTTTCTTTCTTGTATTACTTCACCAACATCTCTAACCTGCTGCTTGTTGCCTATTTCTGGGGCGCGCTGTTCCAGGCTTACAAGCATCCCGAGACTGCTCAGAAGCCATGGATGCCAACGGTCAAACACACGCTTATGCTGGGCATTACCGTAACTGGCCTGGTAGCTTACTTCCTACTTGATCACGGCGAGGTCTTTGTGAACGGCGTCTTTAAGTTCAACAATTTTATTCTGCATGATGTGATTCCTATCTGCGCTGTTTTGGACTGGCTGCTCTTTGACGAGAAACCAACTATGGGCTTCAAAGAGCCTCTGATCTGGCCTTTGTATCCGCTCACGTATTTTGCATACATTATTGTTTTGGTCCTGGGCTTTGGCGTGCAGATTAAAGAGAAGTCTCGCTGGCCTTATGGATTTATGGACTTTGACAAGCTAGGAGTCCCAACAGTTGCTTTGACCATTGTGATCCTGATTGTTGTCTTTGTTGCCCTGGGCTACCTCTACGTCGTCATTGACAAAAAACTTGGTGAGAAGATCAAGAAGGCTGAGAACTAATCTTAGTGAGGTTAAAAGTTGGGATGACCGCAAGGTTAAACACCAGGTTGATTGCAGGGCACCTGACATTCGTGAACTGCCTCCTATTTCTTGGACACGAGAAATAGGAGGCAGTTCAAAACACATCTAAGTCAGATAATCTGTCAAAAAGACGTATACATGACGCAGAAATTACCACAATCATGCAGATTATCGTCATTAGATGTGTAAAATGCCCGCATCTGAGCAGAATATCTGACTTAGGTGTGTTCCGTAGATACAGAATTTATCGATAGTA
>NZ_JDFG01000003.1 GCF_000565075.1 Atopobium sp. BS2
TGCTGAGGTTAAAGCAAGACAGTAGCAAATAGGACTGGAAGTTAAATTTAAACCTCTCATGTTGAACTGCCTCCCATTTCTCGTGTCCAAGAAATGGGAGGCAGTTCATCGAGAAGGACTTTTTTGTTGTAACAAAAAAGGTACGCTAAGCGTCGAGCTTACTCTGGTGCAGCTCAACAAACCTCTGCAGCTTTTGAACAACCTCTGGCGTGAGCATGTCCTTTTTAACCTGCCAAGACCAATTTCCTTCAGCTTTACCAGGAATATTCATGCGAGCATCATCAGAAAGGCCCAGGACATCCTGAAGTGGAAGGATAACCACTGCATTAGAAGTGCTAACTACTTGCTCCATAAGGTGGTCGAAAATCTGGTGTGATTCATCAGTTGCCTGGCCACCTGTAAAACGAGCTTCTACAAAACCCATGAGCGTTTGCGTATCATGCGTGCCGCTGTACACAATAGACTCCTGAACTGGCGCAAAAGAGTATCTACAGTCTCCATCAGCAAACTGAATGACGCTCATGCCCGGAAATCCCGTCTGAGAAAGCAGTGCACGGACCGCAGGAGTAACCGCTCCCAAATCCTCCGCAATAAAAGGCAGTGAACCAAGCTGCTTATAAGCGACCTCAAACAACTCATAGCCAGGGCCAAACTTAAATGAACCCTCGGCAGCAGTCTTTCCCTGTTCAATGGCATAGTAAGACGTGAAACCAATAAAGTGATCCAGTCTGGTGTAGTCGTACAGATAGAAAGACCTGCGGAAACGTTCAATCCACCAACGATATCCTTCGTCTTTATGAGCCTGCCAGTTGTACGTTGGATTACCCCACAGCTGGCCATCTTGAGAAAACGCGTCAGCAGGAGCGCCAGCTTGGAGCTCTGTATGGCCCGTATCATCTAGAGCAAAAAGCTCCGGATGCGCCCAAACATCAGCGGAATCTTCCGAAACAAACATGGGCATGTCGCCAATAATCTGAATTCCTTTAGCGCGAGCCTCTGCTAACGTCTGACCCCAAATAACGTCAAAGGCAAATTGACGCTTTTGATGAAGTTCAATTGCCTGAGTAAGCTCGGGACGCTCAAGTAGCTCTTGTGACCAGCTGCGATACTGCTTTGGCCACTCCTGCCACACTACCTCACCAAGCAGGTCTTTGATTGCACGGAACGCCGCATACGAATCAAGCCAATACGAGTTTCTCGCCAGAAATGCCTGGTACTCAGCAGCTCGTTTACTCTGAGGGTCGTCGCACTCAGAAATGATTTTCTCCATCGCGGCCTGGTCAAGCAAGTTGATATTTCCTGCAAAGGCAGAAATTCCCGCGTAAGGGGATCCGTATTCATCGGTTGGGCTAACAGGCAAGATCTGCCAATACTTCTGACCAGATTTGGCGAGAAAATCGATGAACTCGGAAGTCTCACGACCAATAACACCAAGCTTCTGACCTGGTTTGGTTGAAGCGTCCTCATCGGCAGGCAGAGAGGTGATGTGAGCAAGCACTCCCATACCAGGCTCAAGGGGCTTTTGTAACCTGTGAGCTGGCTGCACGTTTAAGACCGTGCATCCAAGCTGCCACAAAAAGACCTCTGCTTTGCCGTCCTTAACGGGGACTGCTTGGCCACTAATAACATCAATAACCTGCATGTTCTGAGGTACAGAAACATATACTGTTTTAGCATCTGAGCGGCTCTTATTCACCAGAACACAAATGCCAGAAGCGTCTTTGTTCTGCTGCTCTTGTTGGTCATCTTTTTGAACAGGCCTACGCCAGAAAGCTAAAACATCATCTGAGCCGCCCTCGGGAACAAACGGTTCAAACGAGCCGTCTACCAGCAGAGGAAGTGTCTTTCTTAGTGCAATAGCATTGCGATACATATGCAAGTAATCCAGGTCTGCTCGCGGACTGCTTCCTGGCCATGGCATAGTTGCGCGATTTGTTGGGTCAACAAATCCCTCAACGCCCATCTCATCGCCATAGTAGATTGATGGAACACCAGGAAGTGTCATCTGAAGCACAGCTGTCTGCCACATACGAGCCTTAGAAAGGCCGCGTTGATCAGCAGAAAGTCTGTACGTTACCTGCTCTTGAGCAGAAAGAGCATCAGGAGCAGGAGCTCCAGCAACTACGTTAATCAGTCGCTCTTTATCGTGCGTTCCAAATACATTCAGGCACGCATAAAATGCCTCGTGAGGATAGTTTTCCCACAGCTCCTCGAGAGCTGAAACAGTTACCTCGGCACCAACTTCATTCATCAAAAATGAAAGAATAGATTTACGCAGAGGATAATTCATAGGACCGTCAAGCTCTGAGCCCTCAAGATACTGTCTGAGTTTTCCATACGCTCGCTTATTGCTTGCGTCCTCCCAGACCTCTCCAATAATGACCGCATCGCTACGCTCGGCAAGTGCAGCCGTACGAATCTTCTGGATGAATGAGTCAGAAATCTCGTCAGCAACGTCTAAGCGCCAACCGCGAGCACCTCGGCGCAGCCACGTTCTAATAACGCCATTCTCGCCACAAATAAACTCCTGATAATCAGGGTTATCAGAGACAATCGTCGGAAGAGCATCGACACCCCACCAACTCTCATATGTTCCATCCTCATGGAACGTAAACCACTCATCATAGGACGAGCCAGCCTGCTGAACTGCTCCTGGTTCAGAGTAGTTAGAGAATTTATTAAAATATTTTGAATCAGCGCCACAGTGATTAAAAACGCCATCCAAAATAATAGAAATACCATGTTCAGCAGCTTTTGCGCAGAGGCGCTCAAAATCCTCTACAGTGCCCAACACGGGATCAACTTCCAAATAATCCGCAATATCGTAGCGATGATTACTAGAAGCAGCATAGATAGGATTCAAATAAAGCGCAGTTATTCCAAGGTTTTCCAAATAAGGAAGCTTCTCTTCAATACCAGCCAAAGAACCGCCGTAGAAATCCCATTCAGTCAAGCGGCCGTTGGCATCGCGCTGATACTCAGGGGTCTTTTCCCAGTCATCAACTAGCTGGCGAGAAACCCCATTTCTTGGAATGGCAAGTGCTTGCTTGGTACGTTCATACCAGTTTGCATCTCGTGCAAACCTGTCGGGGAAAATCTGGTAGACAACTCCCCCTTTATACCAGCTAGGGTCTTCTACACCTGCAAAGCTGCCACGAGACTTATAGCAAGTAATCTGAAATGATGGTGGCTCGCCATAGGCAAAGCTACCAACACCGGTGCATCTATTTTCTTGAACACCATATGACCAAACTGCTCCGTCAGAAGCCTGAAGCTCAAAACGATACCAAATAAGGCCCGTAGCAGCTGGTTTAACAATTGCCTCAAAGCACTGCGCATAGTCAGGTACGCCAGTCGGAAGCGCGCCAGCAAAATCACTCTTTTGCATCACCACGCGTTTCTCGCCAGACAGAACTTGGGCCTCTGAAGACGATTCAGGGCCATACTCTTGCCAGAGACGAAGCGTTACTGATTGAACATCATCGTCCCAAGCAAATATTCTGATTGTTGCTGAAGTACCTAGTTCTACCGCGCCTTTTGGATCTCTACAAACAATGTTTGAGGTGTTGTGAAAAGCCTGCATTCTTACCAATCTCGACGACGTACATACCTAATAATCTCAGGGTGTAGTAAATGATACACGTCAAGATATTCATTTGCAGCATTATGCCAACTAAAGTCCTCTGCCATCGCCTGTTTTACAAGATTTGCCCACGCTTGTTTATCGTTTCTATAAACATCGGCGGCGTACAGAATAATATCTGCCATTTCATCTGCGTTTTGATTGGCAAAACTAAAGCCGGTTCCTTCTCCCGTAAACTGGTTGTACGGTTTTACAGAATCTGCCAGACCGCCCGTCTCGCGAACAACAGGAAGCGTGCCATAACGCATAGAAATCATCTGAGAAAGGCCGCAAGGCTCAAACTCTGATGGCATCAAGAACATATCCGCACCTGCGTACATACGGTGAGAAAGCGCAATATCAAATTCAATACGTGCAGCCATACGGTTGCCATAGTGCTCATCAAAGAAGCGCATAGCATCTTCTTGTTCAGCGTCACCAGTTCCTAGAACAGCAACCTCAATACCTGCACAAATAAGACGGTCCATCGCATAGCGAATCAGGCCCAAGCCTTTCTGGTTAGTCAGGCGCGTAACCATTACCGCAAGAGGTACATCTGGATTTACCTCAAGGCCCAGCTCCTCTTGCAGCTGACGCTTACACTCAGCCTTGCCTTCCATATGACGTGCCGAGAAGTTCTGTGGAATATAAGAATCACTTGCAGGTGACCACGCACCAATATCAATACCATTCAGGATGCCGCGCAGTACACTTTGACGGCGACGGAAGATATCATCCATTCCCTCTCCGAAGTGCTCTGTCTGAAGCTCTTGGGCATACGTTGGGCTAACAGTGAGCAGATAATCGGAGTAGCAAAGCGCACCCTTCATAAAGTTGATGGAGCTTGCGTCACACCTCAGTTGATCAGCTGCAGCAGGAATATCAGCAAGACCAAGTACGTCGCTGAGCATCTTGTCAGTAAACTGGCCCTGGAACTTGACGTTATGAATGGAGAAGACCGTCTTAACGTTTTGGACCTCAGGGACGCCCTGATACTGCTCACGCAGAAATACGGGTGCCAGTGCCGTTTGCCAGTCATTGCAGTGCAGAACGTCGCAGGAGAGCTCTGGGACGTGTGCAATCAGCTCACACAGAGCCTTGGAGAAGAACGCATAGCGCTCTCCATCATCAAAGTAGCCATAGAGGCCATCACGAGCAAAGTAAGACTCGTTATCTACAAAGTAAAAATCAACGCCTTCATGAACCAGATGCCACAGCCCACAATACTCAAAGCGCCACGAAAGAGGCACCTGAAGCTCGTAGACCTTCTTCATCTTTTGTTTCCACTCGGGCTTAATGGAGCTGTAGAGTGGCGAAATAACCGCCACTCTAGCTCCTACTTTTTTAAGTGCTTGTGGCAATGAACCCGAGACATCTCCAAGGCCGCCCGACTTGGAAAAAGGCGCCACCTCTGAACTTGCATAGACAACGCGAAGTTTGCGACGCTTGGAGACTTGGGACATTATTACGCCACCCTCTTATTGTTTTTACGCTGAAGAAGAATTTCTTCGCTGGTACCACGAAGCTCAGTACCTGCAGGAATAATATTAGAACGGTCTACAATAGCGTGCTCGACTACAGAACCTTCCTTAACAATGCAACCTTCCATCACAATAGAATCGCGTACTACTGCGCCACGCTCAATGATGACGTTACGACCAAGGATGGAACCGGTAACAGATCCACGGATACGACAACCTGCAGAAATGGTTGAGTTGCTAACTTTAGAGCCAATCTCAAATTTTGCAGGAGCGGTATCGTGAGCCTTTGTCTTAATGGAACGCTCTGGGGTAAAGAGCTCATTTGCTGGCATGGGGTTCAAAAGCTCCATGTTAGCCTGATAATAAGAGTTCTTTGAGAAGATAGATGCTACATGGCCCTCAAAGTGGAAGGTACGGACCTTAACACGGTTGTAGTCAGCATGAAGCGCCTCAAAGAGGTCAAGATAATCAGTAGCTCTATACCAATCAAGCATATCAATAAGCAGGTCACGCTTGATAATAAAGCAGTCAAGGGAAGCTTCATCTCCGCGCTGGACACCATTATGTGTCTTGACTACGCGGTCACCTTCAAGCTCAACACCAACAACATCTCTATCGTTATAACGAGTGGTGTAGGTCATCATAGTAATGTCCGCGTCAGACTCCAGATGCTGATCAAGCAGCTCGGTAAGATCAGAGTTAAAAACAAAGTTTGAAGTGGACAGCAGAACATACTCTGCGTCAGTTCTCTCAAGATAAGGCCTGTTGGAAATCAGATCTCTGAGCAGGAAACGAGCGCCTGTGTGAGAGGTACCAAAAGCAGATCCTGGCAGGATAAACAAACCTCCGCTCTTGCGGTCCAAGTTCCAATCTTTACCAGAGCCAAGGTGATCAATAAGTGAGCGATAGTTAAAGGGCATGATTACGCCAACGGTACTAATGTCCGAATTAACCATATTTGAAAGAGGAAAATCTACCAGGCGATATCTTCCCAAGAATGGCATAGATGCGATTGGGCGTACATCATTAGCGATTTCCATATTAGTAGAAGCATAATTGCAGGTAATAAGTCCAATTACCCTATTCATTAGTGCTCACCTCTTTCAACCACTACATCATTTCCAACAACAGCAATCTCCTTATTAAGGTCAGAGCTGCCAACGTGAACGTTCTTCTCGACCACAGCGTTCTCACCAAGGATTGCACGAATTACCACCGCGCCAGGCTTAACTTCTGCGCCAGGAAGAAGCACGGAGTCAATAACGCGCGCTCCCTCGCCAATAACGGCGTCGGTAGACAAAATTGAATGGCGAGAATAACCAAAGACCTGGCATCCGTTGCTTACCAGACAGTCATCTACCTCGCCAAAAGCGCCAATGTACGCTGGTGGACGGGTGGAAGCATTGGACAAAATAGGGAACTTATCCGAGAAGATATCAAACTTAGGCTCAGAGCCAAGTAGATCCATGCTGGTCTCGTGATAACTTGCAATGGTGCCTACATCGCGCCAGAAACCCTCAAAGCGATAGGCAAAAAGACGTTTACCATCATCAAGCAACGTCGGAATAATATCGCCGCCAAAGTCATGAGAAGATTCAGGGTTCTTTGCGTCCTCACGCAAAGTCTCAAGAAGCAGGTCTGTGCTAAAGATATAGATTCCCATGGACGCCAGGTTGGACTCTGGCTCTTTGGGTTTCTCGGAAAACTTGGTGATCCTATCCTCATCATCAATGGACATGATGCCGAAGCGAGAGGTCTCTTCCCAAGGAACAGGCATGACGGCAATCGTAAGGTCTGCGTTGTTCTTCTTATGGCAGGCGAGCATCTCGCCGTAGTCCATACGGTAAAGCTGATCGCCAGAGAGAATTAGTACGTAATCAGGGTTATTCTGCTCAATGTAACCAATATTCTGGGTGACGGCATCTGCGGTTCCCGCATACCATGCACCACCAGACTGTGTTGCGAAGGGAGGCAGAATTGAAATTCCACCACCGCGCTCATCAAGGTCCCAAGCACTACCTGATCCCACGTAAGAGTGCAGCAAATACGGACGATACTGTGTCAAAACACCTACCGTAGAAATTCCTGAATTTGCGCAGTTGGATAATGCAAAGTCAATAATGCGGAACTTGCCACCAAACGAGACAGCAGGTTTAGCTACTTTTGAGGTCAGAGCACCTAAGCGGCTTCCCTGTCCTCCTGCAAGTAGCATTGCAAGACATTCCCTTTTGCTCATATCCAAATCTCCTCTCTCCCCAACAGAGGTCTTTATTCTCAACGTCTTACGACGATTGAACCTAAATGCAGATCCTTACACGTGCCAAATATCTTCCATGTACTCCCTGATAGTTCTATCAGCCGAGAAGAAACCAGAGTTTGCAGTATTGTGAAGTGCACGAGCATTCCAGCTACGACGATCTGCATAGGACTGAGTAAGTTCTTCCCATGCCTTCACGTAGGCGTCAAAGTCAATAAGCACCAGGTCAGGATCATTGTTAATCAGCAGATAGTCGTGAATTGACTCAAAGTTGCCAGAGAGTCGGCTCAACGAGCCATCGGTCAGCATATTTACAATGCGAGCCAGTGTTGGGTTCTGGTTAAGCAGGTTTTGTGCAAAGTAGGTGCCGGAAGCATATACCTCTTGGACCTCGTCTGCACGAAGACCAAAAATCTTGATGTTCTCTGGTCCTGCAAGCTCAGAGATCTCAATATTCGAACCGTCATATGTTCCAAGGGTCAGAGCCGCATTCATCATAAGCTTCATGTTTGAGGTACCAGAAGCCTCTGCACCAGCAACCGAAATCTGCTCTGAAATATCAGATGCAGCATAGATAAGCTGTGCATTTGAAACAGCAAAGTTTGGAATAAAGACAATCTTCAGACGACCCTCAATGCGCTCGTCGTTGTTAACCACGTCTGCAACGGAGTGAATAAGTCGAATGACTTCCTTTGCAAAGGTATAGCTCTGAGCAGCTTTGCCCGAGAAAATAAAGGTTGTTGGAGCTGGCTTATAGCTTGGATCATCAAGCATACGGTTGTAGAGATACAAAATCTTAAAGACATTAAGCAGCTGACGCTTATATGCATGGAAGCGTTTTACCTGCGTATCAAAGATGGTATTGGTATCCATCTCAACACCAGTTGTCTTCTTGACGTATGCAGCAAGACGCTCTTTTTCTTCTTTCTTTGCAGCGTCCATCTTGTCCAAGAACTCAGCATTGTTCTCAAAAGCAGAAAGCTTCTGAAGCTCATTGGCATCATCAAGCCAGCCGGTACCAATAGCCTCAGTAATAAGCTTTGCGTAAGCGGTATTTGCCTGTGCCAAGAAGCGACGGTGGCAGATGCCGTTAGTCTTGTTATTAAAGATTTCTGGACGAAGCTTGTAGAAGTCCTTCAAAACACTCTGCTTCAAAATGTTAGTGTGCAGATCAGATACACCGTTAACCGAGTGGCTAAACAAAATAGAGAGGTTAGCCATACGAACGGTGTTATCCCACAACACAGCTGTTGAGGCGAGAAGTTCGGTGTTGCCGTTAGAGTCAACAAGCAGCTGCTCCTTATAGAGGCGATCAACCTCGTCGATAAACATATACAAGCGAGGAAGCAGCTCACGGAAGGTGTTAATAGGCCACTTCTCAAGAGCCTCAGGCATAACGGTGTGGTTGGTATAAGAAATTGCGTTTCTCGCGATATCAAATGCCTCGTTAAAGTCAACGCCATGGTCATCGACAAGAAGGCGCATAAGCTCTGGTCCGCACATTGCTGGGTGCGTATCGTTAGTGTGGATACAGACGTGATCTGCAAAGTGTTCCCAATCCTCACCGTACTTATCCTTATAAGCACGAAGAATGGTCTGAAGACCAGCGGAAACAAACAAATACTCCTGCTTTAAGCGAAGAATGCGTCCGTGCTCACCAGAGTCATTTGGATACAAAATGGTTGAAATTGCCTCAACGTCAGAGCGGAACTTATTAGCACGTGCATAATCGCCGGCGTTAAAAGCATCAAGATCAAAGTCTTCCTCTGCTGGTTCTGCAGACCAAAGACGCAGCTTATTTACGGTCTTTGCGCCATAACCAACAATAGGCACATCGTATGGAACAGCCCTTACTACCTGTCCACCCTCTTGCGAGAACCAGAAGTTGCCATTCTCGTCCTCATGTCTTACAACTGTGCCACCAAAGCGCACCAGTACGCTAGAATCGTCTTTTCTGACTTCCCATGGATATCCATTTGCCAGCCAGTTATCGGTACGCTCTACCTGGCGCCCATCCTTAATCTCCTGGCGGAAGAGGCCATAGCGGTATCTCATGCCATTACCAAAGCCAGCCATTCCCTCGTGTGCCATGGAGTCCAGGAAGCACGCGGCGAGCCTACCCAGACCACCATTGCCAAGGCCAGGGTCTACCTCCTGAGCGGCAAGCTCATGAAGCGAGGTACCCATCTCTTTAAGGCCCTCTGCAACAACGTCGGTGATACCAAGATTGAGCAGGTAATTCTCAAGCAGTGGTCCAAGCAAAAACTCTAGAGAGAAGTAATAGACCTGCTTGTTTGCATGAATATAGGAGGTTGACTGAATTTCTCGCGCCTTTTCTGCAATGAGGTGGGCAAGAACGTTATAGCGCTCCTGAACAGTGCACTCTCCATAGTATTTGCCAAGAATCTTGATGAACTTATCGCGATACTGCTCTTCAAAATCTTGTTTATCGGTAAAAATGTTTTGTCCGTTATTTACGGCCATGCTTCCCCCTCTTTGGAAGTTCTTTCTCAAACGCTAAAACAATGCCACCGAGCGGAGGAACAGACAGTTCTACCGAATAATCTCTTCCATTCCATGCCACTGGCTTGGTGGAAAGTTTCTTAGTATTCACAATACCCGAACCGCCAAACTCTTTTGCGTCGGAATTAAACACTTCTTTCCACACGCCTGCAGAAGGCATGCCCAAACGGAAGTTCTGATGGGTTGCAACGTCAAAATTGATGAGAATAACCAGGTCCTCGGAAGGCTTTCTTCCGTGACGAACAAACGAGATGATTGATTGCTCATTATTGTCTGCGTCAATCCAATCAAATCCACGGTTGTCGTAGGCATACTGCCAAAGTCCTGGATGATTCTTATAGAAATGATTAAGAGCCTTAATAAATGCCTGCTGATGAGCGTGAGTTGGATACTCCTCAGTCAAGTAATACTCAATACCCTCGTAGTAGCGCCATTCAATAAACTGCGCAATCTCGTTGCCCATAAAGTTGAGCTTAGCGCCCGGATGAGTCATCTGATGAAGTGCCAAAGCCCTCATGCCAGCAAACTGTCTCCACCAATCCCCCGGCATGCGCTGAATAAGACTGCACTTACCATGCACAACCTCGTCATGGCTGAGTGGCAGCACAAAATTCTCATTGAACTGATACATGCTGGAGAAGGTCAGAAGACGGTGGTTACCTGGTCTATAAGGGAAATCAGTCTGACAATAGTGCAGTGTATCATTCATCCAGCCCATGTCCCACTTAAGGTTAAAGCCAAGTCCCCCAACCTCGGGAGGATAGGTAACCAGCGGCCATGCTGTGGACTCTTCTGCAATCATCATAATATCGGGATGTTCTTTTTGAGCAGTCTCGTTGCAGAGACGCAAGAAAGCGCTTGCATCCAAATCTTCCTCTGTGCCCTTATGGTTAAAGCGCTTCTGGGAAGGATCGTCGATACCAAAATTCAAATACAGCATGCTACTGACACCGTCAACACGAATGCCATCAGCGTGATAGTCATTCAGCCACATGAGCAGGTTAGAAACAAGGAAGCTTCTAACCTCACCACGAGTAAGATCAAACTTAAGAGTTCCCCAGTTAGGATGCTCTTTTTCTTCAAAAAGCTTGGTACCATCAAACTCTGCGAGACCATGAGCATCTTTACAGAAGCCTCCTGGGACCCAGTCTAAAATGACGCCAATACCAGCCTGATGGCAGCAGTCAATAAAGTGTTTGAACTGGGCAGGATTGCCATACCTTGAGGTGGGAGCAAAATAACCCGTTACCTGATAACCCCAAGATCCATCAAAAGGATGCTCCATAACAGGGAGAAGCTCAATGTGGGTGTAGCCCATATCTTTAACATAGGCTACCAGCTCTTCTGAGAGGTCATCATAGGTGTAGAAGGCATCTACGTTGGTGTCAAAATAATCCTTGGGTTCTTCGGCCTGCTCTACATTCTCTGTATCAGCAGAATCTTCCTCTTGGGCAGTCAGGTCAGTATGCTGCTTCCAGCTCCCAAGATGAACTTCAAAGATGTTAAGAGGACTATGCAGGAACTTAAGCGATGCACGTCTCTTCATCCATGCTTCGTCTTCCCAAACGTACACATCTGGGTCAAACGTAATAGATGCCGTATGTGGTCTGACCTCCGCATAGGTACCATAGGGGTCAGCCTTAAAAATCTTCTGTCCAGAAGCGGATACAATCAGAAATTTATACAATACTTCCGAGGTGATTCCTGGAATAAAACCTTCCCAGATTCCGCCATGTTTTGAGCGAGAAAGAACGTTGACGGTATCATCCCAATTATTAAAGTCTCCAACAACAGAGACAGAGGCTGCATTGGGGGCCCAAACCGCAAAATGATAACCTTCAACTCCATCTTCTTGAACCGCAGGGTGTGCACCTAATTTCTTGTGGCTCTGGAACCATTTACCTTGCGCAAACAAGTATGCATCCTGGTCACTCACTACTAACGATGCATTTAACTCTGCCATGCTCACCCCCGCGCTAATCTATGAAATCTACGCATTTTATAGATTTGTTATCCATAAAGACTCGTAGTTGATAGTTACTAAGATAAACCATTACAAGGTAAAACACGGTAACAAACACTCAATATGTCTTTCACCGATAAAAAACGACCGTACACGTTATTTTTTGTTTGTGCTAAATTTTGTTAATTATAGTGAATAAAAATTGCAACTAAAAGAAATGGCAGCTTATCCAAATAAACTGCCATTTGATACAAAAACTTTTTATATAACCGTGAAGCGACTTAAGAAAGCTGGCTCCTACAAGTCCTCTTCCTAAAGTGATTCTTCAGGTTACTTGCAGCTACATCTTGCGTGGTACAGCCGTCTCAGCTGAAGGAGCATGCGCAGCAATTACATCAAGAGCTGCTGTCTCTTGGTCCTTCTCGCCAGAAGCAACTGCCCTACCGTATGCATCGGTATCAAGAATTGCCTGGCGGAAGCGATCAGTTGTAAATCCATAAGGAGCACGACCCCACTCGTTGGTCTTCTGAGCTCGCTCAACAATGATGTCCAGGTCAGCGTCAACTGATTCTGGAGTAATGTCCAGATCGGCCAAGGTGGTTGGGAGACCAAGCTTTCTATTAAGCGCCACCTGCTCCTCAAGTGCCTTAAGGTTGCCGTCAAAGGCATACAAAACGCAGGTACCAAAGGAAACAACCTCACCATGAAGGTGTTTCTCGCCACGCTCGCCCAGAGCAGTAAAGGCATTGTAGAAGGCGTGAGCGGTTGAGGAATTAAAGTAATACGCGCCGCGCTCAGCACCAATGTTGGTGGTCATGTTAGATACAACACCAGCGGTAATGATGATGTTCAGAACAACGTTTTCAAATGCTTCAGAAACAATACCAGCGCGCTTATCTGCCAGTGCCTGCTCTGCATTATCAAACAGAGGCTCAATGCAGGCACCTGCGGCAAGAGCTCGTCCCATAAGAGGGCTGTGGAGCAGCTCAACTTCTCTGGAAGAAAGTTCAACCTCAGGACCCTTAGAGAAGGCATCGCCAATTCCTGCCCAGAAGTACTCATCCGGGCTCTCTGCAATAATCTGCGTATCAATAAAGGTATGAACGGGCAGCTCAGCAGGAATGAAGTACGTATCTGCAGAACCGTCTTCTTTATAGAAAACAGCAATTCTTGTTACAGGAGCGCAGTTAGAAGCAAGTGTTGGGAAGGTAAAGTATGGCTTGTCCAGGATAGTTGCAATCTCTTTACCCTCATCAATTGCGCGACCGCCGCCAACAAGGAAGAGCATATCAGCAGCAATAACCTCAGGCATTGCTGCAATTCTCTTGGCATTTGCGTGCGTAGAGTTAGTGCCGTAAGAAATCCAAGAAGAGATAGAAACCTCAGAACCCGCAAGTGCGGCCTCAAGCTTTGGACGTGCCTTCTCCATTGCAGTTGGTCCACCAATGACTACGGCATTTTTACCAAATCGCTTAACAATGTGCAGTACCGACTTATAAGCATCAACACCAATGGTGTATGAAGGCAGATACTCCGTAAATGTTCCGCGAGATTCCATCTTTTCCATAGCGTCCTCCAAAACCTATCTCAGAAAAGCGAGAATATAACTTTAACTGAATTAGTTATGTTTTTGCAGCATAAATCCTTGAACTATCGTTTCCTCTGCCTCTTTATAGGCTGACGAGAAAAACTCTGTATTAAGCATTTGATACTGCGGGGAGCTCACACTATTCTGGCGATTCTCCTCTGCAATGCGCTGTATAACCTGAAGTGTTTGCTCAACATCTGAATGTGTAAACCCATACTGTGGATGAGCCGCGGCAACTGCAAAGAGCTCATCAGATGCTTCTGGCAGACAATTCATATCAAGCGAGCGCCCGTAAATATCAAAATCTGCTTGCTTACGAATACGTGCATCTTCTCCTGTCGGAATATGATGAGCACGCAAAAATGCCCGTGTATGAGCGTTATACACGTGGTCGCAAACAAGGTGGCACCAAATGCCCACGATAAGCTCTCTGAGCTGGCGCTGATCTACTAAGCTGCGCTGCTCATCTGAGCAATAACTCACATTTGGCTGGATAAAGTCAGTCTGTAGCAGATACTCGGCTGGGTTAAGACCACCCATAAAATTTCGCTGATACCGCTTATAACTTGGAATAGGCAAGCTACCTGGATACGATTGATGGCTTCGGCCATATCTCACCTTGTGAGAATAGTCTGGAACCATAAAGCCAACGTGCACATCAGGAGCAACATTTCCAAGCAGAAATGCATCAGGGTAGTGAATATCTACACCCAAGCAACCGGCTCCTTTCTCAAGGAGCCGGTCAGCATGAGCAATATGTACGTTCCAACTTGGCACTACAATTACCTGCTTATCCGCGAATTTCTCCGCCGGTAGAACGAAGAACCTTCTCCACAAGCTTTGTGTGGGTCTTCTCGACCTCTTCTGAAATAAGCGTTCTGTCGTCTGCGCGATACGTAAGCGAGAAGGCCATGGACTTCTTGCCCTCACCAACACGCAGCGAATCGCGGTACACGTCAAAGAGTCTGATGTCGCAGAGAAGCTTGCCACCAGCGGACTTCAAACGCTGAATCAGCTGCTCTGCAGTGACGCTCTCGTCAACAACAATTGCCAGGTCAATAGAGATGCCTGGGTAGGTTGGAGGCTCAACAATAGGAAGGTCTTTCTGAGAAAGACGCAAGAGCGAAGCCACAGAAATCTCAAAGGCAATGACTGGAACCTCAATGTCAAAGTTCTGGAGCGACAAAGGATGAATGTTTCCAACCCAACCGATTGTCTCGCTACCTGCAAGAATCTCAGCAGCGCGACCAGGCTGCAGCCAACCGTATTGCTCTGGCTCAGCTACACGGAAACGGACCTTAGGGATACGAAGTGCCTCAAGCAGACCCTCAACAATACCCTTGGCGTCAAAGAAATCGTAGGCTGGATACTTAGCATTCCAAGCATCATCTGCTGGACGACCAACCAATACGCCACAGACATAGCTTGGCTCATCTGGCTGGCTCTTATCCTTATGTCCAAAGAGCACACGACCCAGCTCATACATGGCAATATTAGAGACACCATGAGCAAGGTTGTATGCAATAGAGCGCAGAAGGCCTGGAACAATGGAGCGACGCATCTCAGACTGGTCAGCAACAAGTGGGCTAATAACCTTTACCGGAACGCCTCTTCCCTCTTCGCTCATACCAAGCTTAGAGAGGTCATCTGGACTTGCAAACAAATACGACTTTGTCTCATTTAAACCAAGTGCGCGCAGCGTACGACCAATCTTTCTGATTTGACGCTGATCTGAAGTCAAACCGCCTGCATGGTTTCTAGCAGCAGGAAGTGTTGCCTCAATATCGCCTTCACCCCACAGGCGAACAATCTCCTCAATAAGGTCAACCTCGCGCGTAAGGTCTGGGCGATTTGTAGGAGCAATAACGCTCAACTCACCGTTGTCTGCAGGAGTAACCTTGCAACCAAGACGCGTAAGGCGAGAAACCATAAACTCTTCTGGAATTTGAGCACCTGCAAGTGCGCAGACGCGCTCTGGACGAAGCGTAATAGTTACTGCCTCTTTTACCTTTGGATATACATCAACGATACCAGGGCAAACCTCAGCACCACAGCACTCCTCAAAGAGTGCTGCTGCAATATCTGCAACAGATGCGCAACCGTTTGGATCCACAAGACGCTCGTAACGAATAGAAGCCTCGCTCATCAAATCAAGGTTTCTGCTGGTACGGCTAATGTGGCCATTATCAAAGACAGCGGATTCCAAAAGGACATCAACGGTATTCTCGGTAATTTCAGAATCCAAACCACCCATAACACCAGCAAGTGCAATAGGAGTCTTACCGTTATCTGTGATGACCGTCATATCAGACGTGAGCTCGCGGTCTTCTCCGTCAAGCGTCACAATGTGCTCACCGTCTTCTGCAGCACGAACCACAATGTGGTACTTACCATCTTCCTTGGTAAGTTTTCCGAGGTCAAAAGCGTGTAGAGGCTGACCGGTCAGATACATCACGTAGTTAGTAACATCAACAACGTTGTTGATTGAGCGGCCACCACAAGCCGTAACGCGACGAGCAAGCCACTCAGGGCTTGGGCCAATCTTGACGTTACGAACCACGCGAGCAGTGTACCTTGAGCAGAGCTCAGGATCAGCGATAGCAACATCAACCTGCTCAGATGCATCTGCACCAGACTCAGACGTGACACTTGGAAGCTCAATGTGGGTGTCAGTGTCATACATTGCAGAAACCTCAACAGCCATACCAGTCATAGAAAGGCAGTCAGGGCGGTTAGGGGTAATCTCGCAATCAAGAACTACATCAGACATGCCCAGGTAATCGGTAAGAGGAACGCCAATTGGAGCATCTTCGGGAAGAATCATAATGCCGCTCTGGTCATCGCCAAGACCAAGTTCGCGAGAAGAGCAGTTCATGCCGCAAGACTCAACGCCACGCAGCTTGGACTTTTTAATCTTAAAGTCTCCAGGAAGCACTGCGCCAATCATTGCCGTAACAATGTGGTCTCCCTGATTAAAGTTCTGAGCACCGCAAACAATCTGTAGAGGAACAGGATTTCCGTCCTTATCCACATTGTTGTTGCCCACGTCAACCAGAGTAACGTACATGTGATCAGAGTCAGGATGAGGCTCTTTGCTTACAACCTGAGCAGTAACAACATGGTCAAGGTTAGCGCCAACACGCTCTACAGCTTCAACCTCAGTACCGGTGCGCACAAACTCGCGCTCGAGGTCTTTTGGGTCCTGAGGAAGATCAACGAGCGTCTTCAGCCATTCATAAGATACACGCATGTGATTGCCTTTCTAATAAGACGCCGATGATTAGAACTGACGTAGGACTCTCTGGTCACCAGAGATGAGCATACGCAGGTCAGGAAGGTCATAACGGAGCGCTGCAACACGCTCAACACCAATGCCAAAGGCAAAGCCTGTGTATTTCTCGGAATCAATACCGCAGTACTTGAAGACATTAGGGTCAACCATGCCGCAACCAAGAATCTCAAGCCAGCCCGTGTTCTTGCAGAAACGGCAACCCTCACCGTGGCAAACACCACAAGAAACATCTACCTCGCAGCTTGGCTCGGTGAATGGGAAGAAGTGAGGACGATAGCGGGTAGCGCGGTCCTTACCAAAAATTTCACGAGTAAAATGATCAAGGGTGCCCTTGAGGTCACCAAAGGTGATTCCCTCATCAACAACAAGGCCTTCCATCTGCGTAAACTGAGGCAGGTGGTTAGCATCTGCTGTGTCAGGACGGAATACCGTACCAGGGCAAATCATGTAGATAGGAGGCTCTTTTGTCTCCATGATGTGTACCTGAACACCAGAAGTCTGCGTACGAAGAAGCACGTCAGACTCGCCTAGTACGTGCGACTCTTTTCCTTCTGGCGCATTATCCACTACGTAGAACGTATCCTTACCAGAACGGCTTGGATGGTCCTCTGGAGCATTCAGAGCTGTGAAGTTGTAGTAGGTGGTCTCAACATAAGGGCCTGTCTCAATGGTGTAGCCCATGCTGATAAAGATGTCTTCCATCTCCTCACGTACCTGCTCAATGAGGTGCTGAGTACCAGGACTCAGACGACGACCTGGAAGGGTAATATCAGTTGCCTCAGCATTAAGCTGGGCTTCAAGGGCTTCTCGCTTTAAAGCAAGCTGACGCTCGCGAATAGCGGTCTCAACGTTAGCACGAACGGTGTTGGCAAGCTGACCCATTTGAGGGCGCTGATCTGCGGGAACCTGACCCATCATACGCATAATTGCCGTAAGAGAGCCCTTTTTACCCATTGATGCAACGCGTACCTTCTCAAGCGCTTCAAGGTTTCTTGCCTTAGCAATTCCTTCAAGTACTTGCTCGCGAATTGCCGAGAGTTCCTCAGACATTCCCATGTAATTACCCTTTCAATAGAAAACCGTCCCTGAGCATATGCCCAAGGACGGAAAATTTCCGCGGTACCACCTCGGTTGATTGCGCAGTTTTCTCTCTGTGCAATCCACTTAAAAGCCTAGTCTCGTTAGGCGGACGACTTCCCTACTGAGCAGTGACTGCCGTTCAAGTTGTAGCTCGGGAGTGAACTCTGCCAGCGCTGTGCAGGTGTTTCTCAACCACGAACACCCTCTCTGTTCACAACGTGCTCCGGCAAACCTCTCCGTCAACGCACTTTGTTCAGAGTATCACACTGTGCGAGTTTTGAGCAGCAACACAACCCTTTTTACCAGAAAGATAAACAAAAGCGTAACAACCGCGAGAAGAACGATGGTTCCTCCAGGCTTAAGGCCAAGTTCATAGGAGACAACAAGTCCACCAAGTGAGGTCAGCATACCCACCGTGCTTGCATACAAACAACATTGCTTCCAGCTGCGGGAAATCTGCAAAGCACAGGCAACAGGAACTACCATCATGGATGAAACAATAAGTGAGCCAACCGTTCTTGCTGCTACGGCAACCACCAAAGCTACTGCGATAACAAAGCCAAAATTAATAAGACTTACGGGTACACCAACACAACGGGCATGACGCTCATCAAAAGACATCAAGAAAAGTTCTTTTCTAAGGAAGAAGCAGAATGCGACTGCAAGTACACTGATGGCCACAATCATCTGAACTTCTTGCTCGCTCACGGTCAAAATTGAGCCAAACATAAAGCTGTTGAAGCTTGATGAATTGGGAACAAAACCTGACAACACACCTGCTAGACCAATGCCTGCTGCCATAACAATAGCAACTGCAAGCTCTGACTGATCTTTAAAGTGACGACGCACTCCCTCAACACAAAGCGCACCACCCAAACAAGCGGCAATTGCTCCGGCAACAGGATTAATACCTGCAATCATGCCGCCTGCAACACCTGCAAGAGAGGTATGTGAAAGAGCATCGCCAATCATAGAAAGGCGCTTCAATACAACCGTAACGCCTACCAGCGGAATAATTGCTCCCAGAAGAATTCCCACAAGAATTCCTCGCTGCATAAATACGTATTCAAACATTTATGCCCTCCTCTCGTACGAGTCTTGGACATCTTGAACAACGTCGGACGCAGGACCAAGTGACTCCGTTAAAGCAAAATCATCCAATTTTCCACGGTTATGATCGTGAACATGATGAGAATCAAGGTCACAGTGAGCGCCATGAACTGCACAGTGATCATGACCGTGACCCCTACCTGCGATTTCTGTAGCTTTGTGGTCGGCAACCTCAATGACTCGACAAGCCAGGGCATCAAGAGCTGCAAGATCATGGGTAACAATGAGTACCGCAAGATCTCGAGCTGCATGGGCTTCTCGCACTAGGCTATAGAAATGATTGCGACTCTCTTTATCAAGACCAGTTGTAGGCTCGTCCAAGATAAGCAATGAAGGGTTTCCAACCAGCGCGCAGGCAAGACGAACTCTCTGGAGCTGTCCTCCAGAGAGTTCCCTAATAATACGCGTGGAAAAATCAGTCATACCTACAAGGTCAAGTGCCTCAAGCGTGCGCTCGCGACGCTCTTTTGCGCTCATCTTTACCTTTTTGGCACGAGCATACTGACTTGCATCTACTAGCTCGACGACGCTTGCAGGAAAGCGATTAACCGATTCTGAAGGGAGCTGTGGGACATAGCCTACACGCTCCCAGTCTTTAAACCGAGTCGAGGGCGTTCCAAAAAGAAGTGATTTGCCACTTGTTGGCTCAAGCTCACCCACCACAATTCGAGAGAGCGTAGATTTACCAGCTCCGTTATCACCAATAAGCGCGCAAATCTCACCTTGATGAACGTCTAAATTTACATCGCTTAAGACACGCGTCTTCTTGTAAGAAAAACTCACGTCTTGAAGCGAAACGGCTATCTGACTTTCCTGCAACACATCCTCCAAACATCCAGCCTAAGCTGGCAACACACTATGCGAGAGCGCCCTTAAGAGCCTTGAGGTTCTCGCGCATAACAGAGAGGTAATCCTCGCCTGCCTTGAGCTCCTCGTCAGTAAGACCCTCAAGTGGGTTGAGCTCTTCAACACGAGCTCCTGTTGCCTCAGCAATTGCCTGAGCAACCTTAGGGCTTACCAGTTCCTCAGTAAAAATAACCTTTACATTATGCTCTTTTACGAACTCCGTAATCTCTTTCATTTCCTGAGCATTTGGCTCTGCATCTGCCTCAACACCCTCAATAGGCATCTGAGTGAGACCATAAGCCTCGCACAAATAACCAAATGCCTGGTGAGAAACAACGATGGTCTTGTTAGGTAGTGAATCCAGACCCTTATGGAACTCATTGTCAAGCGTATCAAAGTCTGCATTTGCTTTATCAAGATTGGCAGCATACTCTGACTTGTGCTCAGAGTCCTTCTCGGAAAGGGCTTCACAAATATTCTTCATCTGAATCTTTGCATTCAGAGGGCTCAGCCAAACGTGAGGGTCAGTTCCGCTATGGTCATGGTCATGATCATGGTCGTCTTTCTTCTCCTCATGATCGTGATCATCGTCCTCTTCAAGCTCAAGAAGTTTAACGTCTTTGCTGGTCTCAACTGCTGTAAGTTTTGTGCCAGAACCAAGTCCATCAAGTACGTCCTTGACCCAGTGCTCCATACCAGCACCGTTGTAAATCAAGAAGTCTGCTTCCTGGATAGTCTTCATATCCTTACTGGATGGCTCCCAATCATGTGGCTCAGTACCTGCTGGAACGAGACATGTTACCTCAGCATGATCGCCAGCAATGCGCTTTGCAAAATCGTACATAGGATAAAAACTTGCCACAATGTTGAGCTTCTTCTGGTCTTTATTATCAGAAGCTCCTTCTTGCTTTTGAGCCTCAGGCTTGCAGCCAGCAAGAATAGCACTCACGCCAAAAGCGGAAGCTACAAGTGCGCTACGACGAGAAACGGTTGGATTCAAATTCATGTTACATCTCCCAAAACTATAAAAACCAATACGGTGTAGTGCCAAATTCTTCAAACAAAATCGTGCGATTGTCCTCACTACCAAGCATAAAAACATGGCGAGAAACCCATGTTTCTCCTCACTTCTTTGCCTTTCTACTCACTTCTCATCATCTGAACATGCATTCATGCTTCCCCTTTAGCACGAAAGCGGGCTGTCTTCCGACAGTCCGCTTTCTAAAAGTTAGCCTTAGTATACATATTCCAATTCAAGTCAACGATAAATTTCTTATCTTTTCC
Organism: Atopobium sp. BS2; assembly: GCF_000565075.1. Lineage (GTDB taxonomy): Bacteria > Actinomycetota > Coriobacteriia > Coriobacteriales > Atopobiaceae > Lancefieldella. The sequence goes on from NZ_JDFG01000003.1 coordinate 21,047, forward strand.
ACAAACGGAATTGGAATAAACAGGTTAACTGTTTTATCTCTTGCTAACCTACTGATCTTTCTCCGCATACGGAGTAATAATCAGATCTCCACTATTATACTCACCCAAATAAACCTCTGAAGCAGACTTATAACCTTGATGCTCAAGTTCTCTTTCAAGCCAATTCTCTTCCAGGTCCAGCGTCTCAAGAATATTTGTCTGAACTTGTCCGTCAGTAATAAGCGGGAATCTAACGTTCTCTTCTCCTTTTTTAACAATAATCAACTGTCCATTTTGCTCAAGAATGGCACGCTTAACGTCTGAGATATAATTCACTCCTGCCTGGCGAAGCTTCAGCGACACATCGTAGGCAGTGAGACCCATAGACCTACAGTTGTCTACAAGCAGCTTGCCCTTATCAATAACAATAACAGGACGTCCATCAATCAACTGCTTGACCAGCATATTGTTTGTTCTCAACCATTTAAGAACCATAACAATAATGAGCCAAATAAGCAGGACAAGGGTGAACTGCAAAATGGTAATTGAACTGTTGTAGATCATGCCGCCAACAATGCCGCCAAGTACAAAGTTTTGAACCTGGTCAATTGCTGCAGTTGGTGCTAGGTTTCCTTTTCCGCTGACGTTAATTGCCAGAACAAGCGAGAAAAGACCGATGCACAATTTAATGGCAACTTCTAAATAAAAGTTCATCGATCTACTCCTCTACATGCTTAATATCATTACCAATGAGATTGATCTGTTCAATGACATAGTCATTCTCGGTATTTTTCAAAACGTGATAATACTTACCGTCAACCTCAAGATACGAGGGATTTCCCTGGCTATCAAAGGCAACGTACACGTGGTCAAAATCAACCTCAAGACGTCGAGCGAAGCTTTCTTGTGAGGAAACAATTGACTCATAGTGCTTACTTGCCTGATTAACCTCTAGCACACGATCAAGCTGTAGAAGTCCAAGAAAAATTAATGAGAACAGCGCAATAAGCGCCAGCTCACGATACTTAGAATTCTTTCTATCGCGCATGTAATGCACAAGCGAGAAGATCATCAGAAGTGCAACAAGGCCAAATAGAACAAGCTGAGTCCAGTCAAATACTGTCGCATGGTGAATTAAATAATTATGGGAATAGAACTCCATAGGCTTCCTTTAGTTTGCATTACTCAAGATCTGCTGCTTAAGCCTTGTAAACGCTCTTTCCTCCAAGGAACGTCTCTTCAAGCTGAAGATCTTTTGTAACAACAATAAAGTCAGCATCATATCCAGGACGAATGAAGCCACAAACATCATCAATACCACAGGAACGAGCTGGGTTTTCTGAAGCCATACGAACTGCTTCTTCAGCAGATACAATACCCCAGTCAAAGACGTTCTTCACGCCTTCAAACAGACGAAGGATTGAACCTGCAAGGCTGTGAGACTCATCCATCAGACGAGCAGTTCCACCTTCAACAACAACAGGGAAATCGCCTAGTTTGTACTGTCCATTAGGCATACCACCTGCACGCATGCAGTCTGTAATAAGAACGGTATGGTCATATCCCTTTGCATTTACCAGAGCGCGAACAGCAATAGGATTAAGGTGATGGCCGTCGCAAATAGCCTCTGCATAGGTACCGTGGGTGGTCATTGCAGCGCCAACCATACCTGGCTCACGGTGGTGAAGACCGCTCATGCCGTTATAGGTATGAACAAAGATGTCTGCACCAGCGTTTACGCAGGCAAGAGCTTCCTCATACGTTGCATCGGAGTGACCAAGTGCCACATGAACACCGCGGTCTGCCATCTCTGCACAGAACTCTGGAGCGCCATCGCGCTCTGGAGCAATAGCAATCTTGGCAATCCAGCCGTCGGCACGCTCCTGCCACTCATCAAAGACCTCTACATCTGGATCAAGGAAGTACGCAGGATTCTGAGCACCCTTGTGTTTCTCGGTAAAGAAAGGTCCCTCTAGGAAGATGCCCTGGATGCGAGCAGCGTCAATACCGTTTGCCGCAATTCCCTCTGCTGCATCAGCAACAGACTCACAAGCATCACCGGTCTGCTGAACGCTTGCGGTTAGTGTTGTTGGAAGCCAAGAAGTTACACCGTTAGAGAGCAAACCCTGGGCAATCTCAATGACGCCATCAGGATCGCAATCCATGATGTCATGGTCCAGGAAGCCATGGATATGTGTATCAACAAGGCCAGGCGCTACCCAAGAACCAGTACGATCAACAATCTCGCAGTCTGGCTTCTCTTTAGTGAAATGACCAAATACACCATCTTCTACGAGCAAATATCCTGGACCAGAAGTTGCTCCTGGTAAAAAGAACTTATCTGCTTTAACTGCAAATGTACTCATACGTACCTCAATCATTCTCAAAAGGACGCGCCATAGGCACGTCCTTCTTAGTAATTCCTATAGTGAGTGAATTGTAACACCCTTAACCACTCGATTAACCTGACCAGTTGGAGAAGGTGTGTCCGGTTTGTTATTGACACGAACTGAGTTCAAGAGTGCCACCACTTGAGCAACCATTACAAAAGGCAGTGCCAAATAAGGTGCTGGTAGAGGCTCTGTGAATACTGGAAGACTAAACGTTCTTCCCGTAAAGTTTGTTGTCCCCTCTTGCTCAATACCAATAGTCAGAGCAGCAATCTGGTCACCCTTAATCTCGTCAAGAATATCCAGATCATATTGACGCGTATAAGGATTATTGGAAACAAAATCAAACACCAGAGTGTGCTCGTCGACGAACGACTTTGGTCCGTGACGATATCCCATCGAGGAATCCCACGACGTTGCATTAATACCAGCTGCAAGCTCCAAAATCTTGAGCTGAGCCTCATGAGCAAGACCCACAAAAGGACCAGAACCCAAATAGGTAATGCGGTTGAAATCGCTCTTGAGCCACTCAGCAATCTCTTCCTCGCGCTCAATTACCTGCCTACCCAGCTCAGCAGCATCAGAAATCCAAGCCTTCTTCTGTGAGTCATCAGTACTATCAAATACAAGCGTTGCAAGAAGTGTCATACAGCTATAAGAGCCGGTCATAGCAAAGCCCTGGTCATTTGCACCAGGAATAAGAAGCAGCAATGTATCGTCTTTACCCGCGGATTCAACAGCAAGTTTTCCTTCAGGAGCGCAGGTAATATTGATGAGCAAAAGATTTTTGACAATCTTGCGAGCAATATTTACTGCAGCAAGACTCTCTGGACTATTACCAGAGCGTGCAAAAGAAACCAAGACCGTTGGATCATCTGGATCAAGGCTGCCATAAGGATCAGAAACAATATCAGTAGTTGCAACGGACGCAAACTCAAAAGAGCCCTTCTCGCCATGAGAACGAAGATACGGAGTAATGGTATCGCCTACATATGCCGAGGTACCTGCACCCGTAAAGACCACGCGGGTACGACGACCCTCGCCAAGATTGCGAGCACGCTCGACAAACTCTTTAATTGCAGAAAGGTTCTCCTGATAAATGCCAAAGGTAGATTCCCAAAGCTCAGGCTGCTGCTTAATCTCGGCAGTTGTAATATGAGCGCCTAGTGCCTTTAGCTCTTCTTGGCTCTTCTTAAACATTGATATCCCTTCTCACAGTTATTTAACTGCGTGTATGTACAATCTTGTATCTAAACTGATCCGCACGAGCCACGCTTAGTGTGAACTCAACAATGATATTTCTGTCGTTGTAGGTTGTGCGTGTGAGACTCAAAACAGGCGAGCCTTCAGAAATTTGCAATAAAGTGGCGTCATCTGAGCGAGCAATTGAAGCCTTGAACTCCTCTTCTGCTACGCCAATCTTTATGTTGTAGTCTTCTTCAAAATTTTGGTAGAGAGATTTTTGCTCAACATCATGAGCAGTAAGCGAGAAAAACTGTGAAACTGGAAGATACGTTACTTCCAGCATCATAGGCACGTCATCGGCACTTCTTAAACGCTTGATGCGGAAGAGCTTCTCGCCAAGAATAACGTGCATATGTTGGGCTAAGAACTTATTAGCCTCAATAGTGTCAAACTCCAGAATAGTTGTCTTAGGGACGCGACCTAACTGACGCTGCTGGTCAGTAAAGCTATAGCCTCCCATAAGGTCTGTTGCACGTTCAGAGACGTCTGCAACAAAGGTACCGCGGCCACGCTGACGATAAATGAGCCCCATGTGTTCAAGCTCTTGCAGGGCAAGTCTTACCGTGGTGCGAGAAAGTCCGTAGGAATCGGAGAGTTCACGCTCAGAAGGAAGTGAATCATCTGGATCCATCTCGTTCTCAATACGATAGCGCAGCATATTTGCTAGCTGCTCGTAGAGTGGTTGTCTTCCCATAAAAGCTGCCATCAAACTCTCCTATAAAAGACGGGTGCCCAACAAGTGGACACCCGCCACACTTACTTAACCCCAAATATATGGGAGAACGCCAAAGCCAGAACCAAGAAGTGCAATTACCAGAAGCAGGCAGATGCACATAATTGGAGTCCAGTTACGCTTTGCCATGAGATAATACAGGCAAAGGGTAAGAGCCAATGGGATAAGCTTTGGGCAAACGCCGTCGAGGATCTTCTGAATGTCAATAGAGACAGGAGAAGTAACTTCCTCGCCAACAGTTACCAGATTAACGCCGTTACCGACTGGAGCAATAGCAGTGGTGCCGTCCTTGCCATCAGCAGTCTTGCCGCCGATGAACATAACGGACTCAGGGTCCTTCTTGTAGTCAGCATAGGAACCCTTAGCAAAGAGAGCCTTGTCATACTGACCAGAAGCAAGCTGCTCATCAGAAAGAGTTACCTGAGAAAGAACAACGCTGTGTGTCTCACCGTTAGGGATGTTTGCGCCAGCGCCAAGCTTGGTTCCGCCATAGCAGACAACCAGGCAGCCAACAACAAAGACACCCAGGATAGAAGCAGCACGAGTGAACTCTTTTGCGTTCTCGGTAAGCAGAGTAATTGCGTCAGTACCCATCTTGTAAGAAAGATTCATCAGCCAATAACGTACAGCAAACTGCGCGATGTTAAAGATGATGAGGAACAAGAACGGTGCAAAGACGTTGCCGGAAATTGCCATGTTAGAGGTAATACCAGCAGTAATTGGAACAAGGGTGAACCAGAACAGTGCGTCACCAATGCCACCCAGAGGGCCCATTGCAGAAACGCGGACTGCACGAATGGTTGGGATATCCAGCTTGTTCTGCTCAAGGGAGAGAACAATACCCATAACAAAAGTGACCAGGAATGGGTGGGTATTGTAGAACTCAAGGTTATGACTCATGGAAGCAGCAAGGTCATCCTTGTTGTCGCCGTGAATCTTCTCAAGACCTGGGAGGATACCGTAAAGCCAACCAGCTGCCTGCATTCTCTCGTAGTTGAAGGAAGCCTGCAGGAACAGGGAACGCCACACCATCTTGTTGAGCGTCTTCTGATCAAGTGGCTCAGCAGGAGTGGTGTTCTGATAGGTATCAGGAATATTAAATGCCATCTTCGAAGTCACCTCCAGCAACAACAGCAGGAGCAGCATTCTTTACCTTGGTCTGGAGCTGGTAATCCCAGAATGCGATACCAAAGCCGATGAGAGCAAGAAGCAGAAGTGCTGGACCAGAGAGCTCAGGAATGCTGATAAATACGATTGCAGCTGCAAAGCCCATGAGGAAGAAGCCCCAAAGCTCGCGAGAAACCATAACCTTCAGCAGGATTGCGAAGCCGACGAAGCGCATCATGCCACCAGCGACGGACAGTGCATTCATGAGCCACTTTGGAATTGCCGTGGTGATCTGAGTTCCAAATGCAGCGCCACCCAGGAAGAACAGGGTAACAATGACACCAAAGAAGAGACCAAGAGCAGCCATTGCACCATAGTTGATACGAGCAATTCCCTTAGGATCTGCCTTCTCGGCGTATGCATCAGCAGTTGCCATTACAGGGGACATAATGGTAAAGATGATGGTTACTGCATACTGACCAAGCAGGGAGAATGGAATTGCTGCAGCTACAGCAGCCATTGGTTCAAGCTTAGTAGTGATTGCAAAGACTGCAGACATAATGCCGCCGATAACAGCGTTAGGTGGCTGAGCACCACCAACAGGCATGTTGCCGATGGTCATAAGCTGATAAGTACCACCAACAATGAGACCAGTCTGAACGTCACCAAGAATCAAACCAACCAAAAAACCAGTTACGATTGGCTGGTAAAGAGACTCGAGGAAACTAAACTGATCGATGCCAGCGATAAACGCAACGATGAAAATTAATAACACCTGAATAGGGCTAACATCCATCTTAACTCCTCCTTTCAAACACACCATAACTACCGATGACGATGATCGGCAGACTATCCGAATACCTTTGCCAACCTGCTAGAAACGTTGCACCATTGCAACTTTTTGTAATCTCTACCAGGAAGTTGCGCGCAAAACTTACTCGAATAGCTTTGAGATATCCTCGACCGGGGTCGTAGGAACACGCCTAATCTCTAGAGTCACCCCCAATTCCTGAAGCTCACGAAAGGCAGCGACGTCCTTATCGTCTACCGCCACACTTGTGGCGACCTGTCGCTTTCCCTCAGCCATGTGCATATTGCCGATGTTCACTTTTTTGATTGGAACACCGCCCTTGACCAGAGTGAGGACATCCTCTGGATTCTCGGCAACTAAGAAAATGTGCTGGCTTGCAGAAGCCTTATGAATTACCTCAATAGTCTTCTGAAGCGTAAAGTACCTGGTTGCAACGCCACTTGGAGCAGCCATATCCATGAGGCCCTGGCGCATCTTATTTCCTGCAACCTCATCATTAGCAACAAGGATGAGGTTAGTTCCAAGGGTGCCGTTCCACTGAGTAGCAACCTGACCATGAATCAAACGATTATCGATTCGAGCAAGCTTGATATCTGGTTCTCCCATAACAAGTTCTCCTCTCTTTACGCGCACACTTGTGCGTGCTATCTGCGATTTTCATCGCACTACTCGCAACTTTCGCTGCGTGTTTTACTGCAAATTTATTTATTGTTGGAAACGCTGATTAACGCCCAACGATCCAACGTGATGACCACATTTGGAGCAAACTCAACATCTACTGTTTCTTTTTTGACGTTTTTAACTACGCCATACATTCCGCTATTAGTCTTAACTTTCTGACCTGCATGAAGATTCTTCAGAAACTCTGAAGTTGTTCCCGCCTTTTTAGAAGAGGCTCTCCAAACAAAGAAGGAATAAACAAGGCCCAAAATTACCAAGAACGCGAGAAGAACAATGGATGAAGCAAGAATGTTCTCTGCTAGATTTGCCATGTGCATCTCCTTAACTCAACAACAAAACGCTACTTAAATACCATCGTCTCCGAAGATGTCATCTTCTGGCTCAACCTCAAGCTCAAGACGCTTATGAACAACTCCCTGGCTACCAGCTAAAACAGCAGTATCAACCAGCTCTTCAAGAGAGGTATCTGCCATGCGGCTACCAAGTGTTTCAAGAAGCATAGGAAGGTTTGTGCCGGTAACAACTTCTACGTTTGAATAACTCTGAGCAATAATCATTGCCTGATTAAAAGGTGTTCCGCCAAGCAGATCGCAGAAAACCAACACACCGTCAGTAGTGTCAAGAAGATCGGAAATTGTTGCAGCAAGAGTTTCTGGGTATGTTGCAGCACCGGCTTCAATAAAAGGAACGGGAACAAAAGCTTCTTGCTCACCAGCAATCATCTTTAAAGCATCAGCAAGACCGTTTGCAAAAGTTCCATGACCAGTTAAAACGCAACCTACCATGTCGAACTCCTTTCAAAGAGTTGGAAACTATCTGGGGAGCTACGCGGAAAACTAGGGGTGTTGAAGCTTCTTTCTAAGTGGTAGATACCAGATAACAACCTAACATAAGTATAGTCTAGTGAGCATCTTGAGATGTGTACGTTAACAATCGCCGGTTTAACGGTACTATTTTTACCGCAAACGGTACACACGTTGTTATTTTCGCAGGTAAATATATGGATAAATTGTGACGATGCACTAAAAAATTTAGAGCTATCCTTGAAAAATGAGAAGTTCTTATAACGCACCTTTATACGTAATAAATGTAGTAAACAACCCTAAAATCCTGCTCAAATATGATGAGAAAATAAAATTGGTATTAAGAAATTATGTACTGGTATCTTTTTTTAGAACATCTAAAGAATAGTTTCTTGATGGTGCTTTGGTTAAATAGATTCAACTCAATTTCATTTGCAGTGGCGCTGTTCCATAGTGTTTCTCGCCCCTGCTTTCCTCTGAGCACTTTGTGTGCACTGTCTTTTAGACGAGGTGATATGCGTGATTGTTACCGTAACACTCAATGCATCCATTGATAAAGCGTACTACCTGGACTCTCCTGTTGTAGATGGAACGGTACACAGAGTCTCGGTAGTAGATAACAGCGCGGGCGGCAAGGGTCTTAACGCCTCACGAGCCATTACCACCCTTAACTACCCCGTTTGTGCCACAGGATTTGTAGGAGGCAATAACGGTAGATACCTTGTTGAACTGGCTCATAAAGATGGTATTACTAGTGATTTTATTTATACTGAGCAAGAAACTCGCTCATGCATTAATATCCTGGAGCCAAACGGGCAATCAACTGAATTCTTAGAGCCTGGACAGCCTGTACTTCCTGAAGAATTCCTTGCTTTCAAGGCAAAACTTGTCCAGCTTACCAACGAAGCCGAAGTTGTTACCTTTAATGGCAGTGTTCCCAAGGGCATTTCTGCCGAAAATTACAAAGAACTTATTGAAGAGACCATGGCTGCGGGCGTGTCTTGCATTGTAGACGCATCCGGTGCACTGCTCACCTCCTGTATTGATGCCCTTCCTACCATGATCAAACCAAACACCGATGAAATCGGTCAACTTCTAGGAAGAGAAGTAACTACAGAAGACGAGGTCATAAAGGCAGCTCAGGAGCTGCACAAACGCGGCATTAAAATTGTAGTTGTCTCGCTTGGTGCAAAAGGTGCGCTCATGGTTTCTGATGAAGGAACCTTTAGAGCAAATCCTCCAAAAATTGAAGCTATCAATTCTGTTGGTGCAGGAGATACCCTTGTTGGCTCATTTGCTGTTGCACTTGCTCAGCAAAAACCAACTTCAGAGTGTCTTACCTTTGCGCTTTCATGTGCTACCGCAAGTTGTTTATCTGCAGGTACCGGTCGCTTTGATCTAGATGTTGCAACTAAGATTCAGAAGCAGGTCACAATCAAAAAGATTGCTGAATAATATGCAGCAAGACGGGTTTCTCGCCAAAGGTTACAAAGACAAAACTATTTCTAGAAAACTTACGTAACAGAGTAAGAGAAACGTTACAATTTTTTCAGTCAATCAAAGAGCCCTTTGGGGCGAAAGGAGCAATAGATGTTCGTTACTACTAAGCAGATGCTTCTTGACGCACAGGCTGGCCATTATGCTGTTGGCGCCTTTAACGTTGAGAACCTTGAGTTTGTAATGGCTGTTGTTAGGGCAGCAGAAGAGCGCCGCTCCCCTGTTATTCTTCAGACCACTCCTGGCACCATCAAGTACGCAAGCCTTGATTACTTTGCTGCCATGGTTCGTTGTGCTGCTGAAGAGGCAACTGTTCCTGTTGCTCTTCACCTAGATCACGGTGACGGCTTTGACCGCTGCATCCAGGCAGCTCGTGCCGGTTACACCTCCGTCATGATTGACGGCTCTCACGTTCCATTTGAGGACAACATTGCACTTACCGCATCCGTAACCAAGTTTGCTGGCCCTATCAACCTTCCTGTTGAGGCTGAGCTTGGCAAAGTTGGCGGCAAAGAGGACGATGGCCCAGCTGTTGAGGGCGAGAACCCCTACACTGATCCAGACCAGGCTGAGGAGTTTGTCGCTCGCACTAACTGCACTTCTCTCGCAGTTGGCGTTGGTACCGCTCACGGCGTCTACCACGGCACACCTCACATTGAGCAGGGCGTCCTCAAGGCAATCCGTCAGCGCCTTGATATTCCTCTGGTTCTTCACGGTACTTCTGGTGTTCCAGATGACCAGGTAGCAGAGGCAATTCAGAACGGTATTTGCAAGGTTAACTACGCAACCGAGCTCCGCCAGGTCTTTACCGCAGCCTTCATGAAGTACATGTCAGAAAACCCTGGCAACTTTGATCCAAAGAAGCCTTCCGTTCCTGGTATGGAAGCAATCACTCAGATTGTTGCAAGCCACATGGATAACCTGGGCTCTTCCCACAAGGCTTAAGCTTAAAGGCATAGCCGTCACACGTACCCTGCTTTTGCAGATAAAAAACAAGGCGAGAAGATCGATTGATCTTCTCGCCTTTGTATTAAAAGCAAAGCGTTGTTGAAAACGCAAGCCTTAGCAAATCTTGCAAATCCAGTCTGCCTCTGGAGCCTCAATCTCGCCAGACTGAATGCTGGTCAGCGTGTTGCGGAGCTTAGACATAACTGGTCCAACAGCCTCCATACCAGCGCCAAAGACAATCTCTTTCTGGCCGTCAACAACTTTGCCAACAGGAGAAATAACAGCAGCGGTACCGCACATGCCGCACTCAACAAACTGGTCAAGCTCGTCAAAGCGGACAGGACGCTCAACAACCTTCAAACCAAGCAGGTCTTTAGCAACCGTTGCCAAAGAGCGGCGGGTAATAGAAGGCAAAATGGAATCTGTGTAAGACTGTGGAATAACCAGGGTTCCCTCTTTATCAACAAAGAGGAAGTTTGCGCCACTGGACTCCTCAACATAGGTACGAGAGCCAGAGTCAAGATACATACTGTCTGCAAAGCCCTGCTCATGTGCCCAGGTAGTTGGGTACAGAGACATGGCGTAGTTAAGGCCAGCCTTGATGTTACCGGTTCCGTGAGGAGCGGCGCGGTCATAAGGAGAAACGGTCAGTGCAACAGGAGCAACGCCGTTAGAGTAATAAGCTCCAACTGGAGTGACCATAATGCGGAACTCATAGGTAGGAGATGGCTTAACACCAACGGTATTGCCAGTACCAATCATGAAAGGACGAACATACAGCGTAGCGCCCGTACCAAATGGTGGAACCCATGCTGCGTTTGCAGAAACAACCTCTTTAACAGCAGCAACAAATCTATCCTCAGGAAATGGTGGCATGACAAGACGAGATGCAGAGTCAACCATACGCTGAGCGTTAAGGTTTGGACGGAAGCAGACAATATCGCCAGAGACTGTGGTGTAAGCTTTTAAACCCTCAAAAACTTCCTGGCAATAATGGAAGATGTTTGCGCATTCAGACAGCGTAATGCTGTGGTCGGTGGTAAGGCCACCCTCATCCCAAGCACCGTCTTTGTAGTGGGCAACGTAGCTGTAGTCACACTGCGTATATGCGAAGCCAAGTGCTGTCCAATCGATGTCTTTCTTCTCCACTGAGTTTGCCATGGCTTTCCTTTCTCCGTGGGTTTTAAAGAATGAACTTCATCATAAACATGCGGATATGAATACCTAGTCCTATTAAATAGTTTGTAACCGAATAGATATTTTGCGGTATAACGTACATGAGCTGAAGGGAGCAAAAATGAATATCAAACTTAAGAGAACTTACGACACACCAGAAGCTGACGATGGGTATCGCGTACTCGTTGATAGACTGTGGCCTCGTGGTATCAAAAAAGAGAACCTACACGCTGATGAATGGGCTAAAACTATTGCTCCTACTACTGAGTGCAGAAAAGCATTCAACCACGATCCAGAGCGCTTTGATAGCTTTGTGTCTACCTATACAGCTGAACTTGACAGCAATCCTGACGCAGACGCCTTTGTCGAACAGCTTAAAAAGCTTGATCAATCTACCGTGACACTGCTTTTCTCGGACAAAGACACTACGTACAACAACGCAGTAGTGCTCAAAAAGTGGCTTGAGACTAAGCTTAAGTAATACGCTTACCCAACCACGCTTACATATCTTGCGAGAAGAACTCCTGGTAGAACTTCAATTCTTCGGGAGTATCTATGCTTGATGAGAATAAAATATCAGGCTCTACGGCGCTATTGTTCTTGTCGGCAGCGGCATCTGCAGAAGCAAGCAAGTTTGCCTGTCCAAGCAAACGCTTAAGCTGATGAGCGGCGCCTGCCCCACCGTCAAAAAATTCTACGTCTCCTAAAACAGAGCTAATTTGCTTCTTGATAAAGGGATAATGGGTACACCCAAGAACCACGGCATCTACCTGGCCAGCATAATCTCCCAAAAGCTCGGCCAGTCGTTTATGCATCTGTTCTGAATCAGCCTGACCAGATTCAATAAGCTCCACCAGGCCTTCTCCTGGAATAGAGATAACCTTTGCAGAAGGATGCAGGCGCGACTCAAGGTTGTGGTACTTCTGCAAAGAGAGCGTTGCTTTTGTAGCCAGAACAACCACTGTTCCATGAGGATATGCAGTTACGGCAGGCTTAAGAGCTGGCTCAACGCCCACAATAGGTACATGAGGATAGGTTACCCTCAGCTCATCTGCAGCAGCAGCTGTAGCAGTATTGCAGGCTATAACCAGCGCTTTAGCACCCTCATCGATAAACTTTTTAGCAATAGCCGCAGAGCGCTGGGCAATCTGCTCTTTTGGCTTAGTGCCATAAGGAGCAAATGCAGAATCACCAAAATAATGAAATTCCTCGTGAGGCATTTGGGCAACAAGGTGTTTAAGCACACTCATGCCACCAACGCCCGAGTCAAATACACCAATAAAATTATGAGGAGCTAAACGAGCTTCCATTACAAACCTTTCAAACTGAATGTAAAGTATTTTATACCTTTATCATTCAAAGGTTGATTTACATCACTCTTGGGTAAAATGCCAAAGATATGTTTTTAACGATTGGAGTTTTATGAGTAACGAAGGTAAAAAGGTAAAAGTCCACTACGTAGGTACCCTTGATGATGGAACTAAGTTTGACTCTTCCCGCGATCGTAATGAGCCGCTAGCATTCACCTGTATGGCTGGTCAGATGATTCCTGGTTTTGACAAGGCTGTCAAAGATATGACCATCGGACAGATTGTTGATATCCATATTCCAGCAGCTGAAGCTTATGGTGAGCGCCATGAGGAGGCAGTACAGCCTGTTCCTGTAGCTCAACTTCCTGGATCGGAGAGTCTTGTTGCAGGTCAGCAGGTCACTCTAGGCACCCCTGAAGGATATCCTGTTATGGCAACAGTAGTCTCAAACGATGGCACCACCATTGTCTTTGACACCAACCATCCAATGGCTGGTAAAGACCTTAACTTTAACATTGAGCTTCTTGAGGTTGAAGAGTAATCCACTCCCCCTTTATTGGGCGAGAAGGGCGTAGATGCTTCTGGCATCTACGTCCTTCTTTTTTCCGGCTTGAATTCTCATTGCTAGTGCAACAACAAAATAGAAGGTAGTGACCCATGGGTCTACAATGGCGCTTACGACAACGTTCATTGAAAGGATTTCCATGGGTCACTATAGCCATCTTAGCATTGAAGAGCGCGAAGACATTATGGTCTGGTGGAAAAATCATGAAAGTATAAGCCAGATTGCCCGTAAGCTCGGACGAAACAAATCAAGTATTTCACGAGAGATTAAAAGAAACGGTTGGACAATCATTGGAGTGGCGCATCTGTGCTATAGAGCCTCGACTGCTCAGAGAAAAACCGATGTTCGACGCCAGGCTTGCAAGAAACGCACCCTACTCGATGATCCAAACCTTCGTGCACGTATTGTCTTTCTTATCTGTAGTCGCCACTTCTCACCTGAGCAGATTGCAGGCAGACTACACTTAGAACTTTCCTACGCTCCTGTCAGCTGTAGCACTATATATAGAGCCATACACTCGGAAAACTAGACTGTGAACTTCCAGGTGTACAGTCTGTACGTAGAGACTTAGACACCGAGGTAAACGACGGCATACAAAACACCTCATAGAGCGCAGAGGAAAAATACGGATAACTCATGAACTTGTCGAAAGACCAAAAGAGGTTGCAGATCGCCAACGCATTGGAGACTGGGAAGGTGATACCGTCATCGGTAAGGCCAAAGGGCCACGCCTGGTCACACAAGTTGACCGTATGAGCGGCTACCTTGTTGGTGGCAAAGCTGCATCAGGGTCTAGTGCTGATGTCAATGTAGCTATACAGCAAGCTTTGAGAGGTGAGGTAGTAAAAACCATAACGCTTGATCGTGGATCTGAGTTTGCTCGAGCAGCAGAACTTCAAGAAGCTATTGGAGTAAGTATCTACTTCTGTCTTCCACATCATCCCTGGCAAAGAGGTACCAATGAAAATACCAACGGTCTCATCAGAGAGTATTTTCCAAAAGGTACAGACCTCTCATCGATTAGCGATAGAGAGATTGAGGCAGTATATAATGAGCTCAATCTGAGGCCACGTAAGCGTCTGGGTTGGAAGTGCCCTTGGGAAGTCTACCATCACCAAACGTTGCACTTGCTTTGAGAATTC
>NZ_JDFG01000004.1 GCF_000565075.1 Atopobium sp. BS2
TAGTGCGACCGCCTAGCTGCCTAGCTATCTTGATTAGGAACATGTCGATTCTTCAGCAGAACCTACCAAAGCTGCACTATTTTGCGCGCCAAACGCAAAAGCCGACGCTAACACGCTGCAGAATCATAATCATCCGCACAACGAACTGCCTCCCATTTCTTATGTCCAAGAAATGGGAGGTAGTTCAAATTTTTATGCAGGTCTATGTATTAACGAATCACAATCCGACTAAGACAGATAAATACAAAAAGACCTATACCTGTATTGACAATTTTTCCACCAAAACCCAAATCTATGTACGCTAAACAGTAAATAAATAGAGCTGAGATCAACCAAATAACTAGACACAAACATAGACTTTTGATCGTCTTTTGAACTGTTCCGTCATTAAGAATGCGATATGCCTTATCAAAGACACAAGCAACAAAAATGCACATCACAAAAGACACCAATGGCACATTGCAATAAACATCATCACTAGAAATTAAAATCACAGGAAAAGGAAATCCAAAGATTAAACTAAGCAAACAAAAACCCAGTATTCTAGTGGGATTGAACGTGCGAAGATGTGACGTTTTTATTACATTCTCGGACGCGTTATTAGAAAAATCTTTATGTTTAAAAAACGTAAAAGAGCTCATCTCTGTACTCCTTCAGTTTATATAAACCATATTTTATCTGATACTAAAATTGTTTCTAATATCAACTCAATTTCTCAGATGACATAGCAAAAGTTATTTAGCAGATAATTTCAGCTTGATCTGTCTCATCAGCCACTGGAACGCTATAACTACAACAATTGTGACTGCAAAGACAAAGATGCCTCGTACAAAAGCATTTCCAAGCAAGCTGTATGGGAATCGACTAAGTCTTAGTCCTAAGAAATTAATAACAGGAATCTGGAACAGATAGACTCCTAAAACACCAGCAGATACGGTGCTGATGTGCTTCTTAGTAGCATCAGAGAACTCCTGCAGCTTTGGCTCAAGGTTCAGCACAAACAGGAACAAAGATGCGGCCTGTGCTAAGCAGAGGAAGTTTTTAATAGCAACTGGATAACTCTGATACGTCATTTCTGGCGTCAGTGGGGTTCCAAAGTTGTTAGCAATAAGTCCCCAGCCAAACATAGCCGCAGACGAAAGCAAGAAAATTACAGCAAGTACTAAATTGTTTTTAGTAAATTTTGGAAGCTCGTCGTAATACGTCTTAACGTAATATCCCAGCAGATAGTAGAAAAGGCCATCGCTGTTAAACGCAGCCCATCTAAACAGCTGATCAAAGTAAACACCACGAACACCAAGAAACTCAAGAAGAGGCAGACCAAAGCTCACAAAGAGCGTGAGCGACATAACATAGAGCAGGGTTTCTTTCTTTTGAACTACCAGAGAAAGAACAGGTGTCAAAAGATACAGATACAAAATGGTATAGATGAACCAAAGCGTGCTATTGATATTGTTAGTCATAAAACGCTTAATAAAATCAGCAGCACCAGCGCTTGCCGCAACCTCTTCGGCGCCCCAAAACTTTGTAGGAAAAAGTACGTACATCAGATACACCACTGCGCTGCCAAAAATGAGCGCCATCAGCGTCTTTCTTGCACGCTTCATAAAGAATGTCTTTGTAGAGTATTTACTTCTATACCCAAGCAAATTCATACCACTCAACATAAAAAAGATGGGTACCGCATAAATAAACGCAGCTTGCAGAGCTAAAGAGAAGGCCCAAGTTTTTGTGTGGGCAAGAGAAAAAACATTAAGAGAGGTATGCAGCATAACAACAGCAATACCTGCCAGAATGGTAAGAACATCTGCAAAAACAAAGCGCTTTTTGGTAGCAATTGCTTTTGAAGAAACTGTAGCTTTTTCCACGGGCTTCTCCCCAAATCAATCAAACTTCATCTATGCTTAGTATACGAAAAGTACCAGCAGGAAAGAGGCATCATGGCAAATGTCGTTGACTATCTACACTGGCGCGGCGATCTGACGTTTGAAAAGAATCCCTTTAACAACGTTGATAACCTGATTCTCTCAATCCTTTCCTATCTGGGATTTGGCGGCGTCGTGCCTTCTGAGCGTAGCGAGAAACGCGTTCTACTTGGCAGCGCTTGCGCCAAAATGCTGAAGAAACTCGATGACGATCCGTCTCTTATCACGGGATTTTCTCGCGTTGATGGAACTTTTCTTGAAGCACTGGTTAACGCTCCCCGCTTTGCCAACATTGAGCTTGGCCGCTATGTAGACCGCATTAATGTCGAGAAAAACCTGCAGTTTGCAGCATTTACCGCCTATCTTCCTACAGGACAGATGTTTGTTTCTTTTAGAGGAACTGACGGCACGCTCGTTGGCTGGCGAGAAAACCTCAACCTCAGCTTCCAGGTTACATCCGCTGATAAATCAGCAGCACTATACCTTGAGAAACGTATTCGCGAACACCTTGCAGCAGGCAATAGCACTACCTGCGCAAAAGTTATGGTTGGCGGTCACTCTAAGGGTGGCAATCTTGCGGCATACGCAGCAACAGTCTGCCCTGACGAGCTGCTTGGCACAATTGATCGCGTCTGGAGTAACGACGGTCCTAACATGTGTCCAGAAATTATTCCCACCACAGCTCATAAGGCGCTTGGAGATAAATACATCAGAATTTTGCCTGAGTTTAGTGTAGTGGGCATGATTTTTGATGATCCTGCTGTTCCAAAGCTCATCGTAAAAAGCTCCGAGACAGGTATGATGGCTCACGACGGCGTTTCATGGCAAGTCTCTCGCAATACCTTTGAATTTGCTGATGATTTCCAGCCGGAATGTAAAAAGATTAACGAGGCATTCAGCAACTGGTATAAAGAACTCCCGCTCTCTGATCGTGAGCACTTTACTAACGAGCTCTTTGACGCCCTCTCGGCAGGCGGAGCAGTCTATTTCAGCGACATTATTAGCTCGCCCGCAAACTTACAGCCTGTTGTTGCGGCACTCACTAAAACAGAAAAGCAAACCAAAGAGGTCTTCTTTGACCTCCTTAGTTCGCTTGTCAATGTATCCGCAACATCGTTGATTGAAAACATTACCGAGTCATCGCAGATCTCTCAGATTACCTCTGCTATCTCGGAAAGTTTTGCCAAGCTTGATAAAGCCCAGAAGGAACTTAGGAAAGGTTCTCCTTCTTCAGACCAGTAAGGTTAATCACAATTGAAGAGACAATTGAGATAACTATTGATCCCAGGATAGCGGTGCCTAAAGAATCAATAGCAACGCCCGCATGCAGCAAATTCCTAGAAATAAAACTTGAAAGCTCAAGCATAAAAGCATTAATAAAGAGCGAGAAAATACCTAGGGTCAGCACGTTAATAGGCAATGAGAGTAGCTTAACAACAGGCTTAATGCCCGTATTGACTGCTGCGAGTACTAACGAGAACAGAATAGGACCTGCCCACGAGCCTCCCACAATAGTTAGACCTGGAATTAAGGTGCAGGCCACCAACGTAGCAACAGTAGTTACAAGCCATGTTGCAACAAATGTCATACTAACCTCTCTTTGAAAAAAGCCCGGCAAAGCCGGGCTTGACGTGCACAGTATGTAAGCTGTTAACTTACTCGCCAAAACCGCTCTCAACAAGAGCAACGAGAGCGTCAAGAGCTGCCTGCTCGTCAGCGCCGTCGCATGCAATCTCAATCTTGGTGCCAGTACCAAGGCCAGCAGCAAGAATCATCATGATGGACTTAGCGTTAACTGGTGCGGAGTCCTTGTCAACATTCTTGATGGTGACGTTGCTCTCAAACTTCTTTGCCTCAGAAACAAAGACGGATGCTGGACGAGCGTGAAGACCAGTTGCATTGATGATAGTAGTCTGCTTTGAAACCATAAGTGGACTCCCTTTCCGGATAACCAAATCTACTCGAGAGTTATTCTCGATTAATCGTTACTATCGTAACAAAACATAACGTATTATATCCAATCTTATTTCCAGAAAGAACCAAATTAGACTATGATTTGCTCAAAAACAGGGTAAAAATAAAAAGTCGGAACTCTTGTAGGAGGTTCACCATGGCTGAAAACGATATCCAAAACTCTAAAACCGAGGATTTGGACACGATAGATACTCAAGTAACCACTTCTAATGAGCAGAATGAGTCTGCAGACACACCTGAACCCAGCAAATCCCAGGACATTCAAAAGATTGCCAAAGACACTACTCAGGTTGTAGCAAAGGGAGTAAGCAGTGCGTTTGAGAGCGCCACAACCGCCGTTGCAGAAGGTTTCCAGGCTACCAAAGAAGTCCACAACGCTGCCAAAGAGACAAACTCTGCAAAGCAAGAGCTTAAGCAGATGCAAGAACACCTTGCTCAAGACAAGCAAGACTTAGAGCACAGAGACTACGTACAGAGCTCGTTTGATCAAATAATTGCTGAGCAAGAGAAAATTTTTGCAGAAACCGCTCAGGTCATGAGCGATCAGTCTACGCAAGTGGATCTTCTCACGGTTAAGAAAAACCAGCTTATTCAAAAGCTTGAACAGCAAAAAGTTGACGACGAAGCAAAGATTAAGCCTTACAAAGAAGTTGCTGCCACAGCAAAAGGCAGGCTAGACGATATTTCAAAAACAATCTCCGAGGCGCAGCGTGGTGTCAAAAACGCTGAGGCTCAGCTTAAAGAAGTTACCGAGAAACGCGATGCTGCTGTAGCGTCTGCAAATAAAGCACTGGAAAACTCCCAGGCAAGACAGCTTTCTCTGAGAGAAGAGCTTGCTGGTCTTAAGACAGACCCTGCTGCTAACCACGATGCAATTGTTCGTATTGAGGAAGACCTTAAGTCAGAGCTTGCTCGTGCAGAGCAGGCCCAAAAGCAAGTTGAGGAACTACAGAACTCTTTCCAGTCTTCACTTGAGATGGCACAAACGCATTACTGGACCCAGGGCAAATCGTTGGAGTCCTCAGAGTCTTCTATTGATGCGGCTCGCAAAGATTATGAGCAGAAACAGCAAGAATATGACGCTGTGGTAGCTGAGGCTAATGCTCGTCAGAGGATTCTAAGCAAAGATATAGAGGGTCTTGAAGAAAAAATTAAGACAGCCAAGGAGCTCTTTAACGAGGCAGCAGATAAACATGATGAAGCACAGTCAGTCATTGATGATGCTAAAGAAATTCATGCAACACCAGAAATTACTGAGCAGCTCAGAAAGTCTGTTGACGAGCAAGTAATTAACATCAATACCAAGCAGCTCACCCTTAAAGAGCTTATTACTGGCGAGAAAATCCTTCGAGAGACAACTCGTGGTCAGCGCATTGGCTTCATCATTGTTGTTCTTGGCATGATAGCGATTCTTGCTTCTTTTGTATGGCTGATTTTTAACTGGTAATTTAGTCTTTGCCCAGATAAAGTACCGTATGAAAAAAGTGCTCACAATACTGTGAGCACTTTTTCTCTAGGTCTAAACCCTCAAGCTAAGCATAAGGGTCATCTTCACTAAATCGTCTTCACGTAACCAAACTCGCTAAATGATGATCATGGCATCACCAAATGACAAGAAGCGGTACTTCTCGTCAATGGCACTTTGATAGGCGTCCATAATCTGCTCGCGCGTTGCAAACGCAGAAACCAGCATCATCAAAGTTGAACGAGGAACGTGGAAGTTGGTCACCATGGTGTCTACCACGTGGAACGTAGAGCCTGGCATCAAATAGAGGTTGGTAGTTGCGTTTTCTCGGGCAACCATATCGCCTTTGTGAGTCAGCGCAGCAGAGTCTTCTGCCTCCTCAAAACGACGGGCAACAACAGGAGGCTCAGCTGCAGGAATCTGACTATCCCAGGCGCTTTCAAGCGAGCGAACACTGGTAGTACCAATGGCAATAACCTTATGACCAGCGGCTTTGGTAGCCTTTACTGCTTCTACAACTTCTGGAGCTACGTGGTAGCGCTCGGTATGAATGACGTGCTTAGTAGGATCGTCCTCTGTTACCAACCTGAAGGTATCAATACCCACCTCTAGCTCAACAGATGCCCACTGGACACCCTTTGCTTTGATAGTTTCAATGAGCTCAGGAGTAAAGTGAAGACCCGCGGTAGGAGCTGCAGCAGAATGCTCATCCTGCATAGCGTAGACCGTCTGGTACTTCTCTGGGTCTCCCTCGTACTGTGTAATATACGGAGGCAGTGGAACGTGGCCCGCCTCATGAATAGCCTCGTCAAGAGTACGGTCTCCCTGTGCTTCAAAACGCACCAGACGACCTCCCCTGTTGTCGTCAACAAAATCCACAATGGTGCCCGTCAACACAACAGGAGCTGAGTCAGGAGCATGCAAGCCACCTGCACGGTATTCAATTACTGCACCAGGCTTAAGGCGCTTACCAGGGTTTACCAGACACTCCCATACACTACCCAAAGCATCAATGTCTTCTCGACGTTTTAAAAGCAGCGTTTCTGAGACGCCGCCCGTATTTTGCTTTTTACCTACAAGGCGAGCTGGCATAACGCGCGTCTGATTAACTACAACCAAATCGCCCGGCTCAAGATACTCCACAATATCAGTGAAGTGCTTGTGCTCTATGCGCCCATCTTCTCTATGCAGCACCAAAAGCCTACAAGAGTCTCTTGGCTCAGCAGGAGCTTGTGCAATACGCTCTTCTGGAAGGTTGTAATCAAAATCGTCAGTTCGCATGACGTGCTGCCTTTCTTGCGTCACGAGCTTCATGACGCTCTATCTGAGCCTCGGCTGCAGAATATCTGCAACCGCAATAATTTTGTCGATACATACCAAGCTCACGAGACTCTTTTGTAGCCTCTGGGTAATACGGACGGAAATCTCTCCATACAGGCGTCAGTCCATGAGCATGCGCAATGGACACCAGCTCATCCTCGCACGCATCAAAGAGCTGATAGGGCGAGACAGCCAGTGTTGTAGAAACGTATTCAAACCCACGCTCGGCCGCCACACGACAACTCTCTGCCAAGCGGATTGCGTAACAAGCACGACAGCGACGATCTCGCTCAAATCCCTGAGGGGCCACAGCTCGCTCCCACTGCTCTCGCGGATCTCCTGCCACAATCACCTCAACATGAGCCTCTTCTTGAGCCCACGTAAGTAATGTCTGCAGACGCCTATCGTGCTCTTCAACTGGCTGAATATTAGGATTAGTCCAGCAAATGGTTGGCTCAAAGCCCTCTTCCCTCAGATGTTTTAAAGGTTCAAGTGAGCATGGACCACAGCATGCATGGAGCAGCAGCGGTGTTCCCGGCTCTACTGAAAGAGTCTCAATTGACTGAAGCATGTTTGAAGCCATTAGTTCTTCTCGCCTTGTGCCTTATAACATTTCCAACCTACTATAGCGCAGGCAGCAAGGCATACAAAAATGGTAACAACGCTTGCTTCAATACCGTAGGCGCCACCCGAGATAAACTCAGATGCTGCAGGATACGCCGTTAAAAGTGTGGTGGGAAGAAGCGTGGTAGTAACCGAGATGCCCAGAATAGGGCCAGTCACAAAGTTCCAGATAAAGTGCATAGCAATGGTCATAAGCAGGTTATCGGTAAGCCAAAAAACCAGGCCATACAGGATGCCCATCAAAAAGACTGAGACTGCTGCGGCAACAGAGATATTAGGCGTTAGTCCATACGTTGCGGTAAAGAGCACTGCTTGAAGTACCAGGGCTACAGGAAAAGAACTCTTAGCTGCAACGCCAGTTTGTAGGTAGCCTCTAAACAAGATTTCTTCTGCTGCGGACTCAATAAGTGTTGCCACAAGTAAGAAGAGAGCAGCAAAAATGTTATAGGAAGCGTTGAAGTTAAAATCAAAGCCTTCAATGAGCATGATAGAGCCAAAGGTAAACAGCACCATCAAAAAGCCAAAGGTAACTCCGCGCATAAATCCTGGCCAGGAGTTTACTCGAAGACCCAAAGACCTAAAATCTCGCTTATTGACGCGGATAATCCACACAAGGATCAAGCCACCTGCCAACATGCTTCCTAGAAGACCCAACACGGCTGGAAGGATGTCATTGGGTGGGAGCTCTCCCATAACCATCAACGGAATATGACACACAAACATAAGTAAAAGTGCAAGATCAGCCACAAGGAAGGGCGTCACCACGGACTTTGGTGGATCCTTTAGAACAAACTCAAGGCTTGTCTTTGGCTTTTTTCTTCCCACAAACTCTCCTTACATAATTTCTACTCACTATAGTATCGACTTCTGAATCTATTCGTGTAGTGAATCAAAAAAGATTAGAATAAGAAGATAATTTGCGTAATCTACTAATTCCAACTGCGAGGTATCCATGGCCGAAAGCTACGACATGAACAACCGCCCTCATTTTCCTAAGCGCGCTGTCATTACCGGTGGTATGCCCTACGGTAATAAGAATCTCCACTTTGGACATATTGCGGGCGTCTTTGTCCCAGCAGATTTCTTTGCTCGTTTCTTAAGAGATCGTATTGGCCAGAAAAACGTACTGTTTATCTCGGGAACTGATTGCTATGGCTCTCCTATTGCAGAAGGCTATCGCAAAAAGGTTGAAGAAGAGGGCTACGAGGGCACCATCCTTGATTACGTTAATCATAATCACAACCTGCAGAAAAGCGCTCTTAACGCCTACAATATCTCGCTTGATTTCTACGGCGGTTCCGCGCTAGAACCCGCTGCAAAGATCCACGAAGAGATGGCTGATAGCATCATGCACCGCCTCTACGAGCGCGGTAAACTCTCCAAGCTCTCAACTAAACAGTTTTACGATACCGAGGCTCAGACATTCCTTAATGGTCGCCAGGTCAATGGACGTTGCCCCATTAAGGGATGCAAGTCAGAGAAAGCCTACGCAGAAGAGTGCGATCTAGGTCATCAGTTCAATCCAGATGAACTCATTGCCCCTGTTTCGCAGCTCACTGGCACCACGCCAGAGCTTCGTCCTGCACCAAGCTGGTACTTTGACCTGCCACAATACAAAGAGTTTCTAAATAACCTGGTAGAAAAGTGGAAGAACAACCCACAGATTCGCTCAGTTGTAACCTCTACCGTTCAAGAGACTCTAACCGAGCCTATTATCTACATTCAAAATTCCTTCCGCCAAGACTTTGACGGCGTTGCCTCTTCCCTCCCAGCTCATAGTGTCATTGAGCCAGAAGGTAACGCTTCTTCCTTCTCTGTTGTTTTTGAAAATTGGCAAGATAGAGATGAAGCTCGCGAGAAACTCAAAGAGGCTGGAATTCGTTTTAGAACAAGCAAGACTCTCTTGCCTTACCGCATGACGGGCAATATTTCTTGGGGTCTTAAGTCTCCAGACATTGAAGATCTCAAAGACCTTACCATCTGGGTCTGGACTGAGTCCCTCTGGGCTCCTATCACCTTCACACGTGCTGCTCTTTCTGAAGACGCTAGCAACGGTGGTTCTCGCTACTCTTCTGACGAGTGGCGCGATTGGTGGTGCTGTGACGATGCTGCTGTCTACCAGTTCATTGGTCAGGACAACATCTTCTTCTACTGCATTGTCCAGAACCCGCTGTGGGATGCACTTGATTGGGGTCTTATCACCGATACTCCAGTTGCTAACTACCACATTCTCTTTATGAACAAGAAGGCTTCCAGCTCTGGTGCTATCAAGCCTCCAATGGCTGAAGAGCTTCTTGAGTTCTACACTCCAGAGCAGCTCCGTGCTCACTGGCTCTCGCTTGGCCTTGATCAGCGCGCCGTGTCCTTCTCGCCAAAAGCTTTTGATACTTCCGTATCTAGGAAGGGTAAAGATGGCCAGCCAGACCTTCTGGTAAAGGATGACCCTCGCGTTGTTGATCCAGCGCTCAAGGAGTCCGCATTCCTCACTAACATCTTTAACCGCATGGCTCGTAGCTGCCTGTATGGTGCAGCCAATGCGTGTGGTGGTCACCTGCCTGTCAGCGAACCTCACCAGGAAGTCATTGATGCCGCTCAAGAGGTACTGCTTAAGTACGAGCAACTTGCATACGGCTTTGACGCACATTCCGCGCTTGCCGCTGTTGATGAGTACGCTCGCGCAGAAAACAAGCGTTGGGGCGAGGCTTCCAAGGCCGCTCAGGGCAATGACGAGGCCTACGACCAGGCACTTGCTGATGCATTCTATGCGCTCAAAGCCATCACACTGCTTATGCATCCAGCTGTTCCAGAAGGCTGCGAGCGCATTGCAGCTGCTCTTAACTTCCCACATGAGGAGTTCTTCTCTTGGGAGAACGCCTTTATGGGTCCAAAAGAGCTTGCGGCAAAGCTTGGCCAGAGCCCAGAGGAACACCAGCTTGAAGAGCTCCCTCCTCGCTTTGACTTTTTCAAAGCACATCCAAGCCAGAAGAATTAAAACACGCAGCTAGGAGCATATGTGGTCGAGTTTCCACCCGTCTACCGCCCAAAACCCTATAACAAGCCAACAGCACACCTGAAGAGCCATCTTCAGGTGTTGCTTGATGACGGCGCAGAAATTGCAACGTTTGTCTACGCTCCTGGCACTTCATCTGGCGAGAAACCCTGTGAAGACCTCGCTTCAACTGCGGCTTATTTGGCGTCTGTTGCTAACGGTACCAATGCTGCGCCCATTGTGTTTCTCCACGGAAACGGTGAAGAACACGGAATTTTTGGCACCAT
Organism: Atopobium sp. BS2; assembly: GCF_000565075.1. GTDB lineage: Bacteria > Actinomycetota > Coriobacteriia > Coriobacteriales > Atopobiaceae > Lancefieldella. Next base: position 10,585 of record NZ_JDFG01000004.1, read on the forward strand.
CATTGATGAAGTATGCAGCCGCGGCTACATCGCAATTGGTATTGATTCAAGAGATCAGGGTTTAAGCACCCGAGGAACTGCCGCCTTTACCTACGAGCAGATGGCAGAAGATGCGTATGCTGTCCTGAGGCAGCTTGGTGTTTCATCTGCTCATATTGTGGGCTTTTCTGACGGAGCTATTCTTGGTCTTCTTCTGGCACGTGACTATCCAGACGTAGTTGTCTCTCTCGTATCTATCGGAGCAAATCTTGAGCCTGACACGTTAGGTGATATGACCTGGCTCTATGAAAGTATCGAGGGCAATAAATGTTGGGCAGCTCAAGGTTGGGAAGGCGCTGTTCTAGAAGATGGCTATCCCGTTCCCTCGCCTGCTGAGGCGGCTCGTATTGCAGAGCATCTGGAGCTCATGGTAGATAACCCTCATATTGACCCCGCGTCCCTTGAACACATCGCCGTTCCTGTTGTTGTCATGGCAGGTGAATACGATGAGATTTATCCAGAGGAAACTCGCCGTATTGCTGAGGCAATTCCTACCGCTCGACTTCTCTTCATTCCAGGATGCCCTCACAACGTTCCTAAGGTGTCTCCTGGTGCGGTAATTCGTAGGTTATTTGCAAATTTTGCCTACCTTTAAAAACAGAGCTGGAACTCTAACCTGATTTACCTGCTTTTGTTTCAAGAAAATAAAACTTAGGTACTTAATTGTTAAGTACCTTGCTATCTCAGGATTTTTGAGTAAAATACCTAGCAAGAATTATTTCTGTTACGGGAGGTGCTCATGCATCAAGCATCAACCTCACCTACTCAAGAAATGCGTATTATTCGCAATCTTGGCCATCTAGGTCATTATCTTTACATCACGCGCGGATGTCGTGGCGGTCAACAATTTATTTTGACTGCGCTCTATCGTGATGGAGATATGACCCAAAAAGATCTTCTCGCCAAGACAAAGAATACATCTGCATCTCTTTCAGAAATGGTGAGCAAACTTGAAGCAAAAGGTCTTGTTGAACGTACGCGCGTAGACAAAGATCGCAGACAAACACTTCTTTCTTTGACAAAAGAAGGTCGAAAACAAGCAAAAGAAGCTCAAGAGGCCATCGAGTCATTTGAAGCGCAGGCTTTGTCGGTTCTTTCAGATGAAGAAAAAGTTACATTCTGCGCATATCTAGATCGTTTAGTTGAACATTGGGACACAATTAACAGAGATGAGAAAGGAGAAACGTCATGTCAGAAGAAGTAACTTCAACTGAAGAACTTGAAAGCATGGTTGAAACATCTGAAGCAGATACTACCTTGGCTCCCTCTACCCTGACAGGTATTGTAGATGTCAGTAATCTTTCCATTAAAGAGATTGCTTTAGTGCTTTCAAAGAGTATCGGCGAGTTCAAAAGAGACACTATCCTCACTCCTCTCTTTGTGTTAATTGAGACCATCTTAGAAATCCTCATTCCTTTTAGAACAGCCAATCTTGTTGATACGCTTCGTACGGGGGCAGAACTAAACGCTGTCATTCAGTCTGGAGCTGTTCTTGCTGTTATGGCAATGCTATCGCTGCTGTTTGGAACACTATCCGGTATTTCTGTTGCCAAAGCATCCACGGGCTTTGCACGCAATCTTCGTCGTGATATGTTCCGTAATATCCAAAACTTCTCGTTTACCACTATTGATGCGTTCTCTTCGTCATCGTTAGTAACGCGCCTTACTACGGATATTTCTAACGTACAAATGGCATTTATGATGCTCATCCGCCTGGCCGTTCGTGCTCCATTTATGTTTATTGCAGCGTTTATTGCTGGCTTTATCATGGGCGGCTGGCTTGCCATTATTTTTGTTGCCGTCATGCCTCTTCTAGGAATTGGTCTCTACTTCATTATTTCTAGAGTCATTCCTATTTTTAAAAAGGTATTTAAGAGATACGACGCACTCAACGAATCCGCTGAAGAAAACTTGGCTGGTATCCGTGTTGTTAAGTCGTTTGTAAATGAAAACTTTGAGCGTCAGAAATTCGATAAGGCTTCAGAAGAGCTGCGCGAAGATTTTACAGCAGCCGAGAGGCTCATGGCTCTGAACTCTCCATTTATGAACTTCACTATTTACGTGTTGTTTGTCTTCATTCTGTACTTTGGCTCGTACCTGATTGTCTCTTCTCAAGGAACTGCATTTGGCGTTGGACAGCTTTCTTCGCTTATTACGTATGGCTTTATGATGCTTATGGCACTCATGATGCTTTCCTTTGTCTTTGCCATGATCATCATTGCAGAAGAAGGTGCTCGCCGCATCTGTGAGGTACTCCTTGCAACTTCCACTATTAACAACCCAGAAAATCCTTTGACTGAGGTTACAGACGGATCCATTGATTTTGAGAACGTTGGATTCTCCTATTCCGGTCCAGAGGGTCGAGAAGCCCTGTCTGATGTAGATCTTCACATCAACTCTGGTGAAGTCATCGGTATCATCGGTGGTACCGGTTCTGCAAAGTCCACACTGGTGCAGCTTATTCCACGCCTATACGATGTAACCGCTGGTAGCGTTTCTGTTGGCGGACACAACGTCAAAGACTATGACATCGACACTCTTCGTGGTGCTGTTGCCATGGTTCTTCAGAAAAACGTTCTCTTTAGCGGCACCATCAAAGAGAATCTCCTATGGGGTAACCCTGACGCTACCGATGAAGAGATTCTTGAGGCAGCTCGTCTTGCTCAGGCTGATAACTTTGTTCAAACCTTCCCTGATAAATATGAGACTCATATCGAGCAGGGTGGCAACAACGTTTCTGGTGGTCAGAAGCAGCGACTCTGTATCGCGCGCGCACTGCTTAGGCGTCCAAAAGTACTTATTCTTGATGACTCTACCAGTGCTGTTGATACAAAGACAGATTCTTTAATTCGCTCTGGTCTTAAAGATTTCTTGCCTGATACCACCAAGATCATCATTGCTCAGCGTACTTCCAGTATCGAAGAATCTGACAAGATTATTGTTCTGGACAACGGTCGCATAAACGCAATTGGTACACACAAAGAACTCCTGAAAGATAACCCAATCTATCGCGAAGTGTACTTCTCACAGAACAAGCAAAGTGTTGATGAAAATCAGTCTCAGGAAGGTGAGGTGACTTCTCATGAGTAGGGCAACAGAAACAAACAACACAAGACCAAAGCTTCCCGTGGGAAAAATTCTTACTCGAACCATTAAAATGCTCTGGGAGTTCTACCCTGTCCTTCTCCCTATAGCACTCCTTGGTGCTGTTATCCAAGCAATTATGCAGTCACTCCCAAGTGTCTTCTTGGAGCGAATCCTCTCTATCATCTCTAACTTTATTGATAGTGGTGACTGGAGTTCTGCTGAAGGCCTAGTCTTCCAAAACGTAGCTCTTCTCGCCACCTTCTACGTCATTGGACTTCTTGCAAATATCATCTCTACCCAGGGTATGGCTATTGTCACCCAGGGAGCTCTGCAAAAATGGCGTTCAAAGATGTTCTCGCACATGCAGGACTTGCCTATTAGGTACTTTGATACGCATCTCAATGGCGACATCATGAGCTATTACACCAATGATATTGACGCAATGCGCCAGATGATTGGTACCAGTCTTCCAAACCTCCTCTTTACCTCTGTGGTTATCATCGCAGTAGTATTCATCATGTTTTACTACAGCGCACTTATGGCCATGGTTGTTCTGTTTGGATTCTCTTTGATGGGCCTTGCTACTAAAAACCTTGGTGGTAAGTCCGCAAAGAACTTTGTTAAGACTCAGAAAACCACCGCAGATGTTGAGGGTCACATTCAGGAAATGATGAATGGCGAGAAGGTCGTTAAGGTCTTTAGCCATGAGGCAGAAACTATTGAATCATTTGACAAAATCAACGATGAGCTGATGGTTGTTGCAAGAAATGCAAACCTTTATGCCAACACGCTTATGCCCATCCTCAACAATCTGGGCAACATTATGTACGTTGTAGTTGCTGTAGTTTCTGGTGTGTTTATTACTCTGAACATTCAAAACGTTTCTTTGTCTGGACTACCTTTCACCATTGCTGTAGCTGTCCCCTTCCTCAACATGACACGTCAGTTCTCCGCTCAGATCAACCAGATTTCTAGTCAGATTAACTCTGTTGTTATGGGTATCGCTGGTGCTAATCGAGTTTTTGAGCTACTTGATGAACCAGCAGAGACTGAAGAAGGCTACGTTACGTTAGTCAACGCAGAAACCATTGACGGTAAAGTTCAGGAAGCTGAATACCGCACCGGTTACTGGGCTTGGAAGTATCCACACAGTGACGGCACGGTTACTTACACCCCTGTTAAGGGAGACGTTCGCCTCTTTGATGTTGACTTTGGCTACGAGCCTGGCCACACCGTGTTGCATGATATTTCTCTTTATGCAAAACCTGGTCAGAAGGTTGCCTTTGTTGGCGCAACAGGTGCTGGTAAAACAACCATTACTAACCTGCTCAACCGCTTCTATGACATTGAAGACGGCAAGATTCGCTATGACGGCATCAACATTAACAAGATTAGAAAGAGCGCTCTTCGTCGTGCTCTCGGTATTGTTCTGCAAGACGTCAATCTCTTTACAGGTACCGTCTTGGATAACATCCGCTACGGCCGTCTTGATGCTACTGATGAGGACTGCGTGAAGGCCGCAAAACTTGCTGGTGCCGATGACTTTATCAGACGTCTTCCAGAGGGTTACCACACTATGCTTAAGGACAACGGCAGCGCCCTCTCCCAAGGACAGCGCCAGCTCATCTCCATTGCTCGCGCTGCGGTTGCAGATCCACCCGTCATGATTCTGGACGAAGCTACCTCCAGCATTGACACACGTACTGAAGCAATTGTCCAGCGTGGTATGGACGCTCTGATGTACGACCGCACCACCTTTGTTATTGCTCACCGTCTTTCTACGGTTAGAAACGCAGATGTTATTGTCGTACTTGACCACGGTCGCATTATTGAGCGCGGCACGCACGATGAACTTCTCGCCAAGCGAGGAACGTACTACCAGCTCTACACTGGAGCTTTTGAGCTTGAGTAAAGGTTGAGCTTATGTAATGTAAAACGCCTTGTCATCTTAGCGACAAGGCGTTTTTTGTGTATGTAACGATTCTTAGGCGAGAAGAACGTGGTGTAAATCTTCTACGGTATCTACAATTGCAACTGCACCTGCATCAATAAGTTCCTGTTTGTTGGTGGTTTTTCCATACAAAACACCAATACATGGAATCTGATTTGGGAATGCTGCTTCCATATCAAAAAGGCGGTCCCCTATCATAACGCTTTCAGAAGCATCAAAGCCAAGCTGGAGCATAACGTGAGCGATAGCAGTGATTTTATCAGTTGCTGCCTCATCTATTCTTCCAGCATAGGTATCAAGAACACCAATAAGGTTGTTATCCCTAAGGCCCATTTCAAGCATAGGCTGATTCTTTGAGCTTGCCACCGCAACCTTTTTACCTGCGGCATGAAGGTCATCGATGAGGTCTCTCATACCCTCAAAGAGTGGCCATTTTCCTGTAGTTACATAAAGCTCACGGTAACGTTTAGTAACCGTAACAGCATCCTCATGGCTTAAGCCAAAGACCAGCTCAAACGCATAAGGAAACGGCGGTCCTACAAGCTTTTTAAGGTCTGATTCTATAAAGTCTGTATGGCCGCAGTCTGTCATTGCCATCTTTGCGGTAGAAACAATGGTGGGCAACGTGTCTGCCATAGTCCCATCAAAATCAAAAATAATAAGCGAGCGATTCTGCAGATCTGAAATTACATCAGAAGCTATCAGTGACTTATTTGTATCAGTTACGTTTTGCATTATTGCCATGTCAATCCAATCATCTACGTATGTGAGTATACCGTTCATGACGCAAAACTAACCAGTCAATGGCATTTTCTTCTCGCCTGCCGAATTAACTATTGACAGCTGAAATGTCGCACACCAGCTAAGGTATATAGTTAACTATAGATGAATCACTATGCCTAACTTGGGAGGTGTATGATGACTCGTCAGGAAAATAATCCAGAAGCTAAGCAACCTGGAAGAAACAGGCTTGGAAAACTCTATCCGTCTCTCGTCAATACAGACGTTCTGCCTGATGAGTCTCTAGATGCTGCACAAAATAATCAACATGTTGGTTCTATTAATCAGACTGGTTGGCATACAAAGCTCAATATTGAAGCGCTTTCTCTTACGCTTACAGAGTCCACCACCCCTCTTGAAGTGCTTAAACATTTTGTAACTACAGCATTTTTGCGTGAGAAAGATTCTCACCGAAAAGGTGGTTCTGTTGCCATCCCGCCTAGTGACTTTGAACTACATCTGGCTCAAAGACTAAAAGATGCCGGCGTTCTTGACGTGCAAGATAATGCCATCCCCTGCCGTGTGGTACGCCTGCGCACCAATGGCCTCTTTTATCTGCGCGCTAATCAAAAAACGCTTTCCTATGAGCAGAAGATTCAGCTCCTTACTATTGAAAGTGCTCTAAACACAGCCCTCTTTGCAGAGCGATATTTTCTTGATGCAAATATGGCATCTGAGCATGACTTACTTGCCTTTGAGCAAAAGATTGTTTCAACTATGATGAAGCAGTCGCGACCCCGCTGCGCTACAACTCAAAGTACCCAGGAAGATGGCGAGTGGGTTGTCCGCAAAGCCATTTCCCTACACATTGAAAGTTTGCGCCTTTCTCAGCGTCTTGTCACTGAGTTTAGAACCAACGTGCACAAGGGCATTGCTGCCTTTAGAGTGCATCTGGCCCTTCCTGAGCAATTCCCAAGAAGCTTTCTTAGCGCAGATGGAAGTATCAAAGAGGCAACCTTTGAAGACCTCTGTCGTGCTGCAACCGCTTACAACTTGCATCTTGGTATGCTCATTTCCGCAAGCGCCTTTAGAAGCTCGCAGAAGATTAGCGAAGTCTGGCTGTCCGGCATTTGCAATACAAACAAACTGCACGCATGTCACTACTCGTTCCACATTACCCGCAAGCAGTTTGAAGATACGCACATAACAGAAGAGACAAATCCGATTTCTGTCTATAAGCTCTGGAATGCACAAATTGACGAGGTAGACGGAATTCTTCATACGGTGCAACCGCTCTTTACCCTAGACAATGAGATTTTCTGTCCACCAAGTAGATACGATTTTGTTGAGTCTTCTCAAAAACGCCTTGATAGCGTTGCAGCTCACGCACTAGGCACCGATGAGGTTTCAGGACTTTCTATTGATGAAGGTCAGGCGCGAGAAGAGATTATCACCAAAATTTTGCGCAACCTCTCATCTTCGACAGAAGAAAACGTCCGCACTATCTTGTCGTATACCGCAAAGTCCACCGACCCTACGGTGCGAGCGGCAGGAGAACGCGTGGTTTCTCGCTTTATTAAAGGCACGCTTGCAGAAGACGATTTTGAGGCTATTTCCGAAGAGTTTGTTGATGGCGGCCTTCTTTCCTTAGCAGTTACCAAAGCTCAGCGTCTTATTGGCGAGAAAAACTATCGAGATGCGGAGCTGCTCCTTCTTGAAGCACTTGACTCCGTTGACGAGAATAATACTTACACGGACACAAACACTACCCAGTGGCGTGTGTTTATGAACTACGTTGATCGCGTACTGTACAACAGAATTCTGTCAAACCCAGAGAAAAATACTCGTCTGGCGCCTATGTCCTACTTTGAAGCACACCTTTTGATTTCTATTGCACAAACACTCCAAGGACAAACTCAAAGTGCTCTTCAGCACGCGAGAAGGGCTGTTGAGATTGCTCCCCTTAGTATGAGCGCCAGGCTACACCTCTCCCACTGTCTTGAAGAGTCGCTGGACATTCCTGCTGCTGCAGAAGAACTCAAGAAGCTCCTGCTACTTGCACACGACCCCGAGAGCATTGGTTTTGGATACTATCGCATGGCGTTCTTCCAATGGAGACTTAGACATCTGAAAGCTGCTCAAGCTTGCTATCAGTTTTCTCTGAAGTTCTTACCAGGAGCTACATTTATTATTGGCACCGAGACAGCAATTCTCGCGCAAAGTGAGCCTGAGTTTAGCTGCGAAGATATGAACGATGATGAGATTTACACCACGCTCATAGAAAATAAAATTCCTGTTGCTCCGACAGATGAAGTCTCTACTATTTTCTTGGATGGTACGCGAGCCTCGCTTGATGCAGAGCTTTTCAGTGTGGCTAAGAACTTCATGATGAACCTTGGAATTATGACTAAAGATGACGTCTACTTTGACATGCTCAACTCCATTGAAGGAGAGCCTGATAGATAAAGCATCGCGGTCGGTAAAGACGAGGGGTACGAAAGACCGCACGAACCGCACGGACCACAAGCTACCCAACTTGCCGGTAAAAAAGAGCCCCGATTTTGTACCGACCCCCAAAAGTTAGACCAAAATCTAACGATTAGGAGGTCGGTATTTTTATGGCAA
>NZ_JDFG01000005.1 GCF_000565075.1 Atopobium sp. BS2
GAATTCTCAAAGCAAGTGCAACGTTTGGTGATGGTAGACTTCCCAAGGGCACTTCCAACCCAGACGCTTACGTGGCCTCAGATTGAGCTCATTATATACTGCCTCAATCTCTCTATCGCTAATCGATGAGAGGTCTGTACCTTTTGGAAAATACTCTCTGATGAGACCGTTGGTATTTTCATTGGTACCTCTTTGCCAGGGATGATGTGGAAGACAGAAGTAGATACTTACTCCAATAGCTTCTTGAAGTTCTGCTGCTCGAGCAAACTCAGATCCACGATCAAGCGTTATGGTTTTTACTACCTCACCTCTCAAAGCTTGCTGTATAGCTACATTGACATCAGCACTAGACCCTGATGCAGCTTTGCCACCAACAAGGTAGCCGCTCATACGGTCAACTTGTGTGACCAGGCGTGGCCCTTTGGCCTTACCGATGACGGTATCACCTTCCCAGTCTCCAATGCGTTGGCGATCTGCAACCTCTTTTGGTCTTTCGACAAGTTCATGAGTTATCCGTATTTTTCCTCTGCGCTCTATGAGGTGTTTTGTATGCCGTCGTTTACCTCGGTGTCTAAGTCTCTACGTACAGACTGTACACCTGGAAGTTCACAGTCTAGTTTTCCGAGTGTATGGCTCTATATATAGTGCTACAGCTGACAGGAGCGTAGGAAAGTTCTAAGTGTAGTCTGCCTGCAATCTGCTCAGGTGAGAAGTGGCGACTACAGATAAGAAAGACAATACGTGCACGAAGGCTTGGATCATCGAGTAGGGTGCGTTTCTTGCAAGCCTGGCGTCGAACATCAGCTTTTCTCTGGGCAGTCGAGGCTCTATAGCACAGATGCGCCACTCCAATGATTGTCCAACCGTTTCTTTTAATCTCTCGCGAAATACTTGATTTGTTCCGTCCGAGCTTACGAGCAATCTGGCTTATACTTTCATGATTTTTCCACCAGACCATAATGTCTTCGCGCTCTTCAATGCTAAGATGGCTATAGTGACCCATGGAAATCCTTTCAATGAACGTTGTCGTAAGCGCCATTGTAGACCCATGGGTCACTACCTTGTCTTTTGTTGTTGCACTTACAATGAGAATTCAAGTCTGTTTGTTAAGAATTTCTCCAACTTTAGAATCAAGTGCCATCATATGCCCCTTTCAAACGCAAATATTTTGGCGAGAAGTACTTGTATGCGCTCGCCATCCGTTGTATACGATACCCACGCCATACTGATTTAGACAGCACACCGCAGAGTTTCATATAAGAGTGCTGCCGCCTAAAGCTGTATATACTCCAGTCACATAACAGCACGTAAACCGTGACGCAAGCTCTCTAATCGCGCGTAAGTTTGCGGTGAAGGCGGTGCGGACTTGCGGCTTCAGGCCCAAGGCGTTTCTCGCGATCAGCCTGGTACGATGCAAAGTTGCCTTCAAACCAATGCCAGTGCCCGGGATTTTCGTCCGTGCCCTCCCACGCCAAGATATGTGTGGCAATGCGATCCAAAAACCAACGGTCGTGACTGGTAACTACCGAGCATCCCGGGAAACGCTCAAGAGCCGCTTCCAAGCTTTCCAAGGTTTCGATATCAAGGTCATTGGTAGGCTCATCCAAAAGCAGCAAATTTCCCCCCTGCTTGAGCGTAAGAGCCAAGTTCAGACGGTTCCTCTCGCCCCCGGAAAGTACACCGGCGCGCTTTTGCTGATCGGAACCTTTGAAACCAAAACTTGCCACATAGGCGCGGCTGGGGATTTCCGTATCCCCCACCTTGATAAAGTCATTACCGTCGGAAACCACTTCCCATAAGGTCTTATTTGGATCAATGCCGGAGCGCAGCTGGTCAACATAGGACAGCTTGACGGATTCACCTACTTCAAGTGCACCGGAATCAAGAGGCTCCTGCCCCACGATCATCTTAAAGAGCGTTGACTTTCCCACGCCGTTAGGGCCAATGACACCGACGATACCATTGCGCGGTAAGCTAAAGGAAAGATCGTCGATAAGCACATGATCGCCAAACGCCTTATGTAAATGACTAGCGTCCAGGACTTTTTGTCCCAAGCGTGGCCCCACAGGAATCTGAATTTCAGTGAAATCAAGCTTCTTCGACGCACGGGCCTCTGCTTCCATCTGCTCGTAGCGATCAAGTCGTGCACGGTTCTTTGCTTGGCGGGCTTTGGGAGACGAGCGGACCCAATCCAACTCTGCCCGCATTTTCTTGGCACGTTTGGCATCTTGCTGATTTTGTGCTTCAAGTCGTGCGGCCTTATTCTCCAGATACGTTGAATAATTGCCCTCATAGGGATAGAGCTGCCCACGATCAACTTCGCAAATCCATTCCGCAACATCATCAAGGAAGTAGCGATCATGCGTTACAGCCATAACGGCACCGGGATAATCGTGGAGGAATTTTTCAAGCCAGAGCACGGACTCTGCGTCCAAATGATTTGTTGGCTCATCCAAAAGCAGCAAGTCAGGAGCCTCAAGCAACAGGCGACACAGCGCCACACGGCGACGCTCGCCACCGGAAAGATGTGCCACTGGGGCGTCCGAATCCGGACACTGTAGTGCATCCATCGCCTGCGAAAGCCGACTGTCCAAGTCCCAACCGTCGGCGGTATCAATCTCTGTCTGCAACTGCCCCATCTCTACCATCAGGGCATCAAAGTCCGCATCAGGGCTAGACATTTCTTCGCCTATTGCGTTAAAACGGGCAATCTGAGAAAGAAGCTCGCCAAACGCCTGCTCAATATTTTCCTTGACGGTCTTATCTTCATCAAGCGGAGGCTCCTGCTGAAGAAGTCCCACCGTAAAGCCCGGTGTCAAACGGGCTTCTCCATTGGAAAGCGTCTCAAGACCGGCAATGACTTTAAGGAGTGTAGACTTACCCATACCGTTAGGGCCGACAACACCAATCTTTGCCCCAGGATATACACCGACGGTGACATCATCGAGGATGACTTTATCTCCGACTGCTTTACGTGCTTGGTACATTTGATAAACAAACTCTGCCATGGTATATTTCCTTTGATCTGACCATACCATCGACACTGCAACAGACGTGTCGAGAAGAACATACATGGTAGGCACGCGGACGCATTTCTCGTTTTATTATCGCATGAAGGAGCAAAAGAGGGAAAACAGGTTGACATAACCATATGGCACAGAGTCTTTTGCAATATGGACGTTATACATATCTCACGAATTAATCGAAGAAGAAGAACTATCATTTTTATAGTCATTTTGAGGCATACGGAATGTCTCAACTGAAAGGAGTGGGAAATGGCACGTATCTTTATTAGTCCAAGCAAGTACATTCAAGGTCCGGGGGAGCTTGCCAAGCTGGGAGAATATACTCAAGCCTACGGAAAGAGCGCACTTGTCATCATCACGGCCGGTGGACTTAAGCGCTCCGGCGATGTGATTTCAAAGAGTTTTGAGGATGCAAAAGTTGAACTTCATTATGACAATTTTAATGGAGAGTGCTCACAGGCTGAGATTGACCGCCTTGTGCAGGTGCTTGATGCCTGTGGCGCCGAAGTGGTAGTCGGTGTCGGTGGCGGTAAAATCTTTGATACCGCAAAAGCCGTGGCCGCTACAAAAGATCTTCCTGTCATTATCGTGCCAACCATTGCAGCCACGGACGCACCATGCTCTGCCCTTTCTGTCATTTACACTGACGAAGGTCAATTCAAAGAGTATCAATTCTTTAAGCAAAATCCTAACCTGGTACTTATGGACACCGAGGTAATTGCCAAGAGCCCCGTTCGCTTGACCGTCTCTGGCATGGGCGATGCACTTGCCACATTTTTTGAAGCTCGCGCATGCCAGCGCTCCGATGCAGGTACATGCGCTGGCGGCAAAGTTACCAATGCCGCAATGGCTTTGGCAACACTTTGCTATGAGACCCTTATGGACGAAGGCGTTAAAGCTAAGCTTGCACTTGAAGCAGGTGCTTGTACGGAAGCTGTCGAGAAGATCATCGAGGCAAATACGCTGCTTTCCGGCCTTGGCTTTGAATCAGCAGGTCTCGCAGGTGCCCACGCCATTCACAACGGCCTGACTGCCATGAGCGAAACGCATGCCATGTACCATGGAGAAAAGGTTGCCTTCGGCACGATTACACAGCTCGTTCTTGAGAATGCTGATGAGCTCTACGATGTTCTTGATTTCTGCGTTGAGATTGGATTGCCCGTTACCTTCAAGCAGCTTGGCGTAACGGATGTTACCTATGAGCGCGTACTTGAAGTGGCTACGCTTGCATGCGCTGAAAATGACACGCTTCATAACATGCCGTTTGAAGTCACACCCGAGAAGGTTGCAAATGCTCTCTTGGCCGCCGATGCATATGGTCGCGCAGCTTTAGGTGCATAACCATCAAAAAATTAAGATTCTCGTAAGGATATCCTTACCGCACGTACCATTGGCAGAAGGGGCCACAAAACCTCTTCTGCCACACTTGGTAAATACCGAAACTTCTTAAATTGAATATAAAAAAGAAGCGAAAGCAATGGCTCAAACAGATTCGTAAGCAGTCATACAACTGATATAAACAGCACATGACAAACTCACCATAACGTCATTAACTCTTAATCTATTCTTAAGAAAACGACACTCCGAGCGAACTATACTATTTAGAAGAGCAGCCAGAAATGCAATACACAAGGAGGTTTGTCATGGGGATGTTACTTCTGCTTTTTTATTTTCCCGTCATATTCGTTGCGGCCATTTTTGGCTATACGATCGAATCCCTCGAGGCTTTAGTTAATTCTTGGGCCTTTCCTATCGCTATCTTGATTTTTATTGCGTGGGTTATCGTGGCAATCAGTCTTATACGCACACTTATTTGGTGGCTCAAGGACAGAAAGAACCACGTGATAACGAAGAAGCGTTTTTACCTTCCGGCCACATTTACCGTTATCGCCCTTGCGCTAACATTTTTTGACATATGGCTTGCGATTAATGTTGTTTCGGGAGTGCACATCAAACCCTAATGAAGCGATGTTGGTCAAAATTTCCGTATAAAAGACCTTACTGCACGTTCAGCCGCAGTCGAAACGTCTTCCGGTGTCCTTTTCATGCATTCTTCTAACGAAAGACCCGCTGGTGCTGACGCAAAAACTTGTTGAATACCGACCTCATGTACTTTGGAGATATCCTCTGTATGTGATCCCACAACGGCATACGTTGGAATACCTTGCAGCGCCGCACGTCGTGCAACCCCTACCGGCGCTTTTCCATACGCCGTTTGGTTGTCCATACGACCTTCTCCGGTAATTACCAAGTTGACACCTTGTAGTTGCTCGTCAAAGTGAACGGCATCGAGAAGAGCCTGAATACCCGACATCGCCGCAGCACCGCAAAATGAAAGAAGTCCAAAACCAAGTCCACCTGCCGCACCGGCTCCGGTTGACAATGCATGATTATCTTTTGTAGCAGCCGATACCGTGTGAGCGTAGTGCCGCATCCGGTCGTCATACTCACGCAGACGCGAGAAAAGAAGTCCTTTCTGTGGTCCAAAGGTATAAATGGCACCGTGTTTTCCAGAAAGCGGGTTATTGACATCGCTCAGGGCAATAATTTCAGTATCATACACGCGCCTATCAAAGTGGCTCATATCAACATGAGCAATATACGGCAGACCTTCTAGACCTCGAATAACCTGTTTTCCCGACGTATCTAAAAACAGCGCACCGAGAGCCTCAGCCATCCCGCATCCGCCATCAGAAGTAGCGCTTCCACCAAGGCCAACATATATTCGATGGACACCAAGGTCTAGAGCCGCTCGAAGTAATTGCCCCACTCCATACGTTGAAGCTCGTCTCGCATCCTCATCAGTACAGCTCGAAAACCTTATGCCCGCAGCTTCTGCCGTCTCAACCACGGCGCACCCATTGGGAAGCATGCCAAGCCGAGCAACAATAGGGCGTCCAAAGGGATCTTCTACCTGCACTGATTTAACCTTGCCACCACATCCAGAGACAAACGCATCAACGGTTCCTTCACCTCCATCGGCGATAAGAACTTTCTTTATCTGCGCATGAGGCAATGCACGGAGCACACCAGCCTCAAGATACTTCTCTATGGCTTCACTTGATGCCGAGCCCTTAAATGAATCCGCTGCGAGAAGAACGGAGAACTCTGTTCTGGAAGAACTTTCAGCCGGAGATTTCATCGCAAAAGACATCCTTTATGACCTTGAATTCTCAAAGCAAGTGCAACGTTTGGTGATGGTAGACTTCCCAAGGGCACTTCCAACCCAGACGCTTACGTGGTCTCAGATTGAGCTCATTATATACTGCCTCAATCTCTTTATCGCTAATCGATGAGAGGTCTGTGCCTTTTGGGAAATACTCCCTGATGAGACCGTTGGTATTTTCATTGGTACCTCTTTGCCAGGGATGATGTGGAAGACAGAAGTAGATACTTACCCCAATAGCTTCTTGAAGTTCTGCTGCTCGAGCAAACTCAGATCCACGATCAAGCGTTATGGTTTTTACTACCTCACCTCTCAAAGCTTGCTGTATAGCTACATTGACATCAGCACTAGACCCTGATGCAGCTTTGCCACCAACAAGGTAGCCGCTCATACGGTCAACTTGTGTGACCAGGCGTGGCCCTTTGGCCTTACCGATGACGGTATCACCTTCCCAGTCTCCAATGCGTTGGCGATCTGCAACCTCTTTTGGTCTTTCGACAAGTTCATGAGTTATCCGTATTTTTCCTCTGCGCTCTATGAGGTGTTTTGTATGCCGTCGTTTACCTCGGTGTCTAAGTCTCTACGTACAGACTGTACACCTGGAAGTTCACAGTCTAGTTTTCCGAGTGTATGGCTCTATATATAGTGCTACAGCTGACAGGAGCGTAGGAAAGTTCTAAGTGTAGTCTGCCTGCAATCTGCTCAGGTGAGAAGTGGCGACTACAGATAAGAAAGACAATACGTGCACGAAGGCTTGGATCATCGAGTAGGGTGCGTTTCTTGCAAGCCTGGCGTCGAACATCGGTTTTTCTCTGAGCAGTCGAGGCTCTATAGCACAGATGCGCCACTCCAATGATTGTCCAACCGTTTCTTTTAATCTCTCGTGAAATACTTGATTTGTTTCGTCCGAGCTTACGAGCAATCTGGCTTATACTTTCATGATTTTTCCACCAGACCATAATGTCTTCGCGCTCTTCAATGCTAAGATGGCTATAGTGACCCATGGAAATCCTTTCAATGATCGTTGTCGTAAGCGCCATTGTAGACCCATGGGTCACTACCTTGTCTTTTGTTGTTGCACTAGCA
>NZ_JDFG01000006.1 GCF_000565075.1 Atopobium sp. BS2
AGTGCCCTTGGGAAGTCTACCATCACCAAACGTTGCACTTGCTTTGACAATTCAAGTACAGATTCTTTGCAGAAATCAGGCAAATCCACAGATTCTTTGGTGTTATCAGGCAAAAGTTACAGAATCTTTGCAGAAGTCAGGCGCGCTTGATGTAAGCCTTGCGATTCAGCTGCAATTCTCGAAGAGAAGAACTTCTCGCCTTGCGCATCACACACGGTCAAGCGCACGGTCAGGCGCGCTTGGTCCAGGCTCTACAGGTCAACTGGCATTTCAATGCACGCGACCAGACATGCTCCTGAGTGCGCAACGCATGCAGGAAAACCACCGCCTTACCTGGTATTTTTGAACAACATTTAAATAAAAATTTCTATTGACTTGCAATCAATGTGATATCACAATGATGCCAACAGAAAGCTCATTGTCACAAAGGAGATCTTATGAGCACCGAGAAAATCATTAAGTCCAAGAGTGGTTGGCTGTTCCTGCTGATTACTATTGTTCTTTTTGCAGTTGCAGCCCTGTTTACGCTGAATTTTGTACTCAGCGCTATCGCTGCAGACAGAAATCCTCGCCTGGATCCATCGTTCCCTAGCATCATTGGCGCGCTGGTATTCTTCCTTGCAGGAATGTTTGTTTCAAGTGGCCTGTTCAGCCTTCAGCCTGGTCAAGCAAAGGTTTGCGTGCTGTTTGGTAAGTATATTGGCACCGTTAAGGACGAGGGTCTTCGCTGGGCAAATCCTTACTACGCCAAGACTCTTTCTACAAACGTGGGTGACCTTTCTTCTCTCGCTGCAGGCGTTACTCCAAGTGTAAACGTGCACACCTCCATCATTTCTACCCGTGCTCGCACGCTGAACGGCGACGTCCTCAAGGTCAACGACCGCATGGGTAACCCAATCGAGATCGCAGAGGTTGTTGTTTGGCGCGTGAGCGATACCGCAAAGGCCCTCTTTGACGTCGACGACTACGACAGCTACGTTGCTATGCAGGCAGAGACCGCGCTTAGGCACGTCGCGAGCATCTACAGCTACGACCACATGGAGGACGAGTCCGAGTCCAACACCGCAATTACCCTGCGCTCCAACATCGAGGAGGTCTCCGAGGCGCTTCAGTCCGAGCTGAGCCGCAACCTTTCTGTTGCTGGCATCACCGTTGACGACGCTCGCCTCACGCACCTGTCCTACGCTCCCGAGATTGCGCAGGCAATGCTCCGCCGCCAGCAGGCAGAGGCAATCATCGCTGCACGTAAAAAGATCGTCGAGGGCGCCGTTTCCATGGTTGACATGGCCCTTACCCAGCTGTCCGAGAATGGCGTTGTTGAGTTTGACGAGGATCGCAAGGCTGTCATGGCCTCCAACCTCATGGTTGTTCTCTGCGGTGAGTCCGAGGCCCAGCCTGTGCTTAATACCGGTTCCTTGCAGCAGTAAAGCATGGCGAGAAACCCATGGCACCTCGCAAACAATATCCACTTCGTGTAGCTCCAGAAGTCTGGGAGGCGGTTGAACGCTGGGCGCAAGACGACATGCGTTCAACTAACGCTCAGGTAGAATGGATTTTGCGCGATGCTCTGAGAAGGGCAAAGCGCTCTCCAAAAGTTCAAGACACTCGTGTGAACAAGATAGATAAATTGGAAGAAGGAAACTAACATGGCCGACAATATTCCACAGCCACCTGTTCCTAACGCTCCCGTACCTCCCGCTGCTCCTGCTGCTCCTGCGGCTCCCGCCGCGTCAGCCGCACCAGCCGCACCTGCAGCTGCCGCTGCGCCTGTGTCTGCGGCTTCTCCCGCACCGGCCCCAGCCCCAGCAGCCCCAACACCAGCGGCTCCTGGCGAGGTTGTTCCCGTGTTGAGCGTCCAGCACTTTACCAAGAAGTATGGCTCCAAGGTAGCTGTTTCTGACCTTTCGCTCGACGTTATGCCTGGCGACATCTACGGTTTTATCGGCCACAACGGCGCAGGTAAGACCACGCTTATCAAGTCTATCGTTGGTGCTCAGCCATTTGAGGGCGGCGTCATTTTTGTGGATTCAAAGAATGTGCTGGTTGACCCTGTTGGCTCAAAGCAGGTCATCGCTTACGTCCCAGATAACCCAGACATTTACGAGTTCATGAGCGGCATTAAGTACCTCAATTACGTCAGTGACATCTTTGGCGTTCCTGCAGAGAACCGCGTCGAGCGCATTACTACGTTGGCCAACCGCTTGGGCATCACTGATTCCCTGGCAAACGCTATTGGCAGCTACTCTCACGGTATGAAACAGAAGCTGGTTCTGATTTCCGCCCTGCTCCACGAGCCAAAGCTTATCATTTTGGACGAGCCATTTGTTGGCCTGGATCCAGCAGCAAGCTTCGAGTTGAAGAAGATGCTGCACGAGCTTGCCGACCGCGGATCTGCCGTGTTCTTCTCGTCACATGTTCTTGAGGTTGTCGAGAAACTCTGCAATAAAATTGCAATTATTCGTCAGGGCAAGCTTCTTGCTGCAGGTAAAACGGACGAGATTCGCGGCAATGCCTCGCTCGAGGAAGTCTTCCTTGGTCTTGAAGCCGGCGCTCCTGGCGTTTCTGCCGAGATTGCTCAGGATATGGCCACCACAAAGGACGGCGCCACTGTTCAGCCAGTCATTCCTGCAGCACCTGCAGCACCTGCAGCACCAGCCGCGCCCGCAGTACCCGCCGCACCTGCAGCTCCAGCTGCGCCCGCAGCACCCGCAGCACCCGCAGCTCCAACTGTACCCGGCGCACCAGTACCTCCAGGCGCTCCAGTTCCTCCCTCCTTCCCTAAGGAGAACTAGTCATGGCAAACAATGTTCCACAGGCTCCTCAGCGCCCCGATGTGCCTGAGCAGAACCTGCAACTATCAGGAGATGTCTTTATTCCAGCTCAAGTAAGTGCTGGTCAAGTTCCTATTCTCAATCGCTCTGAGCTTAAGTTGCCTTCCGATCTCAAAGTGTTCTGGATGCTGCTTAAGGTTCAGATCACCATGATTTGGACTACGCAGGTTATAGGTGCTCGAAAGAATTTTGAGAAAAAGGTTGGCGCAAATGCCCTGCCTATTGTCGGTGGTATTTTTGTAGTTGTTGGCACGCTCTTCATGATGGTTTACATTTACGGCATTGCG
The DNA here is from genome assembly GCF_000565075.1 of Atopobium sp. BS2. Taxonomy (GTDB): domain Bacteria; phylum Actinomycetota; class Coriobacteriia; order Coriobacteriales; family Atopobiaceae; genus Lancefieldella. The sequence goes on from NZ_JDFG01000006.1 coordinate 3,119, forward strand.
ACAACTCTAGCCATTGCTGGCTTCACAAGGCTGCTTCCTCTGGCAGGAATTCTTGTTGGCGCTCTACCTGGTATTATTTTGACGTTTGTAAAGGCCAATGGCGTGCTTTTTGCGTACAAGGATTATGACTTTATCATGTCGCTTCCAATCAAAAAGAGCACCATTATTTATTCTCGCGTAGCAGCTCTGTATGCTGCAGAGGGTATCTGGTCTATTGTCATTATGCTGCCAGTCTTTTTGGCTTACTTCACCTTTGAGGCTGTTACACTTCCACGCTTGATTGGTGCCTTGTTCGCGCTTCTTCTTGGGCCTAACCTTGCGGTTTCTGCTGCAATTCTCTTGGCTTTTGTGGTTGCTGCCCTTGCTGCAAAGCTGCACTTCAAGTCACTCGGCGTGGTTATCGGCGGAGCGTTCGGTCTTCTATTTATGGTCGCCTATCTGTTCTTTATCTTTACGGTATCTTTCAATGCAGACAAGTTTGTCCCAGGTGTGGTGGATAACTTCCAGAACACCGTCTTTAGCGTTGCAAGTTCAGTTGGCGTAGTTTATCTTCCATCACTGTGGATTGCGGATTTCTTCAACTCCGGCTCTCTTGTCAGTTTCTTGCTGTTTGTCCTGGTTTCTGTTGGAGCTCCTGCAGCAATTGTGGCAATCATTTCTCGCTTCAATGACCGCATTAATGCGCTGGTAAGCGAGGATAAGGTCCAGAAGAAGTTCACCACCAAACAGATTTCCACCAAGTCCGCGACGCCTTTTGTTGCTCTGATCAGAAAAGAGATTCAGACCATCACAGGTTACCCAGCAGTCTTTATAAACATGCTTTTTGGCTGCTTGCTGATGGTTATTCTCGCCTTTATTTCCATGTTCTTTAGCACGTCGTCTATCGTGGCCTACTTTGTTCCTGCGTCCGAGGTTCCGCGCTATCTACCTTTGGCAAGAACCATCTTTGGCATGATAACCACCTGGTTTGGCACCTCGATGTTCTGCGCTGCCAACTCCGCTGCTATTTCGTACTCGCTGGAAGGCCGCTCAAACTGGCTGATGGCAACTATGCCTGTATCTTCAAAGCAGATTTTTGGCGCAAAGATTGCCGTGAACATGCTTTACGTGCTCATTTTCAGCGTTGTGACCCAGATTTTCTTCCTGATTCCTGGTCACATCACCATTGAAACGGCCCTGAGAAACGTTATTCTGCCGCTCTGCATTGTGTTCCTGGTGTCTAACGTTGGCCTAGCCATTGATATTCGACGTCCAAACTTTGACTGGACTTCTGTCATCGATATCACCAAGAGGAGTCTTTCGGTCACGGTGTCTTCTCTTGCGGGCACGTTAGGCTCCATGTTTGTCATTGGCGGCACGTTCATGATGATGATTGCTCCAGTTATCGACTCATTTAGCTCGTCAACGGGCGTAGTTAACGAGACGCTGCCAAACATTATCTTTGTTACGCTGTCGCTGGTGAACGCAATTATCGGCTATCTGATCTTTAACAACACCGTTCACCGAGGAGTTAGAATCTAACTTTTGTGATGCACGCGGGCAGCGTTCTGCGATTTCGCACCATCTACCTGCGGTAACAGTATAAAATCTTCTGTCGAGAAGAAACTTTGAGACACCCACCGTATGTCGTTTATCGAATGGTGGGTGTCTCTTTTTGCGCTTTGCGGTACGGTAGGGTGGCTAGAGGTTTTCTTGTTCGGTAAGTAGCAGGAAGGGCCGAGGCATATCGCGCTAGACTCGGGCGCGTACTATCGGCTGACCTTCTCGGCTGCTTGCCGCAGTCAGAGGAGGCATCATGGCCGAAAAAAATGTTTCTAAGGTAAAGAATGTGGTCCTGGTGGGCCAAGGTGGCGTGGGCAAAACCATGCTTGCTGAGGCAATGCTGCATCTGACGGGTGCAACCACTCGTTTAGGCGGCCACGCAGGCACAAAGCCCACGCTTGATTACGATTCACAAGAGTCAGAGCGCGGATTCTCTATCTCTACTACTATCGCACCAATTACCTGGGAAAATACACGCATTAACGTGCTTGATGCGCCGTGCTATCCTGACTTTGTGGGTGACGCCTATTCGGCAATGAGCGCTGTTGAGACTGCGCTGTTTGTCGTTGATGCAGCTAGTGGACCTGGCACTATCACCACCAGGCTTTGGTTTGCCGCCGAGGACCTGTCTCTCTGCCGCGCACTGTTTATCAACCGCCTGGATCGCCCTGATGCAGACTACGAGACCGCAATGGCTATGCTTCAGGACCGTTTTGGCTCCTCGCTTGGTGCAGTGACTATTCCAATGGGCTCTGGCGAGGCATTCTCCGGCATCATTGACGTTGTCCATCAGAAGGCGCGCAAGCTGGTAGACGGCAAGCCTGAGGTCACCGATATTCCTGCCGAGTTCCAAGCAGAAGCAGAGGCTGCTCGCGCCGCTCTGACCGAGCTGGTTGTTGAGGCCGACGATGAGCTGATGATGCGCTACCTTGAGGGCGGAGAAATTACGCAGGAAGAGCTTGAAGGCCTGCTGGGTAAGGCCCTTATGGAGCGCATTTTTGTTCCTGTTTTCTCGGGCTCTTGCGTCCGCGAAGAGGGCGTTATCTCCCTGCTTGATGCTGTTGACGGCTGGTTCCCAACTATGTCTGACTTTGGCCGCATTCCGCTGGTGAACGGCGAGCAGCTTGATATTTCACCTGATGACGAGCGCCCTGTTGCGTTTGCCTTCAAGTCGCTGCAGGATCCACAGAACGGCAAGCTTACGTTTGTAAAGGTGCTTGCAGGTACTGTTTCTGCAGGTTCCGAGCTTATCAACGCTCGCACACGCAAGCCCGAGCGCCTTTCTCACCTGTATCGTATGTGCGGCAAAGAAACAGCTGATGTGAGCACCGCCGCGGCCGGTGACATCGTAGTAGTTCCAAAGCTCGAGGCCATGACGGGCGACACGCTTTCCGTTACCGGTAAGGTTGAGGCTGCTGCATTTAGGTTCCCCAACTCCCTGTACCGCACGGCTATTGAGCCTGATGAGCGCGGTACCGAGGGCAAGCTCTTCGCGTTCCTGGAGAAAGCCGCCGACGCCGATCCAACCCTTAAAGTTGAGCGTGATGAGGACACCGGCCAGACCATTGTTTCTGCAATCGGCGAGGCACAAGTAGCCGTTCTTCTCGAGCGTCTTGAGCAGCGAGCCGGCGTTTCCGCACATAAGGTTGCGCTCCGCATCCCATATCGCGAGACGATCCGTCGAGTTGCAAGCGCTCAGGGTAGGCACAAGAAGCAGACCGGCGGTTCCGGTCAGTACGGCGACTGCTGGCTGCGCATTGAGCCAAACCCAGATGCAGGCTACGAGTTTGTGGACGAAATCGTAGGCGGCCACATTCCACGCGGCTTCATCCCCGCTATTGATAAGGGCGTTCAGGAGACCATGCGTGAAGGCGTTTTGGCTGGTTATCCTATGATTGACGTTAAAGTTGCTGTTTACGAGGGCTCTTACCACCCAGTTGACTCCAACGAGATGGCTTTCAAGACCGCTGCTCGCATTGGTTTCCAGAAGGCTGTTGACCAGGCAGAACCTGTTCTCTTGGAGCCTATGGCTCACCTGGAGATCACCGTTCCAGACAGTTACGCAGGTTCCGTCATGGGTGACGTCTCCGCTTCTCGCGGTCGCGTTGAGGGAATGTCTTCAGGCACCGGTGTTTCCGCTGGTGAAACCACCATTAAGGCGACGATTCCATACGCTGAGGTTACCGATTACGCTACAAGACTGAGGTCCCTCTCGCGCGGAACGGGTGAATATACCGTTGAGCTGGCAGGATACGAGCAGGTCCCGCACGACATTCAGGCTCGTCTTGCTGCCGAGTACGCCGAGCGTCGCGCCGCCGGCGAGCGCTAGCCTGCAGGTAGATGTAACGTTTCGAGGAAGAGCTCTCGCATCTTTCAGGTGCGAGAGCTCTTTTTGCGTTTCTGCAGCGTGTTGGTGGCGGCTTTTAGGCTTGCCGTGCAAAATAGTGCGGTTTTGGTAGGTCTTGCTGAAGAATTGCCGTATTCCTAATCAAGATAATCAGTCAGCAGGCGGTATCACTGCCTGATATACATTTTTATGCATAAACTTTATTTAATATGCTTAAAAATGAATAGGAATATATAAAAAATCTAACTATAGGTAAATTCCGCTTCTAAGGAACACACCTATGACAGATATTCTGCACAATTGCGGGCATATTACACACCTAATGAAGATAATCTGCACGTTTGAGGTATTTTCAGTGTAATGTATACGTCTTTTTGACAGATTATCTGTCATAGGTGTGTTCAGCC
>NZ_JDFG01000007.1 GCF_000565075.1 Atopobium sp. BS2
AAGGGGCGAGCCGCTGACACCCAGAGTCAGCGGCTCGTGTTCTACGCTCGCAAGAAAGGGAGAGGGTCTTTCTTCGAGCTACGGGAACCTGAATAAAGCAAGCAACTAAATTGCTTAAAAACATAGTAAGTTAACCGAGGGAAACTTACAAGAACATTTTCAACTTTTTTATCTAATTTCGTAAACTCTACAAAAAGTTAGACTAAGTTTACATGTCTATGGATTTTTATCTTATATCAAGAAAGTCCGAGATAAACATAAACAAAATCCCCCGCACCGAATTGGTGCGGGGGATCAGGTCAGCTTACTAAACTAGTAGTAGCTTATGCCTTTGCAGCCTCAGTAAGGCTGGTAAGGATCTTGTCGTCCTTCTTATCCCACTTTGGAGCAGGACGGAAGAGCTGGAAGAGAATTGCTGCCAAGAAGGCAAAAGCAATAACAGTCCAGACACCGAAGGAACCAAGAACGAAGAACTCCCAGAACTGATTGATCATCAGGCCAACAATCCATGCAAATACGCACTGATAGCCAATAGCAAACCAGAACCACTTAGAGTCGTTCATTTGTCGACGAATAGAACCTACTGCAGCGAAGCAAGGTGCGTCAAGCATATTGAATGCCACAAATGCACACATTGCACCAACGTGGAGGATACCACCAGCATCAGTAAACATACCAGCAAAGCCAGACCACATAGTGACAGACTTCTCACTTGCATCGCCAAGGCCATAAAGAACGCCAAAGGTGGAAACAAGATTCTCTTTTGCAATCAAAGCAGAAATAGAAGCTACAGTTGCCTGCCAATTTCCAAATCCAAGTGGAGAGAAGATAAATCCAATAGAACCGCCAATAGCAGCAAGCAAAGAAAAGTCCATAACATTATCAGGAGCACCCTGAATACCTGGGAGATAGCCGAATACTCCATTTGCGCCGTCCCAGTTAGCCCAGCCAAAATTGGATAAAACCCAAATTCCAATTGCTGCAGCAAAAATAATGGTACCAGCTTTAATAATATACGCAGAAATACGCTCCCAAACATGCATTGCCCAAGACTTAAGAGAAGGCATGTGATAATCAGGAAGCTCCATGACAAATGGTGCTGGCTCTCCCTCAAAAGCCTTAGTCTTCTTTAGCATGATTGCAGAAATAACAATCATAGCTACACCCAAGAAATAAAAGGCTGGGGCAATCCACCAAGCAGTAGTTCCTCCAATAAGAACACCCATAATCAAGGCAATAATAGGCTGTTTTGCCGAACATGGAATCATAGTGGTAAGCATAATCGTCATGCGACGATCTTTCTCATTTTCAATAGTACGAGTAGAAAGAACGCCAGGAACACCACAACCAGAGGAGATAAGAAGTGGAATAAAAGACTTACCTGATAGACCAAAACGACGGAAGACACGGTCCATAACAAAAGCAACGCGGCTCATATATCCGCAGTCTTCCAAGAAACACAACATAACAAACAAGACAAACATCTGTGGAATAAAGCCAAGAACAGCACCTACGCCGCCGATAATACCGTCAACTACAAGACTGGTGATGACGGGGCTTGCGCCAGCACCCTCAAGAGCGCCGCGAGCAAGCGTAGGAATACCAGGGACATACATGCCGTACTCAGATGCCTCTGGCTCAGTAGCAGCGCCTTCAACAGCGGTCTTGAAGCCCGCAGCAGTTACGCCGCCCAGAGTCTGAAGTTCTTGACCTTCAGCAAGAATTGGGTTGCCGTTTGCGTCAAGCTGAAGAGGATTGTCGTCAGTATCAACGAAGTTGCCATCCTCATCATGAACTGGTGCGCTCAGAGCAACGACGCTCTTTTTAGAAGCTTCGTTCTCAAAATTAGTAATAGCGTCAGAATCCCACTGTTTAGCCGCGATTGCAGCACGAACCTCAGTGGTATCAATACCGGCCTCGTCTGCTGCATTGAGATATGCGTCAATCTGGTCGCCATAGTGGTGAGAGTCAAAATCATCTTTTGCCTGACTATACTCTGCATCTCCGATGCCCAATACGTGAAAACCTTTGTCAAACAGATTGTCGTTGACCCAGTTGGTAGCATTGATACCAACTGTAGAAATAGAGATAAAATACACCAGGGACATTACAATAACAAAAATTGGAAGACCCAGAATACGGTTAGTGACAACACGGTCAATCTTCTCGGAAGTAGACAGCTTCTTAGGTGCCTTTTTGACACAAGCTGCCATTACGCCAGCAATCCACTCATAACGGTCAGACGTGATGATGGACTCAGCGTCGTCATCACGAGATTTCTCAACTGCAGAAATAATCTTCTCAATTTCTGCGGTCTTCTCGGCAGAAAGATTAAGAGGGGCAATTGCAACTGCATCGCGCTCAAAGACCTTAATTGAATACCAACGAGAAAGAGATGCTGGAGCAAGGCCCTCGATTGCAGCAGCAATCTTGCCAAGAGCCTCTTCAACCTCTGGGGTAAAGCACTTAACACCCTCAGCAGGAGTTCCCTCCTGGCCAGCCTTAATTGCCGTCTTTACCAGAGTATCAATGTTCTTGTTACGAAGTGCGGAGACCTCAACAACCTCAACGCCAAGCTGCTTAGAAAGCTCCTTGACATCAATGACGTCACCAGACTCCTTGAGCAGGTCAACCATGTTAAGACCAAGGACAACTGGACGACCAGCCTCAAGAATCTGAGTAGTCAGATAGAGGTTACGCTCTAGGTTAGTAACATCGAGAAGGTCAATGATAGTATCAGGGCGCTCGTTAATGAGATAGTCACGTGATACCTGCTCCTCAGGTGAATAAGGAGACAGAGAATAAATACCAGGAAGGTCGACAAAGGTGACGTCCTTATCAGCTCGCCAGTTTGCCTGCTTCTTCTCGACGGTAACGCCAGGCCAGTTGCCGACGTAACCGTTTGAGCCCGTAAGCTCATTGAATAGGGTGGTCTTACCGCAGTTTGGATTACCTGCAAGACCAATAATAGTCTTTTGTGCCATTAGGCTTCCTCTACCTTGTGAACGTCTACTACTTCAATGCTTGCAGCTTCATCCTTGCGGATAGAAAGCTCGTAGCCACGAACTGTGAGCTCAATTGGGTCTCCCAGTGGTGCTACCTTTTTGACGTGAACCTCAGTACCCTTAGTAAGGCCCATGTCCATGATGCGACGTTTCACGGCGCCTACACCCTTTAGCGCAGCAACCGTGCAACTCTCCCCCACCTTAACTTCTTTCAGAGTTGCCATAACCTTCCTTTCATCGAAACACGTATTAAAAGCCGCGGGTTTTACCAGCAGCGCAATACAACAAAGTGTTTAGAGCGGAGAAACCATGATGTGCGACGACATCTGACGGTTCAGTCCAAGTCGTGCACCCTTAACGCTAACAATAACGTCGCCGTTGACTCGTGAAATAACCTTTACCTCGGCGCCCTCAACAAAACCAAGTGTTGAGAGGTGCTGGCGAAGATCAGAAGCACCCTTAACCGTTACGATCAGCGCAGTCTCTCCCTCACCAAGCATGGCAAGAGGAAGAACTGGACCAGAATTCGCAGGACCCTGTGAGGTCTTTTCTGTATCCATGCATCCCCCAAAATAACGTAGGCAAACTAAGTTTGCTCTTTCGAACTTTTACTTCATTAGTATCAACTAAAAGTTAAGGTAATTCAACTTTCATTTAATAATTAAAATAAAAATAAGGCGAGAAACTCTGTCTACCAGTGGTTTCTCGCCTTGTAAATATTGCAACTTTATTTCAGGTAATCCTAGTTTTACGTAAACATAAACGATTGTTTGCTCAAGCTTACGGCAAGCTGTGTGACATCAGCCCGTATTCTGCAGACCTGCGGCAACACCAGACACGGTGCACAAAATCAAATACGTAATGTTTGCACGTTCCTCTGGAGTAAGCATGTCATCCCTTATACGAAGCTCAGACAGGGCATGCACCTGCGTAACCGAGAGAATATTAACAAATGGCAGACGCAGGCGGATAACAGGACCAAGCACACGACGGTTCTCCAACGGCCACTTATTTCCCGTAATATTCAGCACCCACTTACGTGTGAGAGCCATCTCAGAAAGAACCATCTCCGAAAGTTCAGGGCGATCGCCTAAGGCCAGGTAAAGCCTTGCAATACGAGCGTCAATCTTGGAGATAGACATCTCAATGTTGTCGATAAACGTAGTGAACAGCGGCCACTCTCTATATGCCTCACGGAGGCGTTCGATATCCCCTACTGCCTCGCAGGCACTGCCCAGTCCGTACCAAGCAGCCAGGTTGATACGAGCCTGTGACCAGGAGAAAATCCATGGAATAGCACGCAAGTCATCAAGAGACTTGGCACCCAGACCACGTTTTGCAGGTCTTGAACCAATGGGGAGAAGACCAATCTCTGTCAGAGGGGTAACAACCGAGAACCACTCAGCAAAGCCATCGGAGTGAATGAGCTCCAAGAAACGCTGCTTGGACGCTTTATCAAGCTCAGAAGCGAGTGAAGCAAACTTCACGTCTGTCTGAGTATTCTTCTGCTCAATAGAAGGTGCCATCTGAAGCAGTGTTGCTCCAGCAACGGACTCTACGTGACGACGGGCAAGCGTTGGGTCACCATAGCGAGCAAAAATAACTTCTCCCTGCTCAGTAAGTTTAAAGCGACCGTTGACTGAGCCTTTGGGCTGAGAAAGAACAGCACGGTTTGCAGGACCACCGCCACGACCAACTGCACCGCCACGACCATGCATCAAGATGAGGTCAATGGAGTTCTTCTCTGCCCACTCTGCCAAAGCAGCCTGGGTCTTATGCAGAACCAACGTTGCCGTAGTTGGACCCTCGTCCTTTGAGGAATCGGAATAGCCCAGCATGACCTCAAGCTTGCGGTCTGTCTGAGCAAGACGTGCCTGTACCTCAGGGAGCTGAATTACCTGGTCAAGTGTAGCAACAGCGTTCTCAAGGTCTTCAATTTGCTCAAAGAGTGGAATAACGTCTAGTACAGGAACGTCTTCTTCATTTGCAAACGCTAGACGTGCAAGCTTATAGACATTCTCAACATCCTGAGCAGACTGCGTAAACGAAATAATATAGCGACGAGCAGCATTAATGCCGTTCTTCTTTTGAATTGATCCAATGGAGCGGAAGGTGTCTAGCACCTCCTGCGTCATAGCATCAAGTTTGGCGGGTTTCTCGGCAGTTGATGGGTGTGCCTCAATATCTGTAAGTGCACGCTTGTGCACCAAAGAGTGCTGACGGAACTCCATCTCTACCAAATGGAAGCCAAAAGTTTGAGCCTGCCAGATAAGCTTTTGAACAGGACCGTAGGCAATACGGAAAGCCCCTGCTTGAGCCAGTGAATCCTGAATAACGCGCAGATCAGCAATAAACTCTTCAGCGTTTTGATACATCAGGTCAGCATTGCGCTCAATGGTGGCGCTGAGTCGTCCAGAAATAACGCGCATTGCCGCACGGTGCAACTCAGACCCAGCCTTATCAATAGCCCTAGAGGTCAGGGCCTGGCTCATTTCTACCTGCTGTGCCCAAAGATTGACAAGCGCAGGCGAAGCTGGAGTAGAAATACCATCAAGCGTCAGGCCTCGACTGACTTCCTTGGTAGCCCGAGCCAGTGCCTGCAGTACGTGTACACGGTACTTCTCGGCAACTTGGCGAGAAACCAGGGCGGTGACGTTAGGGTTACCATCGCGATCGGAGCCAATCCAACTACCTGGACGGAAGAATGGTGGACAGACAGGTCGCACACAACCAGCATTTTCTCCCAGCACCCAGTTATCAAAGCGGCGATACACCAAGGGAACCATCTCAAAAAGAGTGGTGTCAAAAATGTTAAGGACAGTGTCTGCCTCCTCCAAAGGAGTTGGCTTTTTATGACCGATAGGAGATGTGCGGAACAGGCCGTCAATCTCTTGCAACATGCAACGCTCGTTTTCTATGCGAGCAGGACCGCCGAGCCTCTGGCGCTCATCAAGAAGCTCTGAAATAGCGCGGATTCGGCGCTCAACATTTTTACGGCGAGCCTCAGTTGGATGTGCAGTAAAAACAGGATGGAACTCAAGGCGATTAAGACGTGCTTTTGCCTCTTCTTCACCACACTCGTCAATAAGCTGCCTATAGGCAACGGTTATCTCGTTGATAGGGTCTTCTGCAGAGGATGGATCTACAGAGGCCTCACGAGAACGCAGGCTGGTAACGCGATAATTCTCTTCACAAAGATTTGCTAAATGGAAGAAAGTGACAAACGCACGCATAAGAAGTACGGAGTCTTCAATGCTTAGGTTGTCAATGGTAGAGGCAAAGCGAAGAAATGCGTTAAGCGATTCCTTCTCTGAATCTACCTTGAGCACCGCATTAATTGCCTCAAGCAGCAAAGGTGCGCGAGTTGTAGACAAGTCATCTGGTCCAGCTTTAATTGCCTCAACCAACAACGTGTCAAAGCTAGTAAGAAGATCTGGATTGTACTCAGCAAGCACCTTTCTTACCAAACGCAAAAAGAAGGTAAGGTTATCACGCAGAGGAGCTGGTGCTTTAAGCGCTTGAATAAGGGTACGAGCAGCAGCAATCTCATTCCCGCGTCGTTCAAGAAGCGACTGAGCTACTTCAGAAGTTGTTGCACCATCGATGGGTTTCTCGTCAAAAGAAGCATTGCTGGACTCTAGATTTGAATCTTGAGGATTGCCTGCCATGCTCATCCTTTCCCACATGACTCAGAATACGTACTATCTACCATACCCTTTTGTAACAATCTTCGCACGATTGTTTGTCAATCTGTTACCTAATGTACATCGTGGACTACAATCGATATAACAAATAAAAATTGATATATCAAAGTTTCTGGCCACGTTAAAGAAGATTTTAGGTTTTACATGCTCAATCCATTCAAGAAAAGTCGTACTGCGTACAACAATTCTTCCGTACATAAGCAGGTAGAGCGTCTTCGCACACCTCGCTATGAGCTTGATGACTCGCGCACAAACGGGGGTCAACCTGGCATTGTGGTTACATGGTGGACCAGGCTTCTCTCTGCCGTAGTCTCTGGCGATATTGCTAATCAAGACGAGCAATACTTGGCACATCAAACGTCCCAGGATTATCTCTTCAATGCACTTGGACAAGGTGCCTGGGGTGCACTTTTCCCGCTTTTAACTGTTGTTTGCTCTCAGCTTGTTGGCATTGAACAAGCAGGACTTTTCTCCATGGCATTTGTTGTGGCAACACTTTTGTTATTTATTGCCCAATACGGTGTTCGCACGTATCAAGTTTCCGACATAGTTGAACAACGTAGTTTTTCTGATTACCAGATTCAACGCGCAGCTACTGTTGTTGTCATGGTACTAGCAGGTCTTATTTGGTGCTTCTTTAAAGGGTATACCGAGCCCATGTTTTCTATCTGCACGGGAGCTTTGCTTTTTAGGGCAGTTGACGGCATGGCAGATGTCTACGAAGGTCGTCTTCAGCAAAAAGATAAACTCTATCTAGCCGGACTCAGTCAGGCTCTTAGGTGTAGTGCCAGTTTTATTCTCTTTACTGTTGTGTTGTTTGTTACCAGAAATCTTGTATGGGCAAGCTGGAGCATGGGTATTTGTGCCCTTATCACCCTGCTATTTGTTTCTGCTCCCCTAGCCATTCTTGAGACCGATAAAAGCGTGCGCATCAAACTTGCAAACATCAAAGATATTTTTGTACAGTGCTGGCCTCTCTTTTTAGCACTTTTCCTCTACAACCTTATTGACTCGCTGCCAAAGTTTGCCATGGAAGGCACACTTTCTTACAGCAATCAGTTGTACTTCAACGCACTTTATTTCCCAGCTCACACTATTTTGATGATCTCTACGCTCATCTACAGGCCACAGCTCTTCAAACTTGCTAGTTTGCTAGAAACCTCAATTCATAATCCCGCTAATAAGAAGCGCTTTGGCGTAATTGTACTTGCAATGTTTGGAGCCATTGCCGTAGTCACCATTGGTACCGCTGCATTTGTCGAGATCATTGGCATTCCTCTTAACGGCTTCTTATATGGCGTTGATTTTGAGCAATATCGTGGACTTGCACGCATTATGGTGGCCACGGGTGGACTTTGTGCTGCGATCGACTTTTTATACCAGCTCATCACCATCATGCGAGTTCAAAAAGCCGTTACGCGCTCGTACCTCATTTCATTTGCTGTATCCATCCCCATTATCTGGATGATGGTCAGCTTTACTGGTCTTAATGGCGCAGTTATTGGCAGCTTCTCATCCATCCTTATCCTCTTCTTACTGCTCATCAGCGAATACGCCGTAGCACGTATGAAAAGCTAGCAAAACAATTGATGCTCAAACGCAAAACCCCCTCTGCTCCATACGTTGGAACAGAGGGGTTTTAATGCATATAGCGAGAAACCCGTCTGCTAGAGGGGTTTCTCGACAATGAGCTTAGAAGGAGCAAGCGCCGCCGATAGTGCAAGCAGCTGCTGCAGAGCCGTCATCTGAATCATCGTTTGAACCAGAAACATGGAAGACCTCGGAGAGGTAGTTAATGATGTCGCCGGACTCATACATTGCCTTGCCGTCAATGAACAGACATGGAACCTGACGCTTGCCGCCTACCTCAATGAGGCGCTCGCGAGCAGCGTCATCAGCAACAATGTCATGCATAGGAAGCTCAATGTTGTTCTGCTCCATGAAGGACATAACCTTGTGGCAGTATGGGCAGGTTGGCTTATAGAAAAACTCGAGATTCTGAGTAGCCATAAAAACTCCTTTTGTTAGTAATTACTACTACTTTGTCTATACCCACCACAGTGTAGTTGTTTCACATGGATTTAGATAGGCATAAAAATAGCCGCACAAGGCGGCTATTTAATAGTTAATGGTGCCAGCAACCAGGATCGAACTGATGACCCCCGCTTTACGAGAGCGGTGCTCTACCAACTGAGCTATGCTGGCGTGCAAAAGCGCGCTAACAACTATACGGGGAAGCCCTGTATTATTCAAGCAGAAATACTAAAGAAGCCCGAGAACACCACGAACAAGGCGCTCAAGATCATCTGCGTACTTCTCGGATGCCTCTTGAACACTCTTATGCGTAGTTCCGTGAGCACCAGCTGGATTTGCTGCAAGCGTTAGAGCTAATACGTTCATATCAAGAGCGCGGGCCATAATAACCTCAAGAGCTGTGGAAACGCCAACATATGAGACGCCAAAGCTACGAAGCATAGCAACTTCTGCAGGAGTTTCAAAGTTTGGTCCCAAAAGACCAGCAAAAACACCCTCATTGAGCTCAATCTTAAGGTCATCTGCTACGCCACGTGCAAGCGTTCTTAGGTAAGGCGAGAAGGCATCATTCATATCAACAAATGGTGTCTCGACATCGCGAAGGCCTGCCCACTCTGCAAGCGGATTGGTTCCGGTGAGGTTAATCTGATCCGTAATAACGCCAAGGCCAGTCTTTGCGTTTCCAGAAACAGCGCCTGTTGCACCTGCAAAAATAATGTCTTTACAGCCTAGGTGATGAGCATGCTGAACAAGAGAGGTTACCTCAGCGGCAGAATAGCCCTGATAGAGGTGAACGCGGCCAGGATAGACAACTACAGGCACACCATCGATAGTACCAATGGTTGCTTCAAAGCTGTGACCTGCCATAGGTGAAGCGTCAACAGGGAAGCCGGGAATATCACGATAATCAATACGACGAACTGGCTTTACCAGATCGGCAAGATGACCAAGTCCGGTTCCCAAAATAAGAGCAACAGGATGCTCAACAGATGGGCTTACATTCTCAATGGTTTTCTCGGTAACCACGCAAATCCCCTCCTCTAAGAGGTGACGAGTAAGTGTTCCCTCGCCAGAAACAAGCTTTCCTGAGTACGTACCATCATAAATCTCATGCACGCCACAAGACGGGCTCTTTGCCTTCAAAACGGCGAGCGTGATGTCAGAAGACGTAACAGCGCTAAGAGCAATCTTAGATCCACGTTCAAAATCTTCTGTAACATCCGAGCCATCCTTGAGCCAAACACGTCCTTCTCGCTGTTCCGCGGGTGGACGAGGCACAGGAAGACCTGAGGAAGTCTCGGGGCAAATCTTTGTGACGTTTACTTTTTCTGCCAGCTTTTGTACTGCAGAAACAGGCTTGGCCCCTCCGTCATATCTGACGGGGAGGCCAAGTAAACAAGCGCTAATAGCAACTTTCATTGCTTTTCAAATCCTAGAGAGCAAGAGAGTAAACAGCAATAGATGCCTTACCAAGAATCTCGTTGATCTTCTGTGACCACTCCTGAGACGCCTTGCTTGCAACAGCAGAGTACTTGCTCATTGCAACCTGATAAGCGGTCTGAGCAGCTGCATAAGAAGCGGAATCGTTGGAGATTGAATAAGCAGAGAGCTGCTTGTAGTAATCGCCATCCTGGGAAGCCCAAGTGTTATTGTTTGCGTCCCACTCGCTACCAGCAAGACTAATGATGTACTGAGCATACTCCTGGCTTGTGGTTTCAGAATTGCCATCTTCAGGTGCCGTTGGTGCCTGTGGAGCATCTGGAAGGGTTGTAGTCAGAACGCTATCACGATACTTCTTCATGATGACAGCATCATGGATGAGCTTCTTTGCAACATCTTCAGAGAGCTTGTATGCAGAAGCAACCTGGCTAACATCAGTAGTCTTGAAGTTGGTCTGCATGTAATTGGTAATCTCGTCATCAGTAACGGTAATACCCTTACTCTGAGCCTCAGCAACAACAAGAGCATTACGAACGTAACCAATAATCTTATCCGCTGGTGGGACAGCATAGGTGCCGTCAGACTGCTTTGCTGCGTCAAGACCAGAAGTATTCTCAATGACCTCACGAGCAGTTACTTCTTTGGTCTGACCGTTATAGGTATAAGAAGCAATAGGAGTGTTGAGCTCACCCTCAGAAAGTGTGGTGCGACCGTTCAAAGAACCAGTAGCTCCGCCACCGCCCAGAAGGAAGCGACCGATGACAATACCAAGAGCAAACAATACAACTGCGCCTACTCCGATAAAGATCTTTGAGTTCTTTTTTACATCAATAGATGGCATATCCTTGCCTTTCATCGCTTAATGCAACTATGCGTACATAATACAAACCTGTAGTTTACTCTTATTAGCATGCATAAAACATACAACCAGTAAACTCCCCCGTTTGTACACAGTCATTTACAAGCAAATCAAATTACTTGGTAGCTGCAACAATCTCTTCCGAATACTGCTTAATGTATCCAGTGGCATTTTCCGCATCAAACTTCATACGCTGCGACAATGCCTTCTTCACGTCCTTAGAAATAGTTCCATGTGCTAAGGCGAGAAGACCTTGGAGCATATCATGGTACTCAGCATCTCCGTGATAGCACTGAACTGCCTCATCCAGAAGTGGCCATGCCTCATCAGAATGTTTTGCAGAAGTTGCGCCGTACTGGCAAAGGAACAAAAATGCTGCTAGACGCACTGTTGCCGAGTCGTCATCAAACAAAGAAGCTTCAGCAGCGTCAAATGCCTTAAAGACCTGGTCACCAAAGTGAGCGCTCAGATTGGCAAGCGCATCAAGTACTTCCCAACGAGTTTGTGCCTCTGGCCTATATAGTGCATCAATAAGAGAATCAATGTGCTCTTCAAAAGCAAGAGGAGCAATATGGGCCAGCTCCGCAAGCTCATGAGAAGCGTCTTGACGAGCGCGCCTACTAGCATCAGATAAAGCAATGACCAGTGCATTCACTTTTTTCATCTGTGCCATAGTTGGCTTTTTAGTAGCCTTCTTAGCAGGTTGCTTTTCTTCTTTTGGCGCCTTTGTAGAGCCCGCTTTTGCGGTTGCCTTAGTTGAAGCCTTTTTTGGCTTCTGAGCAGTTTCTTTCTTTTCTGCCATGAAACCTAAATCCTCTCTAAAACACCCTTTATTCTCTAAATCCGTCTACGACAACGGTACCGCTTTTTTGATCCTCATGAATTTTAATAAATCCAAGGCTCGATGCTTCACGTAAAAGAGAAGTAAACGAACGATATCCATAAGTTGCCTCAGCAAACTGTGGACGCTTCCTTCGCATAGTCTCCTTTAAACGAGACGCATAAATAAATGTTTCGCTTTCACGCTCCAAAGACTCAATGGTCTCAAATAAGAGCTGATAGCAGTCGTGTTTCTCGACAGGTACCTTCTCTTTAAAGTCTGGAATTCTGCCAGAACTCAAAATATCCTCGTAGAAGATAAACTCGTCACAAACCTCAGCAAGAAGCGAGCTGGTAGATTCCTTCATGCCAACGCCAATAACTGTTTTACCAGCCTCTTTGAGTTTTGCCACAAGTGGCGAGAAGTCCGAGTCACCAGAAAGCACAGCAAATGTGTCAATGTGATCTTTAGTTAGACACATCTCAACAGCATCTACCGCAAGTCTAATGTCAGCGGAGTTCTTGCCGGTATAAGCTCTATCGGGAATCTCAATGAGCTCAATGCCAAGCTCATGCAGGGGTGTAATAGCATTTGGAAAGCGCTGCCAATCGCAGTATGCACGCTTGGCAGTAATGCGTCCCTTATCAACAAGCCTCTCCATAATGAGCTTCATCTCTGGAAGATGGCCTGGCTCTTGATGACCGTTTCTCTTTCTTTTGCCTGTTCCTAGTGCCAAATTTTCATAATCGATGAAAACCGCAATAGAGCTCTGAGGAGTAGAAATATCACTCATAATCGGGGTCCTTTGCGGTTAGCACTTAGTGGCAGCAGTGGCCGTCATGACCGTGCTCGTGACCTTCATGCTCATGATGATGCTCATGATGATGTCCGTGACCATGGCACTCACACTCGTGATCACCATCTTCGTGGTCGTGGCCACAGCAGCACTCGTGCTCACCCTCATCTTCCTGGCTCTCAAGAAGTGACCAGTCAAGACCAGCTGCAGTGCTCGTAGCCTCATCAGCATAAAGCAATGAGATTGCCTGAGTGCCCTTGCGAGCGCCACCGATCTGGCAGAGCATGTCATAGAGGGTAAACGCAGTTTCTACACCAGGGAGGGTAATCTCAAGGTCCTCAGACTGAGCAAGAGCAAGCGCAATATCCTTGCGGAAGTGCTCGGCCAAAAATCCTGGCTGGAAGTCTCCCTCAAGCGACTTAGGAGCAAGCTCTTTAAGTGCGCGAGAAGAACCCATGCCGCTTGCAACAACCTCAAGCATCTGCTCGACGTCAAGTCCGCCCTGCTCTGCCAAGGCCATTGCGTCTGCGTAGCCAATCATGCAGGAAGCAAGAGAAACCTGGTTACAAAGCTTTGCAGTCTGACCCTTGCCAGCACCACCCATGCAGAAAATCTTTGCCGAGAAGGTCTCGAGAAGAGCGCGTACTGGCTCAACATCATTCTCAGTTGCGCCGACAATCAGCGTAAGAGTACCATCCTGAGCGCCTTTCTGACCGCCCGTAACTGGACAGTCAAATGCATGCTTTCCCTCAATTTCAGCAGCATCGTGAATATCACGAGCAAGCTGAGATGAAGAAGTGGTCAGATCAATAAGGTATGCGCCCTTCTTAGCAACGCGGATAAGACCATCTGTTGCCAAGTAAACATCTTCAACATCAGTTGGATAACCAACCATGGTAAAGACAACGTCAGCGTCTTTTGCAGCATCTGCCACACTCTCTGCAGCGTGAGCGCCCAACGAGACAAGCTTATGCGCTTTCTCTGGTGTTCTGTTGTAAACAGTAACATCATAGCCAGCAGAAATAAGGTGCTCCGCAATAGGAGCGCCCATAATGCCTGTTCCAATAAAAGCAACCTTTGCATTCTTGCTCAGTGCCATGTATGAGTCCTTTCAGACTGAAATAAATATACAAACTGGGGCCGCTCCAAAGAGCGACCCCATACCTTGTACCCGTTAATTAGATTTACGAACCCTGTTAGCAATTCGGTCAGAAAGCGAAAGCTTCTCGCGGCGATCAGTGCCCCAGAAGACAATAGCTACCATGCCTGGGCCAACGTGAGCACCAATGACTGGTCCTACCTGGCTATGAATAATGGTAAGTCCCTCGCAGCCCTTCTCTTTACGAATCTGAGCCTCAAGCCAATTAGCGTCCTTCTGTGCGTCTGCAGAAATAATGCCAACAGGAAGCGAGGTGTCATGAGAATAGCTATCTCTAAAGTCCTGGATAAGAGACTTGAGTGCCTTCTTACGGCCTCTGCACACTGTCTTGACGGTAAGGGCTCCTGTTGAGTCATAGGTAAGCTCTGGCTTTACATCAAGCTTGCCACCAATATTTGCTGCAGCAGCAGGAATGCGACCGCCCGCAGCAAGAGCATCCAAGGTCTCAAGTGTTAAGTAGCCATGAATATAGTTACGCGCATCTTGTGCCCACTCGGCAATCTCTTTTGCCGAGAGACCCTTATTGGCCTGATGTACTGCTTCAAGACCCAAAAGCTGAGCTGCGGACGAAGGTGCACCATTGTCGACTACGTAAATCTCAAAGTCTGGGTATTTCTCTCTTACCATATCTGCTGCTTGCTCAGCTGCATAGTAGGATGAAGAAAGCGCAGAGGTAAAGCAAAGATATACCGTTGGAGTGCCCTGCTTTGCAGCACGCTCAAAGACCTCGAGGTAATGACCAGGAGTAATTGCAGAGGTGGTGTAGCGCAGCTTTTTGTCTTTGCGCATGCCCTCAAAGAACTCATGTGCACTGATGCTCTTCCAGCCGTCATCATAGTGCTCTCCATCTGGTCCCACATAAGGGAACTGGATGATATCAACACCTAGCTGTTCAGCAATTCCTGGAGCAAAGTCTGCGCAGGAGTCCATGATGATTCGAACGTTACTGGGCTTATGATATGCAGCTGAAAGCTCAGTAGGCTCAAGATCTTCAAAGGCAACCTCGCTGATTTCTTCTTCGGCTTTATCTTTTTTATTGAACATCCTGTTCCTCAATCTTAGGTTTGATAATTCCGTATCCACCATTTTTACGATGGTAAATGACATTAGTCAAACCAGTAGAAGAATTAACAAAGACATAAAAATCATGGCCGAGAAGGTCAGTTTGGACAAGCGCCTCCTCTTCCGTCATTGGCTCAAGATCAATGTATTTCTCGCGAACAAGCTGGTCATCAAGATCTTCAGCTGGAATCTCAATGAGATTGGCAAGATCTTCTTGTGTAAGAGCAACTCCGCGCTCAGACTTTACATGATGACGGCGCTCAACAACTTTTGTCTTGTACTTGCGTAGTTGTCTGGAGACTTTTTCTGCTGCTTCATCAATAGCCACATACATATCGTCAGAGCTAGCAGTGACACGAACAACATTGTTACGAACAAATACCGTAACCTCAGCTGTCTTTCTATCTGGATTTGAAGGGTTTTTGTCTACTCTGAGAACTACATCGCAAGACATAGGAGTGATGTCAAATACTTTAAGAGCATCACCGATTTTCTGATCTACGTGTGTGTGCAAAGCCTCAGAAATGCTTACCTTGCGTCCCGAAATCTTGATGTCCACCATAGGAGCCTCCTATCGGATACACGAGACATCTTCTAACTGATGTCTGTATAACAACAATACCCATTTGTCGGTCAATCATTCCATAAAAAGTTGAATTGAGCGGTAAACGGTTAGAGACTATTTCTCTTTATGTGCGATTAATTTTGCTCAGAGGAAGATGTAGCTGAATCAGCGCTGGTAGGTTGCGTAGAAACTTCCACAAGACCAGAAATCTTATTGGTAGTTGAGAGGTGTGGCAAGGTACCAATCCACTTGTTTCTAATAACTCCCTCGACACCGTTAGATTGAATAGCTGAAAGAGCTTGCTGAATTTGTGTAGCGAGAGCTTTGTTACTGGTTGCTACAGAAATACCAATCGTGGATGGAACGTCAACGACACCAACCATAGAAATATCTTTGTTTGCTGCTAAATAAGCACCAGCATATGCATCACAGGCCACATAATCGATGGAGCCATTTTCAAGTGCTTCAAAAGCATCATTTAGGTTAGAAAAACCTTGAACAGACATGCCCGTGAGTACCTGACCCATTGCGCGCTCAGATAAAGAACCCGTTTGAACGCCAACTGACTTTCCACTCAAACTATCAGCAGTAATGTTTGTCTCTGAACCTTTATGGAAAAGAGCTGTTGCATACTCAGCATAACCAGAAATGAGCGTACTTGTTGAGTCTTCACCACTTCTGACATCCATGACAATGTCGCAACCTGCTTGTAGGCCATCTACTGGTCCGTTAACTGATACAAACTTGACGTCTACGCCTAGCTGATCTGCAATTGCAGAAGCTATTTCAACGTCAATTCCCTGCAATGTTCCAGCTTCTGAGGCCACAACCATTGGAGCTGTTACTGACTGAGTACGTAGACCAACGGTCAAAGTGCCAGCTGTGTGCAGAGAGGAATCAGGAATCTTCTGCTGACGGGCTTCTCGCTTCTCTTGGATTGCCTCTTGCACTGACTTGACGTGGAACCATTTATCCAGATCAATGTTGATAGGACCAATGGAGCATCCTGTTAAAACAACAGCAAGTGCTATAAGAAGTAACACCTTAAGAGAGCTTTTACCGCGCGTCATCAGAACTCCTTCTTCTATTCAGGTGTCTTTTCAGCTGACCTGGTATTTGACCCCACACTCGCATACTGGAACGTTTGCTTTGCTACCGCAGCAGCTCCACTAGTAGTTCTCTCGCCTGCGAGACCCTTTGTCTCTTTGATATAACAGGCGGTATGGCTTACTTCTAGGACGAGCCATGATCGTTTACGTGCGCACACGCAAACTTACGTGGATCCCTTTGACCTCGTCTGTCATGGACTAAAAGCTCACAGAGAACTTCGCAACCACAGACCTGAAAAGACTTATCAAGTATAGCCGTTTGCAACCATAGGTAACTCACCATACGCGAGCTAATGCGCCTACGGTTACAGAATGCACGCCTGCGGCACAAAGTACTCTAGTGGCTTCTCTAATTGATGCTCCCGTAGTTACAACATCATCTAAAAGTAAAATATTTGATTGATTAACCGGCGCAGTACAAGCAATACTTCCTTTCAAATTTATTTGCCTTTGAGCGGATGAAAGTGTTCTTTGGTCCTTTGCATGAGGACGTATAAGCACGTCATACAAAGGTAAACCTGTAAGCTGGCAGAACGATTGGGCTACAAGTTCCATATGATCAAAGCCTCTGCGCGCGTACGCTTCTGCAGTTGCTGGAATAAAGGAAACGCCATCAATTTTTGAACTATCAAAGCGAGAGGTACCGTCACGAGCTTTCCATGCTGAGGCTTCTTCAAGCGCACACAATAGAGCTGCAGCAATTACCGGCACCAGTCGAAGCTCGTGTCCATCCTTAAGCGTCAAGATCAACCGTGCGGGAGGGCCCTTAAATCCCATGGCACAAATGACCGCTCTACTCTCCCACTGAACAGGTCGTTTCTTTTTATCTGCACACTCTGAACAAACAAGCTTCCCGTATGGAGCACCGCAATTAGGACATGCCCACTGCTGAGAAATCCATGGCAGCTTTGCCCGACACTCATCGCAGAGGAGCTGGCCGGGTTTCTCGCACACAACGCAGCGCGTAGGAGCAAGCAGCTCAAGTGTTGAGTTTGCCGTTGCAGTAAGGATAGATGTAGGTTGCATTTTTACCCCCAAATCTGGGGGCTGACAGTGAATACAGTCTAGATCAAAGGTCGCAAAATGGAAGGCATTTTAGGTAAACGGAAAAAGATGGCTTATCTAAAGCTCCTACCAGTGAGATTGTATTTTGTGAGGATTCGGCTAACGGATGTTTGCCACGGAAGCCATAACAAAATCAAAAAAACAAGCGTTGCTACGCCGTGCGTTAGATCAAGCGGAATTGAAGCCGCAAACGCGAGAAGAGCGGATTCAAGCGTTAAAGGATGTACAAATCCAATAACAAAGTACACGTTCATTACAAGGCCAAAGAATGGTCCGGATATAAATGCCCAAATCATAAGCAAGAAAGGTGGAAGTTTGTGGGGTTTCTCGCTTTGTTGGACGGATGGACGCTTAGAAGATGCACAAGCTGAGATAAAAGTTGCAAGAAGGCCTCCCAGATAGCCAACAAGTCCCCACGCATACATCTGCCATGGCGTCCACGAGCCCTGACCAAAGAAAACGTTTGAAAGAAGCGCAGATAAGGCACCTACCAAAAAGCCCGCATGCCTGCCAAGAAACGCTCCCGCGAAGATAGCAACTGCGGAAACAGGCTTTACGTACGCGAGGGGCGCAAAGGCAATTCTTCCCGCAGCACCTAAGGCGCTAAAGACGGCAGTAGGTACCAAATTGGCAACTGATGGCTTCTTTGCCTCAAAACTTAACATAAATAATGCAACTGAAATGATCGCTAAAATAATTGAAGATACCGCGGTAAAATCGGGAAAATATATCATTTCAATAGCAAGAATAATAGGTGTAGCAAAGAGTGCCACAACCTCTAAGACTATTGATAACGTGTGTCGATTATCCACAAGAACCTCACGCTTACCGTCAAAATAAAAATATCGAGAAGGTCTATCTTATTTTGGCATAAGATGATTTGAAACTACAACAAGGAGGTCTTCATGATCTATCTGGGAAACTTTAGCTACAACGACGAGCTTGACTCTTCTGACAACTACTGTCTTATGCCTTGTATTGTTGAGGCAGATTCCACAGATCACGCGCTTGAGCTTTTCTCGGAGCACCTTATTGAGGTTGCAAATTCATCTGACCTGCTTGACGGCGCAAAAGAGATTTTCTTGGATTCCATTGTTGAGCTGGGAGAAGTTCCAACCACTCCTCTGATTGCTCAGTGGCAAAAGATTATGCCTGCAGGAGTTGGTCTGTGCAGCATTACCAGCGCTCTTCCAACACTTGAGTTTGATGATGAGACAGCCAATGCCTACGGCTTCAATGAGCATACTCACAATCATGAGGAAGATGAAGAGGAGCATGAACACGAGGAGTTTGGCGACATCAACGATCTTGACGATGAGCTTCTTGAGGAGCTTGGCCAGGATGAGGAGCCGTTCTTAAGGTTCTAGCCACCTACTCCGCCGACCATACCCAAGAGTTCTCAAAGAACTCTGAAGTTGGCTCTGTCAGAGAAATCTGACCATCAAAAACTAGAGAAACGTTATCAGCAACGCGCGATATCAACTGCATGTCGTGCGTTGCTATTACTATGGTTGCACCTTCTGACTGTGCGCGAGAAAGCAAATTGACAACAGCATCTTTGGTTGGGGCATCCAGGCCTTTTGTTGGCTCGTCAAGAATAAGCAGACGCGCTTTTGTAAGCAGCACTTTTAAGAGAGCTAAGAGTTGCTGCTGTCCACCAGACAAATCGTATGGATGAGAAGACATAAGCTTCTGATATGTTGTGCGAGCAAGAAGTCCCGAAGCTTCCAGAAGCTCCTGAACATCCTGGTCAGAATAGGCGCCACTCTGCTGCCACTGAGCAAGCTCCTCGCCCACACTTAGGCAGGTAAAGAGCAGCTCGGGATCTTGTGGAATGTATCCTTGGGATTGCTGGAGCTGGTTGTAGATATGTCCGCGTCTTGGACGGAGAACACCCGCTGCAAGCTTAAGCAGTGTTGACTTACCTGAGCCGTTGCCGCCTACGAGCGCACGAATTTCTCGCCCCGCGACCTCAAGTGAGCACTTGTTGAGCACCAGGTACTCGCTCTGTGGATACGCAAACGTCACGGCGCTGAACTCGAGCACGGGAGTGTTGTCGGCCACGGTGGATGCTTGGTTTGGCGCGGAGCTGCGAGGACAAAGCGCCTGGCGAGAAGAGCCGTCTGCTTGGAGCGCATCGGGCTTCTCGCCATCGAGGTGGATGCGGATATCTGCGAGGTGCTCGAACGCCGCAACGTCGTGGGTGGCAACAAGCACGGCAACGTTGAGCTCGCGCGCCACTCGCTCTAGGAGCGCGGTGAAACTCTTCTGCGCAAACGGGTCCAGCTGCGAGGTTGGCTCATCCAGCAAAAGCAGCTTTGGGCGCATGACAAGCGCTGCAGCAAGGGCCACTAGCTGCTGTTCTCCCCCGGAAAGCTCGTTGCAGCGTTTATGCAAAAGCGATTCCATGCCAAAGAAACTGACCGTCTCAAAAATACGTCGGCGCATTTCTTTCTCTGAAACGCCTCGATTTTCCAGGCCAAAAGCCAGCTCTTTCAAAGGTGTCTCACACACAAGTGCTTGTGAAGTGGCTTGCGGCACAAATGCAATGGTGTCTACGGATTGCGCCTGCGTCATCGTAGAAACCTCTTGGCCGCAAACAACAATTGAACCCTCTCGCCTACCTTGAGGCGCAATCTCGGGCTTAATGAGGCTCAAAATGGTGGACTTGCCTGAACCAGTTGGTCCCAGTAAAAGACTAATCTGACCAGCACAAACCTCACAGGAAAAATCTTCTACAACGTTGCGGTCTGGAGTTAGAGCATACGCAAACGAGAGATTTTGAATAGCAAGAACTACTTCTTTACTAGCTGAAATAGTAAGTGAATTCTGAATATAGGAAGAATGCTCATTCATACAGACTGCTCCCATAAGACAGTATCAATACGCACAAAAATTACTGGTAAAACGGTAAACAGTACTACGCCCAGATACCAAAAACTCACTTGGAACTCTGGCATAGTAGGATAAAACTGCCAGGCTTGTACCAGCATATACAAAGAAACCGCAGCTATAACGCTTAAGAAAGTAAATACCAGCAACGCCACAGTATCATAGGCGTCAAGCACTTCAGCGCTCCATCTACTCCTGTGCCCTGCCATCCCCCAACCTCGAGACACGATAGACTGAAACGTACTCATCGACTTCTCCAGCGCGCTCATGCACACTGCGTTAATGGTGGCAGCTGATTGCACAATAGTTTTTCTCGCGCTCAAAAGACGGCTTTGACTTGGAACACGGCTTTGCTGATGTGACTGCACAGCAGAATCACACCTTCTAGCTGCGGTATTTGCTGACTGAATTTGACGGGCTGTTGTCAGATCAGAAAGTAGTTGTGGCATAAGCTGCACAGAAAGACTCAAGACCAGCTGCAATCCCGGAAAGCGCACGCTTGATCGCTGTAACATCTCGAGCGGCGATACTACTGCAAATAGGCACTCAAGCCAGCTCAAAGTACTTACGAGCACCAGGCCCGAGGTAGCCCCGTACACCAGACTTTCTGCGTACAGTTGCGTGTGCCCAAAAGAATACAAAACGGTAGATCCAGATGCCGAGAAAAACGGATTAATTATCGCCATCAATATAATAATTGGAGCATACCAAACAAGCTGTTTAGCAGCATGTTTGGTATCAAACAACTGGATTGTACAAAGCTGCGCTCCTAGAAAAGCAATCAGCGCACAGAGAGGTTGAAAAGAAAACGCGGCAAGCGCAACCTCGCTTCCAAACAGCACCACCATAGCAAGTGGATGAAGGCGAGAAAAGCTTGTGCGCGCGGGATTCATTAGTTCACCGCGTTAACGTACGTCCAAACAACCGAATCGCCATCATGCAGAACATATGCATCTGACGTGTAGTTAGGCTGAACACCGTTAACTGAATATACCCAACCGCTCTGTGGACCGTGGTCACGCTCTGCAAGCCCATTAATAGCCGCAACGTACATACCAAACGACGTGCTACGTGCATTTACCCCGGCTCCACTTGCAAGCAACGCGTCATAGACTGACGTACCCTCTTGCACCTGGAGGTTGACAGTAAATGAAGACCCTTTGGCTGCAGAGCCGTCAACCGTAACACTTACAGAAAGCGCACTATTCTCTTTATGAGGAGCAGCTACAGCGTTTGTTGAGTTACCAGAGTTAGAAGGCTCCGACGTTTTCTGATTAGAAGAATCCTGCGTTTTAGACGCATCAGCATTTGACTGAGCATCAGGAGTAGAGCTCCCTTGCGTCTGTGACGTCTGAGAGTCTGCTTGCGTGCCAGAAGCACCTGCTGCCGTCTGACCTTGTGCGGTAGGAGCTTCTTGAGCAGAAGTGCTTGAAGCGGGCGTAAAGAAATACTGGACTAATGTCCATGCAAAGAAAAGCATGAACACAAAAGATACTATTGATGCTGCCAAATAGAGAATCCGTTTGGATTCTCTTGTGAGCTTAACCACTATCTCACCTGGCCTCGGCCATTGGGAACATGGTGAATTGCAGCAGTTTCTTTCTTAAGCAACACTACAAACACTGCAAGAACTGCACCAGAAGCAAAGAAACCAAAGACACTCAGAAGTGGAATGGTAGGTGCAGAGGACACCTGCTGTGGGGCAGCAGCCTGCTTATTTGAGTATTCAGTAGGTGGAAGCTGCTTCTCGTCAGAGTTAGTGTCTGCAGTCTTGTTCTCAGATGGAGCCTTTGTAACCTCCTCACCAGCACTCGCAGCGGTGGTCGAGGAAGTTTCATGCGCAGCTGGAGATGAAGGATCTTGAGCTGGCACGTTTGTAGCTGTGGAATCTGTCCTGCTAAAAATGTCTCCAGATGGCTGGGTATTCTCGCCAGAAGGTTTCTGATTAATAAGCGAGAAAAGCGTGCCGGAGTCGTTGGTGTAGTAAAGATTGCCCTCAAAATCTGCAATGACCGACGACGTGGTGTAGTTCTGATGGTTCTTATCTGGAGTGTAAATCTGCGCTGCTCGGCTGGTGCCCAACTTGTATACCCATACGCCACCAGGTAGACCGTTTACCGTGAAGTAGGCATAGGTACCGTTTTGTTGAACAGAAACAAGAGGAGTGCTCTGAGACTTACCCTTGCCAGCTCGGGCCTGGTCAATCACCGTAAAGGTATCAAGAGAAATCACAGAGATAGTTCCGTAGCCCTCAGCATCGACACCGTTAACAAAGACATTAGAACCGCTGATAGTTGGTGTAGAGGTAGATTCTGCTGCAAATTTGACTTGCTTCTCTTCAACAAGAGAAGAACCGTTTCTTCTAATCAGGTGCAGCGTACCGTCATTTCTGGTTACGGCAAGATAGGTTCCATTACCGTTTTGATCAACAGAGACAGGAACAATACCTGCGCGAATTGGCGAGCCAAGGTTAAGCTCGGCCTCAATGGCGCCGGTGGTACCGCTGATAAGTCTGACAGAGGAGGACTCGTCGCCAATCATAAAGTCAGAGCCAGAAGCCGCTGCGCCAGACCAGTAATAACCTGAAGGCTGACCAGAGGTTGCTCCAGGAATATTTGCAGGCTGTGCATTCTGCTTCCAGCGAAGCGCACCAGTTGTAGCGTCAACAGCAACCATGTAGCCACCAGCTGCGTCAAATCCGCTCATCTTAGTAAACTCAGCCAAGATGGTGCCATTATTAACCGTCAGGCTAGAAACAGATTGCAGTGCATTGGTGGTATCCAGCGGCTCTGTCTTCCAGATGCACTCCATAGTTGTTGCCGAGAATGCGGTAAGACATCCATCATCGGTAGCAACAACAATCATGCCATTAACGTAGAGAGGACGTGCAAAGTACGAAACCTTAGAGCCAATCTGTGCCTCAGCAATAAGGCTACCCGTTGCAACATCAACTGCTTTAAGGGTAGAGCCACTCACGTAATAGACAGTATCTTTAACAATGACCTGATCAGAAATAAATCCTGGTGCATTTTGAGTTCCCTCAGTAACACTCCAGCGCAAGGCTGCAGAGTTAATTGGGGTGCTCTGCGTAGTAGTGGAACCGTTTCCGCTACCAAAACCACTCCAAGATGCATCGTAGTTAGGGTGCTCAGCAAATGGATTGATGACCAACTCATTTTGAGGAGTTGGAATGGAGCTATCCTGACCACCATATGTCCAGGTAATAGTAGTGTTTTCGTCCAAGGAAACGTTGTTTGCCATCTTGTCCGAAAGCTGACCGTTTACAAAGAACTGCCACCATTTATAGGCGCCATCTACCTGCGCTGTTGCAAGCGTAAGTCCCTGTGAAGGCGACGTAATAGAAGACAAATAACCGCCCGCTGCATCGTAGGTAAGGCCATTATTCTTCAGGTAGTCATACGTTGCCTTGTCAGCAGTGGTACCCTTACGAACCTCAATAGTCTGCGTAGGAGCCCAGTGCTGAGGCTTACCGTCTTTATCAAGACCTACTACAGAAAGAGTGACGGAAACAAGCTGACTTGGATCTGGGTCTTCCTCTACAGGTCGAGCGCCCTTCTCGCCTGCCACGGTAAAGGTAGCAGAGACCTTCTGATTAGTAAGGGCCTGGAACTGCGCATTATCTGGATACAAGCTTGCATAGCGAGAATAGCGTGCACTTGAAAGAAGTGCCGAAACCGTAACAGACGTGTTGTACTCAGGAGTCTGTGCGAGAACAAGATTCTCGTTCTGAATGATTGTTGGCTGAGAAGAACTGTACGTGCGCGCCTGATCAGAAGGGCCCATGGGGTCGTATGTTGGGAACTCCGAAGGCACAATACCACTTGCGGTCTTATCGGTATTGTTAACATCATAAGACCAGGTCAAAGAGCCGTCAGCAGCACGATAAAACTTGTTTGGTGTAGCCAAGGACTCAGAGACCGCATTCTGCTTATCCTGCTGACCAGAAGGAGTAGCAAGCGCATCCCAGAAATGAGCCTTAGACTTATTCATCAAAGCAAGCTCTGCATCAATGTCAGCCTGATTAAGCGGGCTTACCGTAACCGTAAGAGTCTTAGAGACTGATACCTCAGGATTTTCTTTATCGGTAACGGTCAGAGTAATGTCTACCTGCTGCGCGGAAGCAGAAGGCAAAGGCTGGTACACCGTTCCTCTATAGCCATTGAACGTAATAGCAGCATTGGAGGAAGTGTACGTAAACTGATAGCGCTTTCCATCTAAGCCAAAGTTCTTTGGCGTAGGCATCTGCAGGTCGTCTGTAACTGCCTGGGCATTAATTGAGTGATTGGTATACACATCTTTAATGCTTGATGCCGAGAAACGCCTGTTAATGCGCCTCAACAGATTATTCTGTGCATCGGTAATAGCCGAAGGATCTCCGGGAACCGTTATGGTAAAGGTTTTCTGATAGTTTGTCTGAGGGGCATCGGAGCTGCTCAGAGAGACATTTGCAGTCAGCGTTACCTGCTTATCACGAATGCCGCGGGTAACCGTTGCCTTATAAGGCTCAGTACCATATCCATCAATGCGAACTACAGAGGTATCTGAGCTAGTCCAAGTGACCTTAGACCATGAAAGTTGGTTTCCATCTGCGGAAACAAGCTTATGTGGAAGGGTAAAGTCTGAAGTTACAGAAGATTCATTTTGTCCTGCCGCGTATGATGGCGCAAGGTTTTGAGATACGTCAGCAAGTTGCGCCTGAGATTTTGCCTCATCCCAAGGAATTAAAACATTGCAGGTATATTGGACGGTCTTGCCATCTTTGGAAAGTTCAAAGGTAACTTTTGCCTGACGGAGGATAAGAGTGCTTCTCTGGTTAGTAAAACCAGCCGCATCCATCCAGAAGTACTCAATAGAACCATTAGTCGCAAAATCAGTAGAAATGCCTGCGTGAGCATATGAGGCTGTCGAAGACATCTGAACAGATGCCACTCTAACGTTAACCTCTCCAGCACCAATGCGACGCAGCTCTTCTGCAACCATGGTGTTGAGGTTAGTATCTACACCATAGCGAGGTTTTGGCTTATAGAAGGAATTAGTCAGAGTTTCTACTGCCTGGTCCAGCGTTTTGTGTGGATAGTCAGTCTCATTTGTGGTTGCTGCAACGCCAGGACCTGTCTCTTCAGAGGTTGTGGCTGCGCCAGCTGTAGCGTCTGCTGCGCCAGAAGTGGCGGCTACCGTACCAGAAGTAGCTTCCGTACCAGAAGCGTTATCCTGAGCAGTAAGGGCAGTTTCTGCTGAGGAGGTTGCAGTAACAGTAGTGGTCAACTCCCCCGCTGCTTCTGCGAATGCAGGAGCTGGTAAGAGCGCAAACACTAAGAGTATGGAGAAAAGGCTATTGAGCGCCTTTTTAAACATGCTTCTAATTCCTTCCAACTTGTGGTGAGTTTAGCCTTCTTGCCAAAACAAGCACCACAATTCCAAATACAACTAAAGGCAGACTGAGCAACTGTCCCATGGTAATAAAACTGCCAAAGAGATAGCCAAGCTGCTCGTCAGGAACACGGACAAATTCCACGACAAACCTAAAAATGCCATACAGCATCAAAAACGTTCCAATGAACGTTCCTTGTGGACGAGGAGGGTACTTCCTAGAAAGGATGTACAAAATAGCAAACATCACAAGGCCCTCGAGAAGTGCTTCGTAGAGCTGAGAAGGATGACGGTAAACCGCTCCTCCTGTCTCAAACATAACTCCCCAAGGCAGATCAGTTGGCTTTCCCCAAAGCTCACCGTTAATGAAGTTTGCGCAACGTCCAAAGAAAAGACCAAGTGGCGCACCAATAACTCCCAGGTCACAGATGGTAGGGATAGAAAGACCCGATGCCTTACAGACAATAGAGCCGCCAATAATAGCTCCTACGAGGCCTCCATGAAAGCTCATACCGCCTTGGCTTAGGGCAAATGCGTCAAGTGGATGAGCTACGTAATAACCCGCACCGTAGAAAATTACGTAGAACAGACGGGCGCCTACAATAACGCCAAACGAGATGCCTACCATCAAATTAAGCACGTCATCAAGGGTAACGTTAAGCTTCCAGCGCTGAGCAGTTCTGTACATAACTACGCCAGCAAGCACAAAGCCCACGAGATATGCCAGACCATACCACCTGATAGACAGCGGACCCAGTGAAAGCGCTACTGGGTTTAATGAATGATAAAAAGCATCAAGCCACACAATACGTCCTACTTACTAAAACTACTTTGAAAGAACATGCGAAGGAGTTGCACCACGCTGACCCTGATAATGGCTACCAAGATCTTCGCAGCCATAAGGACGCTCAACAGGAGAACTCATGCGCTCAAAGGAAAGCTGACCAATCCTCATGCCAGGGTGCAAAATGATTGGAAGGTTAGCAACGTTAGAAAGCTCCAGTGTAAGCTCTCCGTCCCAACCTGGATCAACATAGCCTGCAGTTGAGTGAATCATAAGGCCCAGGCGTCCCAAGGTGGACTTACCTTCAAGCTTACCGAGGATATCGTCAGGAATAGCAATGCGCTCAAGCGTAGTACCAAGCGCAAACTGACCAGGATGAAGGACAAAAACCTCTCCCTCAGGAACATCAATTGACTCAGTAAGACCCTCTTGGGCTACAAGTGGATCAATTGAGGTATGCGTAGAATTGCGGAAGATTCTAAAATTTGAGCCAAGACACACGTCAACCGATGCAGGCTGCACGTTTTTCTCGCATAAAGGCTCAATAACGATACGACCAGCTGCAATCTCTGCTTTAATGTCGCGATCAGAAAGAACCACAACGTCCACCTTTCTTACGTCATACAAATATATGGTCAGAAAACCTAGTTATCCGTTTATATAAAATATCACGCCCTACACAATAATGTGCGGGACGTGATATATAAAATTTGTAAATATGCAGGTCAGTCATGGTTCACCACAACTTCTCTGCATAAAAAACACGTTTATGCGTATGAAACTAACAACCGATAAGCGCCAAACGTTCACTTTTTGGTGCTGAGCGGCAACTTACAGCATTGCAGGTTGAACGCGCTTAACGCCAGGAACATGCTCAATCAGGATGCGCTCAATACCCTCAGACATATCGTATGCAGACATAGGGCAACCAGCACAAGAGCCGACCATCTCAAGGGTAACGGTACCGTCATCGCTTACATCGATAAGCTCAACGTCGCCACCGTCAGTCTGAAGGCTCTGGCGAATAACATCAAGGGTTGCATTCAAAAGGTCACGATTAATGGCCATGTTTGCTCCTACTCAAATCTACTCAAAGCGCGGCCGCGCTCATAACTTACAACAAGGGTATCCTACCCAAAATTCCAAACTTATTTCTGCCCTATCCAATTGGCGAGAAAAGATGTCCAACTGAAGCATCTTTGAGACGTGCAGGCAATGATGCACCCGACGCTGTTGCCGCAATCGCAGCAGCTACGCGAGAGGTAGCCTCCCGTGTCTGCTCCGTACTCAGAAGCGTTGCGTCAACCATAAAGCGCTTTACGCCGGCAGAAAGCATCTCAGCCATCTCTGGCACGCCGTCAAAGAGCTTAGGGCTCCAAATCTTAGAGCGACCGTGCCTATCGGTCCTAACTGGCATGTAATCGTTATCGATGCCCCTAAGCGTATGCTCCTCAAGGCGCAGCTTACAGGCATCACAATCGTGGATACACTTGCCCGTAGACATCAAAATACAATGCTCAGTGGTCATGGTGCGAATACGGCCACTGACCATATAACCCACAGGAATCGAGGCGTTTCTCGCCATATGGCAGATCTCTTGGAGGGTAAGCTCGGAGTTGAGCCAGACACCTTCTGCGCCCATGTCGGCAAGCGCCTGCAAAGCGTAATCGTTGTGGACTGGAATGCACTCGCGTACCTCAGGGATGGCTCCGCGCTCAACGGCCAGCGCCAGCTCGGAGATGTTGCCCACGGCAATCGGCCTACCTGCAGCAACGTAGGGATCCAGGCGCTTATGGTCAATCTCGCGACACACCTCGTCAAGCCATGGTGTTACCTTGGCGAGAAGATCCTCTGGCCACGAAGTCTCTGCGAGCGCATCACCTGTTGCGTACAGACGATCTGCTCCTGCCTTGAACGCAACGCGCGCCTGCTCTGGAGTTTCAACCAGAACACATACTTCTGCCTGCGACGCATTTGTTTTTGCAGCAGCCTCATCAAAGGCAAAAAGCTTCTCTTTGTCCTGGGCTTCTCGCTCCTTTTGATAGGCAAGACGGGAAAGCGGAGCAATCTTCTGCTCGCGGTCCTGGTACTCCTCCAGAAGCGCCGCCTCCAGCTGCTCACATGCCGCGGCGCGGACCTTGTGGACAGCACTAAAGCTCATGCCGCACATATCGTCCATCTGGACATCAAAGCTTACGGCCTCAAACGGCGAGGTTCCCATGCGGCCAACGTGCTCAATAAGCTCGTCAGAGGTTACCGCTTTGGTGCGTGCCTCCTCCACCACAAAGCCCTCGGCAGACGCGCTTACCACACCGTCTGCGGTAGTAAGGGCCACAGTAAAGGGCTGGCCAATGCGGGCAATAATAGCCACGTCAACGGCTCGTTTACGAGGATATTCTAGTGAAGAAATCTGCTCAGCTGCTACACGCGCCGCTTCAGAGCGAATAATACGTACCGTAGATCCGGTCTGCATAACGCGAGAAGTGCGCACGGTAACTGTCTGACCAGGCTCAACATCAATAGGACAAAGAGCGGTCAGGAACTTGTCAGGCGCATCGAGCGGCCTAATTTCAAGCAAGTCATTCTTGCCAATAGGCGCGTGTGCAATAAGATCAACATCTGCCTGCTTGTAGCGGCGCAGCTTAACACGGCCACCATTCAGACCACTCTTGCGCTCAAGAGCATCCTCAAGCGGGCGTCCGCCGGTGACCTCACCAACAATCTCACCACGGTTATTGGAGCGCTCGTAGCTCATCATCTCATTGCCAGCGGTACCATGCAGGTAAGCGTTAGTCAAGCCACGGTTAAACGAGCGTTTAAGCAAGCGGTGGCGGCGTGCCACATCAGCCTGATTGTCCACGCCCTTCTCGGCAGCATCAATTGCCTGACGATAAGAAGACACCACCGAATACACGTACTCAGGTGCCTTCATGCGGCCTTCAATCTTAAGCGAGCCAACGCCCGCCTCAATCATGTCAGGCACGTCATCAATAGTGCAGTAATCCTTTGGGCAGAGCAGCCTATCAATGCCACCCATCGAAACAACTTCATGCTTAGAATTGAGCAGCTCATACGGCAGGCGGCACGGCTGAGCACAGGCTCCACGGTTAGCAGAGCGGTCTCCTCGCATAGACGACATGTGGCAGATGCCCGAATAGCAGAAGCACAAAGCGCCGTGACCAAAACACTCCAGCTCAACGCCGAGCTTGGAAATAGTAGAAATCTCTTCTTTCGTAAGCTCTCTGGACAGCGTAACGCGACCCACACCAAGCTTTTTGCAGGCAGCAACACCACGTGCATCGTGGATGTTTGCCTGTGTTGATACGTGGCATTCAATCTCTGGCCAGGTCTTTCTTACCTGAGCCATAAGACCCCAGTCTTGGATGATAAAGGCGTCTGCACCAAGAGTCCACGCGCGACGAATCAGGCGCAGCACCCGCTGCATCTCGTCCCACTTAACAACAACGTTAACGGTGACGTACACGCGAGCACCAGCTAGATGAGCCTGTCTGCACGCACGCGCAAACGACTCGTCATCAAAGTTGTCCGCACCACGGCGAGCATTGAAGTTGTTGCCCAAGCCGCAGTAAATAGCGTCAGCACCACCAGCAAGAGCTGCGGTAAATGGTGCTGGACCTCCCGCTGGGGCGAGAAGTTCCATCTGTGTTGCGCGAGGGAGTGGCTGAGTTGAGAGCTCCTTGTCAGAAGCTTCCTCTGTCCACTCTGCCTCGTTCATGCGATTTAGCTCGTGAGCTGTGGATTCTCGCTCACGACGATTACGTTCGTTCATAGTACCTAACTTGCCTTCAGCGCTTGTTACTTCTTAAGTGAAGAAAGTGCTGGATGAATCTTATCTTTGTCGGAAAGAATAACCTTTACTGGATCTAAGGTCTTCTCGCCAAGAAATGCTGGCCACTCAATGCCAAGCTCTGGATCATTCCACATGATGCCACCCTCATCACCTGGGTGATAGATGTCGTCACACTTATAGCAGAACTCCGCAGTCTCAGAGAGGACCAAAAAGCCGTGGGCAAAGCCGCGAGGAACAAAGAACTGCCTGCGGTTCTCAGCGGACAGGACAACGCCTTCCCACTGACCCCAAGTTGGACTTCCCTCTCGCAGGTCAACGGCAACGTCAAAGACAGTGCCAGAGATTACGCGCACAAGCTTTGCCTGTGGATGCTCAATCTGGAAGTGAAGGCCGCGGAGCACGCCCTGAACGGAATAGGACTGGTTGTCCTGTACAAACGAAGCATCAATGCCGCCGGCAACAAAGTTTTCTTCACGATAGGTCTCCATAAAGCCACCACGCGCATCACCGTACAGCTTTACGTCCACAACCTTTACACCTTCAATCGAGGTGTCATAAAACGTAAAATTGCCCGATTGAATAGGGTTTTTAAGCTCTTTTGGAAACTCCATAGCATGCACCTTTCGATTTCTTTAGGTAATCTACTATATACGAGTCAAGTTTAATTCGGCTTTTGAGCTATGATATTCATGCAGTTAACGTGTAATTTGCAATTCAAAGGATGCTTGTGAGAATTCTTGCAGTCGTTCCCGCTTACAACGAAGAAGCCTGCATTGCTTCAACTATTACAGAGTTGTGCCAGGTAGCCCCTCAAGTTGATTACATCATAATCAACGACGGCTCCGCTGACCGCACGCTGGATATCTGTAAAGAGC
This sequence comes from Atopobium sp. BS2, assembly GCF_000565075.1. Lineage (GTDB taxonomy): Bacteria > Actinomycetota > Coriobacteriia > Coriobacteriales > Atopobiaceae > Lancefieldella. The sequence continues at coordinate 31,372 of NZ_JDFG01000007.1, forward strand.
GTGGATTTAACTACCTCAATTTGCCTGTTAACGGAGGCCTTTCTGCAGGCTTTAGGGCTGGTATGCGCTACGCCAAAGAACATGGTTATGACGCTGTGGTGCAGTTTGACTCCGATGGCCAGCACAGGCCTGAGTACATTGCTCCTATGGCTCAAGCAATGGTAAACGAGGGAGCAAACATCGTCATTGCTTCTCGCTTTGTCACCAAGGCTCGCGGAAACTCTCCTCGAGAGATTGGCTCCAAGCTGATTTCTTGGCTTATCAAAACAAGCACTGGTCAGACCATTACTGACCCTACCTCGGGCATGCGTATGTACGATCGTGGTCTTATTGAAACGTATGCGCGCTCCTTTGATTTCTCTCCCGAGCCAGACACCATCTCATTGCTGATGCGTCGAGGAGCTAAGGTTGTCGAGATTGAAACTGAAATGCGCGAGCGTCAAGGTGGCGAGTCCTACTTGAGCTTCTATAACTCAATTATGTATATGGCTCGCACGTGTCTCTCGCTTTTGCTCTTCCAATGGTTTAGATAAGGTGACACCATGACTTTAGTTCTGAGAATTCTGCTGCTTATTGGCGCCCTATTTGCCATGGGCATTGTCATCAATAGCGTCCGCAAATCAAAGATTCGCATCTCCGACTCTGTCTATTGGGTTGTTTCTGCAGGAATCCTCGTTTTGTTTGCGCTTATCCCTCAGCTTGCCTATTTCTTCTCGGGCCTGTTTGGTTTTATGAGTCCCGCAAACTTTGTCCTGCTGCTGGTTATTGTGCTGATGCTTATTAGGATTTTCCATCAGTCCTGTGCAATTTCTAAGCTTACTTTTAAGGTTGAGCAACTTTCAGCTGAGCTTGCTCTGCGTGACAAAGACTCACGTGACGAGAAAAACCTTGATTTTGTAACTGATCTTAACCAGCGAACCCGCGTATAAACGACGCGTCAGCTTTCTGACGGCACGCTAACACTCAAATCATTTATGCAAAAAGTCCGCCTATGCAGCGGACTTTTTCTTTTGGTCTTTAAATCCCAAAAAGCAGAAGATTCCAAATACAAGCGCCAGAATTGCCAGAGAGGCGTCATAGAGAATACAAGCTCCCATAATGCCAAAGTTGCCTACAAACCATCCTCCTGTAAGCGCGGCAAAACCTGCACCTGCAGCATAGCTCACAAACACGGCAACCTGCTTTCGCATAGTTACTACGGCGTAGTACAAAATGACTGTGAGCGCATTAAGCAAACCGCCAAAAAGTAGCACTAAAAGCTCTAGCTTATACGGCTCAAAATCAAGGCCATATAATAGCCCCAGCACTGGAGCTCCTAGCGGCCAAGCCAGAGCCATAGAGAGTACTGTTGCCAGAGCAACTACGGCAAAACCCTTAAGAATCAATCCAACAAATTGCTTGTCTTGCTGGTTATTCCAATACTCAGCCATCTGTGTTAGTAGCGGCTTAAAGACAAAGTTGCTTAAAAGATTGATAACCATAGCGGGCATAGCAAGAGCGGTAAAGAAGGTAAGAAGTGCTTGATCACTCAGACCTCCCAGCGCATAACGTGGAGCGCCCACAACGTATGTCAGCAAAAATGAACCGGCAAACAAAGGAGCGGTGGTAATCAGCAGCTTTGTAATTTGTTTAAAGTCAAAAGTAGGTTTAAGTGTTGCCATCTGCTTAGTGGGAGGAATGACAAGCACAACCATAACCACCAACGAAGCAACAAAAGAAACAGCTGCGCCAATAAGCAAATTCTTTGTAAGAAGTACACCCACCGCAAAACCAACAACGGTTGCAAGTACACGATAAAAGAATGCCCTACCAGCAACATCTAAGCGACCATGCTGCTGGAACATACCATGGAAAACATCTTCTACAACATCAAATAAGCGCAGCGATGCGATGAGGGCGTACAACACTCCCTCGTAGCTCAATCCCTGAGACTGCAGGGTAAAAATAATAATTCCAGCAACCATCAAAACAGTTGTGATAATTCGTGCAGCAAGATACACACCAAACGAGAATACTTCTTCTGTATCGGTAACCTGATACGTTCTAATCTCAAAATGACCAATAACCATCAGCTGCTGTGCAACAGCATAAGCAAGCGAGAAAACACCACCAGCAGCAGCTCCCATGGTACGTGTGACCACCATCAGCATAAGCACGGTTGAAGCCGCGTTCATCAAGGAGCCAAGCGTATTCCAAAAGTAGTTTTTTTTCAGCTGTTCAGCAGAAGTATCAATAGTCATAATTAGTTTTTCTGGCCAAAGTCTTCAAATGCCTGACGACTTCCTTTGGTAACGTCTATGTCTTTCCACTTACCAAAATCGAGTTGACTAGGATAATGATTTTTACGTTCAGACATTGAAGGAAGCTCCATATAAGCACCATATGCATTCGTTAACAATTTATCATAGGCATTAGGCAGTATTGTTGTTATATCTTCAAAGGGCACACGAATCATTGGATATAAATCTTTAAGGTCCATTTCCCAATTTTCTGGATCAGATTCAACAAAACAGGTACGTCTATCTGTATCTTCTTTTTCTGCAGTCCTTGCAGCTTTTTCCCATTTTGACAAGATAAACTTAGAAGAAATACGAAAAATTCGTAAAATATAATGAATGACATAACATACAAAAGAAGCTATTTTTCTTTTCCATCCATGCAAAGGTATATGCGGTGTTGGAGTTACTAGAAGAAAATTAAGACGTCCCCAGAACCACGTACGACGCAATACTGATTTGAATATTTTTGGACTTGTGGGAATTTTATCAAACGGAAAAATCCCAATTGAAATTGAATATTTAAATGGACAATCCGAGAAATCATCTGGAACACAAACAGTATTTCTAAGAGATAAATTAGAATTCATCGCAGGAAAGAAATTATCCGTTCTACCATTTTGAATGCAAAAATCTGGTCGTAAAAGTCTTGGACCATCTTTCAATAAAACTTCATAATCCTCTCGAAGCATTGAAATATCAATATCATCATCCCAAGGAATGAAACCTTGATGCCTCACGGCACCAATTGCTGTTCCGCTATACGCCTGATATGAAATACCTAGCTCAGTACACACTCTATCAAGCTCATCCATCAAAAGTGTAGAAAGAAGTTGAACTTTTCTCAATTCATCATGATTCTTGTATTCTTTATAATCATCAACGCTCAATTTAATCTCCAAACATTAATTTTAATATGTAGAATCGAACCTCATCTGTATCTATAATACTAAACATTGGAGCTAATCGATTGGATGTAGCAATGTATACACCTCAGGATCACACGTTTGCTGTTTGCGCTTATGGCGAGAGTCCCTATCTAGAAGAGTGCATTCTCTCGCTCAAGGAGCAAACACTATCTACGAATATTCTTTTAGCTACTTCAACACCAAATGATCTGATTAAGTCTCTTTGCAAGAAATACGACATTCAAATGCATGTCAATCTTGGCCCAGGTGGTATTGCTGGCGATTGGAATTTTGCTGTAAGCGTTTGCACAACTCCATTGGTAACCATTGCTCATCAAGATGACCTTTACAAACCTAACTATGCAGAGTACATGCTTAAACGTGTAAACAGCTCTTCTTGTCCACTCATTTATTTCACTAATTATGGCGAGCTACGCGACGGTGAAGAAGTTCTTCAGAATCGTCTGCTTAAGATAAAGCGTCGTCTCTTGCACTCGCTCTCAAAACCGGAAAATGCAAGTAAGGCATGGGCCAAACGTCGTGCACTTGAGTTAGGTTGTGCTATTTGCTGCCCAAGTACCACGCTGATCCTTCCCAACCTTGAAACTCCTGTTTTCAAGGCTGGATTTGGCTCTAACTTGGATTGGGAAGCATGGGAAGCAATTAGCAAGCGCGAGGGAGATTTCTTATACGACACCCGCGTGCTGATGCTTCACCGTATTCATAAAGATTCTGAGACCAGCCATCTTATTCATGACAATCGCCGTGCAAAGGAAGATTTTGAAATGCTCAAAAAGTTCTGGCCAACTCCTGTTGCCAAGCTTATTAATATGGCCTATAAGAACGGACAAAAAAGTAACGGCTAGTTTGTCATTACAACGTAGAAACGCGACAACAAGAAAATATATAAATGCAGGTTGTATACTTATATAAACAATATAGCAATCATTGGAGAAATATGCTGAACTTTGCTGTTGGTCCTGTTCAATCAGAAGATGATGTTCGTGCTCTCGGTGCACTTAATGTTCCTTACTTTAGGACTCCAGAGTTTTCAACTACCATGCTTGAGAACGAACAAATGATCTGTGAACTGGCAAAAGCACCAAAGGGCTCTCGCGCTGTCTTTGTGACTGGATCCGGTACTGCAGGAATGGAAACCGTTGTTGCAGGCACCCTCTCAGCAGAAGATAAAGCTCTTGTAGTTGACGGTGGTAGCTTTGGACATCGTTTTGTTCAGCTCCTTGAGCTGCATAACATTTTTCATACTGTCATCAAGCTTAACTACGGCACATCATTAACCGCAGCCGATTTAGAGCCTTATCAGAATCAGGGCTACACAGCATTTCTCGTCAATCTTGGTGAGACTTCCCAGGGCATTTTGTATGATGCTGAGCTTATTTCTGCATTCTGTAAAGCAAATAATCTCTTCTGGATTGCGGACTGTGTCAGCTCATTTTTAGCAGATCCTTTTGACATGGCTTCTTTAGGCGTAGATGTCATGATTACTGGTTCTCAAAAAGCACTTGCCTGCCCCCCAGGCATTTCTCCTCTTGTACTCTCTCCTAAAGCAGTTACAAAAATTACTGGAATTAAAGCACCATGCATGTATCTTGATCTCAATCTACTTCTCCAGAATGGAGAACGCGGTCAAACACCTTTTACCCCAGCAGTACAGACGCTTCTTCAAATCCATAAACGCCTCAGCAACATTGTTAAAGCTGGCGGTGTCGATGCTGAAAATGCACGTATTGCAGTGCTTGCAAAAGATTTCCGCGAGCGTGCTCAAAGTCTTCCGTTTAAGATGCGCCTTGTATCTCCTTCAAATGCAGTTACTTTCCTTTCAACTGGTAACTACTCTGCAAAAATGCTTTTTCAAGTACTTAAAGACGAATATGGCATGTGGATTTGTCCAAATGGTGGCGAAAATGCAGACACTTCTTTCCGCGTTGGGCACATTGGTGCGCACGAGTTAAGTGATAATGCCGTTCTTGTTGCAGCAATTCATGACGTTCAGCGTAGAGGTCTCTTAACCACCAGGGAGTAACCATGACTAAGGTAATCACCTATGGCACCTTTGACTTGCTTCATTATGGCCATACAAACCTACTCAAGCGCGCCAAAGACCTGGGCGACTATCTTATCGTAGGTGTTACCGCTGAAGCCTACGATATGGCTCGCGGTAAAATCAACGTAAAACAAAGCCTCTCTGAACGAATCGAAAACGTCAGAGAGACTGGTCTTGCTGACGAGATTATCGTTGAAGAATACGAAGGACAAAAAATTGACGATATCCGTCGTTATGGTGCAGATATTTTTGCGATTGGCTCAGACTGGAAAGGTAAGTTTGACTACCTCTCTGACTACTGCAAAGTAGTGTATCTTGACCGGACAAAAGGCATTTCAAGCACGGAGCTCCGCAGCGAAGAGCGCAAACTTTCTGTTGGGCTCATTGGTGACGCTTCTTGGCTTGATAAATACAGGATGCAAGCTCGTTTTGTAAACGGTATGGAGATTGAAGGCATTGCTACGCCCGACACCACCATGCTTACTCCTGAGCTATCTGAACTTCCTGTTATAACCTCTGACATCTCCGATCTTCTACAAAAAGTTGATGCTGTTGTCATTGCATCTGATCCATCTCTTCACGAGAAACAAATCAGGCAGGCGCTTGAGGCGGGAAAGCATGTCCTATGTGAATCCCCCTTTGCTCTAACACCAGAGGCTGGCGATTCTCTAGTAGCTTATGCACAAGAGCGTGGTTTGGTGCTTCAAGATGCCATTAAAACAGCATATTCAACAGCCTTCCATCGACTTGTTCTCTTGGTTAAAGGCGGAAAAATCGGCAAGGTTGTCTCAGTTGATGCCACCTGTACCTCACTTCGTTATAGCAAAACTGATGATTCAATTACGGGTGCCAACTGGGGTGGTATGGGTGAATGGGGACCCATTGCCCTTCTCCCTATCTTCCAAATTCTTGGTACCGACTACACATCTTCGCAAATCATTACTCGTGGCGAGAAAGGCTTTGTCCACGAAGGTGAATTTACCAAGATAGATTTTGTCTATCCAAGTGCGGTAGCTTCTATGAAAGTAGCAACCGGTGTTAAATCTGAGGGCGAGTTGGTTATCTCTGGTACTGACGCTTATGTCTATGTACCAGCACCTTGGTGGAAAACAGATTACTTTGAAATTCGCTACGAAAATCCTGCAGACAATAAGCGCTACTTCTATCAACTTGATGGTGAGGGCTTTAGGTTTGAGCTTATTACGTTTGCTCAAGCTATTGCAAACGGTGCATCAAATTCTTACATTTCCCGAGATATTTCACGTTCACTTTGCAAAATAATGGGCGAATACTACTTGGGAACAAATATTTTACAAATTAGGTAACTTCATATCAAAACGAGTCATTCATATTGTAGAATGACTCGTTTTTTGTAAGGCACCTAGAATCACAAAAAACAAATTAATCTCTCTTGAGCAGCTCGTTCCAGTCTGGAGTAGCCGAAAGAACTGTTCCCACAATAATGACAATGCAGCAAATCACAATCAATGGAGACGGAATTGCTTCGGGCATAATTGTTGGTAGAACAATACCTGCTAGAGCAGCAAAAATTACCGACCAAGCAGAGTAGGAAATATTCAAGGCCATACCGCGAGAAGCGCCAATAGCGTCAATGGCCTTGTAGTAGAAGAGATACGAGGCAGTACCAGCAACTGCCGCAATAAAGACAACACCATTAGCAGGAGTAACTGCAACCTGGCTTGCAAACTCTACAGAGCCTGCGAGAGGCAGGATAATAAGACCATAAGCAAACGCAGAGGTGGTTTGCCTAATCTGGAGTGCTGTCTCATTATCAACGGCATCGTCTTGCATACCCCAAGCTAAAATAACTGCCTCGGAACCCCAACCAAAGACACAAGCTATAACACCCACAATACCAACAAGAACGTTTCCATTACCCTCTCCTGCAGCAGTTGATACACCAATGACCATAACGCCTACAAGAGCAACAATAAGGGCAATAACCTGCTTCAAATTCATTTTTTCTTTAAGAAGAAGCCACGCCAAAAGCGAGCCAACGGCTGGATAAAAAGCCGAAATAGCAGCGGTATAACCAGGTCCAATAGCATTAATTGCGGCAAGATAACCACTCATGCCAATTGGTCCGCCTAAAAGAGCGCCCAGCATAACAACGCGGCCGCTCTTAGTTTTTGCAGCTTCAAGGGTATCCCTCAGCCTGCCCTTACACCCCATCATGACAAGAAGAATAGCCGCGGCAAAAAAGTCATGCATAAATGCGCTAGCAAAGGATGCTTGAGCGGAATTAACATAGGGACTCATACCAAGAGCAACACCGAGAATAACGGTATCAACTGCCCACAGAATGCCGCTTAATAAACCATATTGCATTATTTCCCCTTTTGATCTTAGTTCTTGATCTCTTCATACCAAGAAAGCACGCGGTCGATATTATTTGCAGCGTAGCGGTAGTAGATAAAGAACCACTCGCCTACATTCTCGCCCTCAGCCTCTTTTACAAGTGACCATAGATACCAGCACCAGCCTGCAAAGACCACATAACTCCAGAAGTGCCTGCGCTGCTCAAACGTTGCTTCTTGTCCAAAGTAGAAATCAATAGCTGCATTTGCTTCATCGTCAGTAAGCTCACAACAAACCGTAAAGGTACCAAAGTCATTTGCCTCATCAGACATACCTGCGTATTCCCAATCAATAAGGCTGTAATTACCAACCTCGTCAATCAAGAAATTCAGGTAGAAGAAATCATTGTGAGAAATAACAACGGGATACTGATCAGCATCTGCATGCTTCTTCAAGCGCAGGACCTTCTCGCGAAGCTCATAGTAGCCAGGAATCTCAATAGGACCATCTTCAAGCAGGAGTTTCTCGTAATTAAGACCCTCATTGACAAAGTCAAAGGAGCGATCAAGTGAAGCGCCACTGTGATGCAACTTGTAACCCATCTCCATTGCGCGCTTGAGCTGTTCAGGATTATGAGGATCAAGGTTCTGAGCGTTCTTTACAAACTTAGAAATCTTCCAACCTTCTTTTTGGTCCTCGTAAATAAAGGTGCTATCTAGGCCAAGCTCACGAGCAAGTCGAAGACCAGCCTCTTCAGCTGCGCGATCAACAAGTTTCTCGGTACCAACGCCAGGATGTCTATAGACATACTCCTGAGCATCATTACCATATCCCACAATAAAGTGAGCAGACAGATTGGTAAGTCCCTGCTTGAGAGGATAGAAACCGTGAATGTCCTTCTTTTGACAATGAAGCACCGAGACAATGTTGTCAAAAATCTCTGAATCGATGTTCTCAATAAACGCTGGGTCAAACTGACGAAGCTCATCAAGGGAATCAAACTCGTAAATGACGCCGTCAGGATACTTTCTAATGGTCATAGAAAGCTCTTTGATGTGACGGACGTAAATCTCTTCCCAGAGCATATCAACGGTTTCTGGCTTGTCGTAGACAGCCTCAAGAATGTCTACAAACTTCTTTGAGAATTGCCTGTCAAAGTAGACGTGACCAAGCATAATCCAAGAATTTGAACCGCCAATTTCTACGCCGGTAATACGACCGCCACGTCCCTCTTTAAGACACCACTCATCAGTTTCTCCTGCAACATACGTTGCTGAGTAATAAGCCTCATAGACATAGTGTTCAAATGGGTTCTGTGTAAAGTAGTCATCTGACGAGCAGATATACGTATTATCAAGTTGGTCTTTTACATACCACAGCGTGGAATTGTTATTTCTTGTTGCGTAATCTGGGTTAACAATAATCTTGACGCCATACTTCTCCTCCAAATAGAAGAAGTACTCCTTCTTATAACCCACAACAACGGTGATGTCAGTAATGCCAGCCTCAAGCAGCTGATGAATCTGACGTTCAATCAGAACTTCTCCACGAACCTTCAGGACGCCCTTTGGTTTCTCACATGAGATAGGGGCAAAGCGAGAAGACAGACCAGCAGCCATGATAATGGCGTTCTTAACCTCGTAAGGCTTCAGGGCTTCAAAACCCTTTGGTGTGATGAGTCCCTCTTCGATAAGACCCTGGTCCTCAAGCGTTTTAACTGCTGAATTAACTGATCCCAGAGAAAGCTCAGCCTCTTCTGCAAGCTGTCTCTGATTGAGTTTCTCGTCAGAAAGGGCAATGGTTTTTAGTACAGAAAACACGTTCTTTGTCAGTGCCACGGTTCCTCCAAATGAAGACCTCTGATAGCAAAAAATGATTTCAAGCTAAAACACACTTGAGATGTTACTCCTATGTTCAATTTTTAACAAGCTATATATTATTTTGAACAAATTAGTAACGATTTTGAGCTTACCTGATATTCAGCCATCAGGACTCACAAAAAAACGGCACAATACGTGCCGTTTAGAGTACTTGTCATGAATCAGAGTGAGTTTTGAATTAATAAGGACCAAAATCAAGGCGAGCTGGATAGTGATTTTTGCGTTTTTCGACTGGAGGCAGTTGCATATAATCGCCATATACAAGCTCAAGGAACTCCTCGATTTTATTAGGGAATGCAACCATCATTCCTTCATACTCAAGCTTTTTAACAGGGAAAATGTCATCAACGTAATATGTCTGTGTCCATGGATCGGTGTCGTTCAAGTATCCAATGCGCTTAGTTTTGATGTGTGCATAGCGATTACGAGCTTCTTGCTCGCGCTCATACATCTTTTGAGTAGATACATGAAACAGCTTGCAGACTCCTCTGCCTATGGTGACTCCCACACGCAGGAGCTTTCCCTTAATACCATCAACCAGGATAACGGGATGTGGAACATCTACCAAAATACGCATGTGTGACCAGAACCAGGTATCACGTGCCTGTTTCTCATACTCTTTTTGATTATCTGATACGTTGTCAAAACAATAGACATCCAAGAAGATTCCCAAATCAAGTGGAAGCGATGCAAGTGCTTCTTCACAAAACTGAGTACCCTTGAGCATAATGCGTGTTGTAGGGAACGGGTAGTTAATGTTGCGTTCTGAGTTGATGATGCTGTATTTATCAGCCCATTCTTCATCGTAGATAGCTAGGAGTTTATGGAAGTCTTCTGCAGGAAGCGCAACATCAATATCGTCATCCCAAGGAATAAAACCCTTATGACGCAAGGCGCCGATACCAGTGCCAGCAATGCCAAAATAGCGGATACTATGAGACTCGCAGGTATCAACAAAATCTTTAAAGATCATGCGTTCAACTTGCTGGAGATGTTTAAGCGTTTCTGTATCGTATGTGCACATTATCGACCTTCATACATCTTCTTGTAGTAATCCTGATAATCGCCGGAAACTACATTCTTAACCCACTCGCGGTTCTCTAAATACCAGTTGATAGTGGTAACAATGCCCTCTTCAAATGGAGTTTCTGGATACCAGCCAAGCTCTTCTTTAATCTTATCAGGTGCAATACCGTAACGACGATCATGACCCTTGCGGTCAGTAACGTAAGAGATCAGATCCTCAGTAATCTGAGTGTCACCAGTGATTCTTGCAACTTCACTGATGATGCGCTTAACAATGTAGAGGTTATTGCGCTCGTTATGACCGCCAACGTTATAAACCTCACCAAGGCGTCCGCCTTCAAGAACCATAGCAATTGCCTTGCAGTGGTCATCAACATACAGCCAATCACGAACATTAAGTCCATCACCATAAACAGGAAGAGCCTTGTGTTCCAAGCAATTCTCGATCATTAAAGGAATGAGCTTCTCAGGGAACTGATAGGGGCCGTAGTTGTTAGAGCAACGAGTAATTACTGCTGGGAATCCGTACGTATCATGCCAGGCCTTTACAAACATATCTGCAGAAGCCTTAGATGCAGAGTAAGGGCTGTGTGGACTCAATGGTGTAGTCTCGCGGAAGAACGCCTCTGGATCATCAAGCGGCAGTGAACCGTAGACTTCATCAGTAGAAACCTGCAGGTATCTGTGGTCTCCGTAGGAGCCCTGGCCATCATTCCAGAAAGACTCTGCAACACCCAGAAGAGCGACAGTACCCATAACGTTAGTGTCAGCGAAGGCACCTGGATCTTCAATAGAACGGTCTACGTGGCTCTCTGCTGCAAAGTTAACAACGTAATCAGGATGATAGGTCTCAAACAGCTGTGTCAGAGCCTCTTTATCCCTAATATCTACATGGGCAAAGGTATAGCGAGAATCTTGATCATATTCCGAGAGGTTCTCAAGGTTGCCTGCATACGTCAGGGCATCCACGTTCAAGATATGAATGTCCTGATTTCTTCTAAGCATATAGTGGATAAAGTTAGATCCAATAAATCCAGCTCCACCAGTTACCAAATAGGTCTTCACACTAACCTCTTTCTACCTTCGAAAGATATGTCGCAAGAGCCTCCTGCCAAGGCCTCATACAATTTCCAATGGTACTCTCAAGATGACCGTTTACCAAAGATGAATATGCGGGGCGAGAAGCACTTTCTGGGTGCATCTCTTTCCACTGAGCAGAGGTTACCCTACGAACCTTACAGTCAAGATTGCTGCCAGCCATAATGGCTTCAGCAAAATCAGCCCATGAACATGTTCCTTCATTAGTTGCATGGTAGATGCCATGGTTCTCAGTGGCTGCAATGCACAAGATTGTGTGAGCTAGGTCATTTGCGCTGGTAGGGTTACCCACCTGATCATCAACAACGCTAATCTCTGGATACTTTGCGCCAAGGGTTCGCATAGTTGCTACAAAGTTCTTGCCAACATAGCCGTAAAGCCATGCCGTTCTCACTACAAACGTTTGAGGATTTGCGGCCAGCGCAAGTCCCTCTCCTGCTAATTTGGATCGACCGTACGCAGAAACAGGACAAGGAGCATCTTGTTCCGTGCGAGGAGAGCTTTCCTTACCACTAAAGACGTAATCAGTAGAAACCTGAACAAGCTTTGTCTGCGTAGCACTGCAAGCTCGTGCAAGATTCATAGGGCCAAGCGCATTTACCGCAAAGGCCATCTCAAAATTGCTTTCGCAGCCGTCTACATTTGTTGCGGCCGCACAGTTAATAACAAGGTCATAACAATCATGCTGGTCAAACCATGTATTTACCGCTTCTGAACTAGTAATATCAAGCTCGTCTGCATCGGTATAGTCAACATCTGGATCAACAAACAACTTTGGAATAGGACCAATTTCAGAGATACCAGTCTCAAAAAGACGCTTGAGTTCATTGCCCAACTGACCATGAGAGCCAGTAATAAGAATACGCATGTTATTCCCCTTTTTCAGAAGGAAGAATACGTCCCTCTGCAACGCTCTTGAGGTGCTCACCATACGTTGATTTACCGTAGCGTTCTGCACACTCGAGGAGTTTAGAGCTGTCAATCCAACCGTTCTCAAAAGCAATTTCTTCTGGAACACTTACAGGCAGACCTTGCGCAGTCTCAACAGTACGAACAAAGGTAGATGCCTCAAAAAGAGACTCCATAGTTCCTGTATCCAGCCACGCAAAGCCACGACCAAGAGTAACAACATCAAGCGTGCCATCGTCAAGATAGAGTCGATTAAGGTCAGTAATCTCGTACTCACCACGAGCGCTTGGCTGAACCTGCTTTACCAGCTCAGTAACACGTTGATCGTAGAAATAAAGTCCGGTTACTGCGTAGTTAGATTTTGGATGAGCTGGCTTCTCCTCAATTGAAATAGCGTTGTAGTTCTTATCAAACTCAACAACGCCAAAACGCTCTGGATCATCAACGTGATAGCCAAAAACTGTGGCACGACCAGCAGTTTGTGCCTGCTGAGCAGCTTTTCTCACAAGTCCTGAAAGACCGTTTCCATAGAAGATATTATCTCCAAGAATCAGAGCAGCAGCGTCATCACCAATAAACTCTTTACCAATAACAAACGCCTGAGCAAGTCCATCAGGAGAAGGCTGTTCGGCATAGCTGATAGAGATGCCAAAGTCAGAACCGTCACCTAAGAGTTTCTCGAAATTTGGAAGGTCACGAGGAGTAGAGATAACAAGAATGTCTCTAATCCCCGCCAGCATAAGCGTAGACAGAGGATAATAAATCATTGGCTTGTCATAAACAGGTAAAAGCTGTTTAGATGTAACGGTTGTCAGCGGATAAAGCCTGGTACCGCTACCTCCTGCAAGAATAATGCCTTTCAAAATTACTCCCCATCAATCGCTGTGATTCTATAAAGTTTATACGGTCCTTCTTCAAGTACCAACTCAAATCCTGGAGCACCATTATCAATATTGAGACCAGACCATACTCCTTCTTCTTTAGGCATAGTTGGGTACTGATCATCTGGATACATATTCAAACGAATAAAATACTGTGCGCCAACAGAACGAACGGCATCTTGAACCGATTTTTCATAAAACACGCGATTTAGCTTTTCTCTAATCAGCCTGCTTTCAGGTGACTCATTATCATTGTATTTAAACTTGTAGTACACGTTTAAACCATCTATCGCATAAGCAAGAGATGATCCATCAAATGGATTATTGAGTACAACTGAGTCCCCAACAATTTCTTTTACTCTTTGAACAAACGCCTGTTCAGAAGCGGAATAAGTCTTCCAGTCTTGTGGAATATATGACTCGCTCATCCAATGTAGACTCATCTGAAAACGACTTGGCTCATGTGTCTGAAACTGCAAAGGATCAACTGGGGTCCACAGTGCATATACGACAGGAATAGAAAGTAAAACTGCAAACGCACTCTTAAGAAGAGAAATTCGACTACGCGACAAACGTGGCTTATCGCTTGTAGCGGACTGAGCAGGTCTTACTGCATGTTTTACTTTTTGAAGTACAACTAAAACAGCAGAAACAATATCAATACCACCTTGTAAAACTAATGGCGTAGAGGTGATACACATGATGGCAGCAATACGCTCTGGGTCTGTGTACCAAAAGCCAATAAGAAAACGCTTTACATCTACGTTACCCATAAGTCCCACAACAAAGAAAATAGAAACAAAGAGCAGGCTGCAAGCATACCAACGAGATTTTTTAACGAGAAGAGCGTGGATAAAGCCAACCCAGAAAAGCACCGTACAAACTGCTTCTGGGACATTCATGATGAACGACTGAGTGGCAATATGCATAATTGAGTCAAGTGGGTTTATATCCCAACCCCATAGAAAATGCACAACAGATTTCATAAAGCTGCTATTCAAAACAATGGTCCACATACCAATACAAAGGACAATACAGAGCGTCTCAAAAGCAACTAAGATAGCAACTTTATTCTTTTTATCTGCGTATTTATTGGTCACCATGCGTGGGATAAATGAAACTAACACGTAAGGGAACACCATAATTGCCCAGAAAAATACACCATTTGGATGGCAAAAAACAATTCCCAAAAGTACCGAAATGAGCATAAAGATATCTGAAGCCTTCTGGGGTTTCTCGCCATGTTTATGAGAAGACAATTGCGCTATCGAATCAAGGAGTTGCACAAACAAATACACTGCTATAGGAACACAGCAGAAGGAAAGCATATTTGGAAACGGGCCATGTACTGTGAGCATGCGGACAGGAAATGCCATATTGGCAAATGCTGCAAAGGGTGCAAGTACTGCCGCCTGGATTTTCTTTCCAAAAATCTTTGAAACAAGCGCAAAAAGTCCTAATGGGTACACTAAGCCGGTCCACACCACATTAACGGCATTTTCTGCCATTCCAATTGAGCAGTGGGTAAGTAATGTAACTACTGAGGCAAAGCTGTGAAATGCCAAAGGATAATACCAAGAGCCCGAGAAAGGCTGTGGTGTAGAGAGCGGCAAACCGTCAAAAACAGATGCTTTTAAAGTCGAGAAGACACCTGTTTGAATAATTCTATTGATGTAAGAGATATGAGTGTAGTTATCGTCATATTGCAAGAAGTTATTTGGATTTCCAAGACCTCGATAAAACACATAACTTGCTGCGAGTGCGCCAAGACAAATAACAATGCAGACTCCAGGCAACGAAAGCGACAAAGAAGAATGAATCTTTTTGTGTAAAAGTCTCTCTGAGCCAAATCGAGTTGCTGCAATAAGGGCGAGAAAACATGCCGCAAGAGCAAAAAGCGGGATAAGCCCCTTGAGACCAAGAGGATACATTGCAATGCCCGCAACAATATAAAAAACGACGCTTAACGGACCAGCCACGGCAAGTGAAAGTGCTCGTTTACCGCCTGATAAACGAGCACCCAGATATCCTGGAACAAAAACAATTGCTGTTGTAACTATAAGAACAAGAACAAATTGTTTCCACATGCGTATGCGCCCTTAGTTAGTGCTTCTGTTTTAGATGAGCTGAGCCCAGCGCTTTTTACCTGCCTGGAGAAGAGCTTTCTCAAGAACCGATGGCTCAACCTTATAGGTCTTTGCTGGATGAGGCTGCTGGTTAATCTTAATACCGCCGCCGTCAATCAGACGACGAGCCTCACCGTTACTTGAAGCAATCTCTACTTCAACCAAAATCTTTGGCAGGTAGATAAGACCATCCTCATCAGCCTCAAGAGAGATGGCAAACTCTTTGACGTCGTCAGGAACCTCATTGTTCTTGAACTGAGCATCAAAAGCTGCCTGGGCCTTAAGGCCTTCTCCCTCACCGTGGTAGAGGTCAACAATATTTCTACCAAGAGCACGCTTGAGCTGATAAGGATCAGCGGTACCGTCCTCAAAGCTCCTATCGATTGCATCAAGCTCATCAATGGAAAGCGTAGAGCAGAGGCGATAATACATTGGAATAATCTCGTCAGTAATAGACATGACCTTGCCAAACATATCGTTTGGCTCATCAGTCAGTCCAATATAGTTACCGTAAGACTTGCTCATCTTCTTAGTGCCGTCAGTACCTACAAGCAAAGGCATAGTAAGAGCAATCTGAGGATCCATGTCCATATCACGCATAAGATCGCGGCCAGCAAGCAAGTTGAAGATCTGGTCGTTTCCGCCCATCTCTACGTCAGCCTTGATAACAACTGAATCGTATGCCTGAAGCACGGGATAAATGAACTCGTGAAGCGCAATTGGCTGTTGGTTGTGATAACGATTAGAGAAGTCTTCTCGCTCAAGAATACGAGCAATGGTGAACTTGCTCATAAGGCCAAGCATAGTCTCAAGATTCATAGGCTTAATCCAGTCGCCGTTATGAACAACGGTAGTTCTTTCTGGATCAAGAATCTTCATTGCCTGGTTAACATAGGTCTCTGCGTTGGCATCTACCTGCTCCGCGGTGAGAGGAGGACGGGTAGAATCTCGGCCAGAAGGGTCACCGATCAGCGCAGTGCCACTACCAATAATCAAGGTGACATTATGACCAAGGTCCTGGAACTGACGCATCTTGCGCAGAGGAACTGCATGACCCAGGTGCAAATCAGGACTTGTTGGATCAACGCCGAGCTTAATGTTAAGAGGAGTGCCCTTTTTGAGTTTCTCTTTTAAACCGTCCAAAGGAACAATTTGCATAGTTCCTGAAGTAATAACACGGAGCTGTTCTTCTACTGAAAGCACTCTGTATCCTCTCAACGCAAGCCTGTTAAACCATATAGTTACTGCTACAAATAGTATCAATCAAATATGTTATCTATCAGAATACAACAGAGTTGTAACTCTTTATTCACTGAAACATAAATATCAGACTATAATAGTGAGAGCTATGACAAGGAGGCTCAATGGGTATTAGAACCCGTCGTGCACGTACACACGCAAATACACATGCCGTAGGTTTTGGCGTTGCTGGATTCTTTGGCTTTATGGCTCTTCTCGCGCTTGCACTTGCTCTTTCTTTGGGTGCAGCTGTTTCTTCATGGCTCGAGGACCTGCCTGATTACAACTCTGCTGATGCCTACCTGGTAGCAGAGCCTACCCGCGTTTATGACTCCAAGGGTAACGACATTGCTGACTTCTATCTGCAGCAGCGCCGTTCCGTTACCCTGGATCAGATTTCTCCTTATGTTATTCAGGGCACTATTGATACTGAGGACAAGCGTTTTTATTCCCACAGTGGTATTGACCCCTGGGGTATTGTCCGAGCATCTGTTGGCTCTCTGTTTGGTGGCGGCGAAGGTGCTTCCACTATTACACAGCAGCTTGTTCGTAACACTGTTCTTTCCAACGAGCAGTTTGAGCGTTCTTTGAAGCGTAAGGTCCGCGAGGCTTACATCTCTATTCAAATGGAGAAGAAGTTTACTAAAGACCAGATTCTTAATATGTACCTCAACACCATTTACTACGGTAATGGTGCTTACGGTATTGAAGCAGCAAGTATTATCTACTTCAACAAGCATGCAAGTGACTTAACTCTTGCTGAGGCTGCAACACTTGCTGGTCTTCCAAACGCACCTTCTGCCTATGACCCAACTGTTAATCCAGAGGCAGCAAGAGAAAGGCGTAATACCGTTCTTGAGCGTATGCTTCGCGCGGGCGATATTACACAGGAGCAGTACGATGAAGCTGTTGCTGAGGACTTGGTACTTAACCCTGGTACTTTGACCGACAACATTGGCCAGTTCCCTTACTGGACTGACTACATTCGTAGCCTGCTTCAGGAAGACTTTGATAGCGATACTATTCTCCAGGGTGGATTGCGTGTTTATACTACACTTGATCCTGACCTCCAGAAAGATGCTGATGAGGCTGCTAGAAGGCGTATTGCTGAGCTTGGCAACCCTCGCCTGGGTGCTGCTTTGGTCTCTATTGATCCTCAAACTGGCTATATTAAAGCAATGGTTGGTGGACAGGATTACTCAAAGAGTCAGTACAACATTGCAACCAGTAGTAACCGTCAGATGGGCTCCAGTTTTAAGATGTATACGCTGGTAGCAGCCCTTTCTGAAGGCATGAACCCAGAGATTGTTCTTAACGGCAACTCTCCCATGCAGATTACACCTACCTGGCTGGTTGGAAACGCAGGTAACTACAGCTATGGCGCAATTACGCTGCGTCAAGGTACGGTTTACTCTTCTAACACTGTTTACGCACAGGTTGCTGAAGCTATTGGTATCGATAAGATCCTTCAAACGTGCTATGCCATGGGTATTCGCACCCAGCTACAGCCATACCTGTCTACTACTCTTGGTTCCCAGGGTGTAACCCCTATTGAGCAGTGCACAGCATTTGCAACGCTTGCTGCAGGCGGTGTTCGTCGTGATGCTGTAGCAATTACGCGCATTGAAGACCGTAATGGCAACGTTATCTACGAGCACAAGGACAACCCAGTTCAGGCAATTAGCCCAGCTGTTGCTGCAGCTGCTACCGATGTTCTGAGTGGCGTTCTTACCTCCGGTACTGGTCGCTATGCTTACAACCTGAAGACCTTTAACCAGCCAGTTGCTGGTAAGACAGGTACTTCCGATAAATCCGAGGACCTTTGGTTCTGCGCCTATACCCCACAGCTTGCAACAGTTGCTTGGTGTGGATATCCAGATAGTCGTGACCCTGTTATCATCGGTGGCGGCGAGTCTTCTACCTTTGTTACTGCGCAGTATGTTTGGGCTTACTACATGAACGCAGCTTTATCTGGCGTTCCTCGTGCTGAGTTCCCAAAGACCACTGAAACTATTGCTTACAAGCCTAATAGTTACTGGAAATTTGTTGGTGGCTCCGCTAATGCTAAGCAAGAAAAGAAAGATGACGACGAAGAGGAAGAGGAAGAGGAGGAAGAGGAAGAGGACGATTCAACCACTACTCCTACTACTCCTACCACTCCTACCACTCCGGCCACTCCTGGTACTGGTACTGGTACTGGTACGGGCACCGGAACAGGAACAGGAACGGGCACTGGAACTGGAACTGGAACTGGAACAGGAACTCCATAAACCTCTGGTTTATCTACAACAAAAAGGAGTCTGCACTAATGATGTGACCCCCAAAAGTTAGACTTTTATAACGTAGCAGTTTATATGGCTGCTACGTTATTTTTAT
>NZ_JDFG01000008.1 GCF_000565075.1 Atopobium sp. BS2
AATAACCGCACTTCTTTTAAACACCTGAAATGCTTGCTTACACCACTTTTCGGGACACAACCGTACTGCATTGCCGAATCAGAGCATTCCAATTTCAATAAAGTTGTTTATGTAGACATAGAAGTTAGTTATAAGGTTTAATACTAAAAGACCATTAAGCTCAATCTAACTTTCTTAGATTTTACACCTATATATACCTGCATAAATAAATAACCCTACCTATATAATTGAAGGTAAGACAGATTTTCTCGCCAAGGACCGAATACCCGAATGCATAACGAATCCCACGATAGAAAAAATATTTGAAAAGAACTGAATAATACTTTAGACAGTGGGTATAATCGCTCTCGCCGTTATTGGAAGCGATTTTTGTGTTCGTATATATTGGCCTCGTTTTGTTGTTGTCCCTTAGTTAAAAGTACTATTTGTTACCTTTTGTCTATTTGTTGTCAAAACAGTAGGTGTCCCGAGCGCTTGTTCACGTAAAGGCGCAAAGGATACAAAGAGAAAAGGGGTATGCATGGCGTCGTCTGGGTTCAAACGTATACAGAGGATTCAATGTTCAGAAATGAGGCGGGTGCACCTATATCTGCCGGTGCATTTTGACAGTTCTAGTTTGGATGAGCTTATGCTCGAGCAAAGAGATACAACAGGAACTTTCGCTACTGTACCTATTGAGAAGTAATTTCAGTAAACGGTGAGGTAAAAGTAAGCAAACAACAAGGTTGGAATAACAGATTGTTTGGCTTGTTAATGTATAAAAACCTGACCGTAGTTAACTAACAGTATTACTAATACCTACAACTTATATCTACATATATGCGTTGTGTCTTGCAATGAGAGACATTAACGCATCTTGATGGACGGGTTTCTCGCCACGTCACTGGTCACTGCTCAATTTAGGAGGCTATATGAAAACGTAAAATTTGACGTTCAACTCTGTGTATTGGAATGGAGCACGGTAATTATCAACGAATAGCGAGCGAGCAGGCAGGAGAGAGTATGAGAACGTACATTGTAGAAGTAGCGCACCAGTACTATATGGATTCGGATTTTAAACGACCTACGGCAGAGAGCGTCTCATTTTTATACAGCGAGCTGGATAAAGAAAGTTTTGTGGCTGTGTACGAATCACACTTTGGCTTTAGAAGTCCACTATCGTTTTGTGTCATCGTATATAGCAAGCCGTTTGTTGATAATACGGAGTTCGTGAAGGATCAAGTTGTAAGAGCATGCGAAATTTGGAATTTCGGTTTCGATAAGGATTTGCGAAAAAACCTTTCGGTTAAAGAGAGCAATGCCATGCAAGTTTTGGGTGAGGCCACCACGCAGGGATTGAATTCCCTGCGCTCCATGTTGAGCGTCGTGGGTGCAAATGAGTTCTATGAGGTATTTAAATCGTCTAATGATTTTGCTACGGAATCATTTATTGATACAGTGCATGGCAAAGACACATTATTGAAGGATGCCTTGCAATCAAAATTTGGTAAGAACCTCGCAAAAGAAGTGCAACGCATTTATGAGAGTGCTGATGCAGTGGCTGCAGATAGTGAAAAGTACAATCATTTCCCCGTGCATTATATTTTGGAAGGCGCAGGTTCTCCTGTTGGTATGCAGGGTTTTAATGTATTGGCCAGTGCGTTACAAGACGCTGGCCGTGTTCCCTCAACACACGTGTACAAGCTTAATTTTGATTGCCCTCAATGGGATAGCGCATACAGGAGCGAGGTTATAGAGTGTCTTAACGATAACCTCGTAAGCTGCTTTGAAGACAATTTGTTACTTATTCAATATTCCGAGTCTCAAAATGATAGGGACCTTGACCTCCGTAAGTATCAAGCACTTACAAAGCTTATGGGGCTTCTTAACAATCATCTCAATCGTGTGCAAGTAGTGCTTATGGTTGCAGCAGGTAATGAGGCGAATATGCGGCGCTTAGCGGATAAGATACAGGCTCCTGTGGTGACTATAGAATATGAGAAAGGTTTGGCTGTTTGGAATCAGACGGATGCATATGACAAGCTTGTACAAGTGGCAAAACGTCGTGGGGTAGAGCCGTCTGCATCAATGGAGTCATTACTTGCAAAATATCAATTTAACCGCAGCGATCGCACGGTAACGCAAATATTTGATGACTGGCAGACACTGTCGCAGACACAACAAGTCTATCCCTTGTATCGAGATGCGTATCATACGTACCTGAAGTCTCCGATAAAACAGGCAGATCCTATGCAGCGTTTGCAGGAGCTGATTGGCCTATCAGCACAAAAGCAGCTGATTCAAGATATTGTTTTGCGTATTAGAATGAACCGCACGCTTGCAAGGCTGGGACAGCCCACAAGGAACTTCTCGATGCATATGGTGTTTTCCGGCAATCCTGGTACTGGAAAAACTGAGGTAGCAAAACTGTATGGAGAAATCCTGCATCATGAAGGTGTTTTGCGAGAAGGCCGTTTGGTTGTTATTTCTGGTTCAGAGCTGAGTCCCAGTAATGTTCCTAAGATATTTGAGGCGGCACGTGGCTCGGTGCTGTTTGTCGATGAAGCTTATACGTTAATTGGCTATCCTGAGACAGTGGCGGCGTTGATAGCTGGTATGGAAAACAACCGCGAGGAAACGGTAGTTATTCTAGCTGGATATTCTCGTCATATGGAACAACTGTTAGATACAAATCCCGGTTTTAGGTCGCGTATTGGCTTCACTATGAAGTTTGATGACTATACAACGGAAGAACTGGAACAGATCTTTGAGTTGATGGCAAAGCATGTGCAGGTAGCTTTGACAGATGAGACGCGTACTTGTGTACGGGATAAGCTTTCTGGTGCTGGTCGCCGAGGAGATCAGGGTAATGCACGATTTGTGCGCAAGCTGTTTGAAGATTCGCTTGGTGCCCAGCAGCTGAGATTGGCTCATTTATATGCAGATGCGAGCGATTCCCTGCAGCTTAAGCATGAGCTTGGGATGTTACAAGGGTGCGATATTGTGTCTTTGGCAGACAGCGATGCCATTGCTCAGTTTGGAGAAGTTTTCGCAGGACAGACATCAAAACGGGATGCACGTAGTCAGTCTGCACAAGAGCGGCTTGCAGATTTAATTGGATTGGATAAGGTAAAGCAGGTTATATTTGAACGCCTTACATACGCGAAAGTGCAAAAGTATAGGCGCGACAATGGCTTTGAGTCTGATTATTTACCGATGCACATGGCATTTCTCGGCAATCCTGGTACTGGAAAAACTGAGGTAGCACGTCTGATAGGAAAGATCTTGAAGGATGAAGGCATCTTATCGGTAGGTGATTTCTACGAGTGCGGTCGTGCCGATTTGGTGGGCACTGTTGTGGGATCTACGGCACCTAAAGTGCAGGCATTATTTGAGAAAGCTCGAGGCTCAGTAATTTTTATCGACGAAGCCTATTCGCTTATTGATGACAGGTCGCATAGTTATGGTGATGAGGCGATCAATACTATCGTTCAATGTATGGAGAATATGCGCAATGATGTGGTAGTAATTTTTGCTGGTTATGAGCAAGAAATACTTGATTTTATGAGCTGCAATCCAGGGCTTGCATCTCGAATAAAGACACAGATTCGGTTTCCTGATTATTCGATTGATGAGCTAGGTCAAATTTTGAATCTTATGGCTTGTGAGCTTGGATTTACTTTAGCGGATGATGTATTGCCTCGTTTTGAGAAACAGATTGCCACAGCGGCGCAGTTGCCAAACTTTGGTAATGCTCGTGTAGTTCGTACGATGCTTGAGGACGCTATGGTGGCACAGGCTGTACGTGTAAATGCTGTCTTGGCTGGGACTGCCGTTCAGGACGTCGGATCTGCAGAAGCTGTTGAGACAGCAGAGAAAATTAACTCTACCAAGAAGCCTATTGACGATAAGCAGCTTATGGAGCTGCGTGGATGCGACTTTAAAATCGATATTCCCTTAGCATCAAAACCCTCTATGCGTTTTGCGTAGAGTTGAGAAGGTTGTGTAGTTGGTAGTTGTTTCAACGAGAATGTCCTGACTATGTCATTTTTGTATCTATTTCTCGTGCTTTTGAGCAGGCGTCGTAATGGCGCCTGCTTTTTCAGGACTTTAGCCTGTTGAGAACGAGTAACGTGCAAAACATAAAGCCACTCGCATAAAAGCCTCCCATTTCTTGGACATAAGAAATGGGAGGCAGTTCAAATAAAGGGCGGTATTTACCATAAGCTCCAGGTCGAGCTTACCTATAACTCTAATCACATTGAGGGAAGCAAGCTCTCCCTCGATCAGACACGCATGATTTTTGAAACGGCTACTATCGGCGTTGAAGGAAATACTGTTCATATTGATGACATTGTAGAAACTCAGAACCACTTCCGCGCTATCGATTATGTGATTGAACATGCAAAAGACCCTCTTACAGAGGTCATCATCAAAGAACTTCACCGTATTCTTAAAACGGGAACTACAGATTCTGTAAAGGATTGGTTTGCTGTTGGAGATTACAAACGCTTACCAAATGAGGTCGGTGGGCGAGAAACCACTCTTCCAGAAAATGTTGCTAAAGAGATGAAATCGCTGTTAAGGGCATATAACTCAAACAGCTCTCATACCTTTGAAGACATTGTTGATTATCACGTTCGTTTTGAGCGCATTCATCCATTCCAAGACGGCAATGGACGTGTCGGTAGGTTGATTATGCTTAAAGAATGCCTTGCTCATGACGTTGTTCCGTTTGTCATTACTGATGACATGAAGTCTTTCTATTATCGAGGGCTCTCTAAGTGGGATAAGGAGAACGGCTATCTTCTTGATACGTGCCTTACAGCTCAAGATCAATTTAAAGCCACGCTGGATTACTTCCGAATCGCGTACGGTGATAAGTAAGTTTAACTGCTCTTTTCTCGCCTTAACGCTGTATTGCTGAACTATATTAATAGGCATCATCATATTACACAGGCAGTCGATGAGCTCCTCCAGGATAACGAAAGACCCTCGTGAGCCGTTGCCACTTCCTCAGAGGAGGGGGGATTATCGCGTCTTTCGCGTAGTGGTAGATCTTAATCGGCTTGACCCCAGCAGCCTCGCGACCTCTGCCACGGAATAGACGTTTTGTGGCAGGACGGGTTTTTGCACGGGCCACATCACGAACAGAGTGTTGCCGTTGCCCTCACCATGTCGCCTCCTAGGCTATTGCGGTTTTCTTTTTTTGTGACATCCATCGGGGCGCAGGCAACGAAAAACGGAATAGGCTCTATGGGAGCTTTCAGTTTCAGTAGGCATGCCGATGTGAGGTTTACCGTCTCAGCCATACCCTGTTGTCCCAACAGCAAACGATGCATTCATACAACAGGAAATGGGACAGAGGGACTGGCAGGGGCGCCTTGGCATTGCTACGGCACTCTAGGGGCTGAAATCCACAACGGCGCGGTCTTGTGTGTCGTGGCGAACAGACCAATTAAACGTAATACTTTAAGCTAAATGGTCGAAAATGAGCTATGCATAGTTCGCTGGTACCGTATCCCCACTCTTTGACATTCGTTCGGTGTCGCCTAGAATAAACAATACTGAATTAATATTCAGCATTGAGAGGATTTGAGGATAAAATCATGCAGGTTCTCAAGGAAGAGGTGCGCGAGCGCATACTTGCCGCCGCCGTCCAGGTGTTCTACGAGAAGGACTTCCGTAGCGCGAAGTTGCAGGACATCGCGAAGCTCGCAGACGTGTCGGTAAGCCTGCTGTACTCGTACTTCAAAAACAAGGAAAAGCTATTCGAGGGCGTCGTTTCGTCTGCTCCCTTCGACTTCAATCGGATTGCACGTGAAGAAGAATCTATCATTGCGGATACGCCCTCTGAGAGGTATCAGATTGCCGCCGAGGGACCCCTGCTCAACATGCTAGCCCATCACAAGTTGCTGGTTATCCTGATCGACAAGAGCCAGGGCACCGCCTACGAGCATGCGAAGGACGACTTCGTCGAGAGCATTGAGCGACACATCCGATACATGGTGAACGAGCGTGCAGTTTTGCGCTACCCGGACTTGCTCGTCCACGTGCTCGCAAGCAACTTCGTGGAGAGCCTAATGGAGGTAGCCCGCCACTACAGCAGTGAGAATGAAGCTCGTGAGATGCTTGCGCTCATCGCCCAGTGCTATTACGAAGGAGTGAACTCCCTGTGACAGAATTTTCTGCCACCCCATTCGGATACCCTGACATTCAATATTGAATTTTGATTCAATATTGATATAGTTAGTCTAGTCGAACTGAGATAGGGCTTAATCTACTTACAATATCGAATCTAAATTTAATATTGGAGGAGAGATTCTATGAAAGACAAGAGGGAGCTGGTCAGGAAGATGACGGCGAAAAGCCGGCTAGCTAATGCCTTGCTTCTGACCAGGGCGGTTCTTGGGCTTGTTCCCACAGTTCTCGTAATCTTCCTTGTCCACCTGTTTTTGGAAGGGTCCCTCTCGCCCGCTGCAATTGCCTATGTCGCTGCGGGAATGACGGCATGTGTGGTGGCGAAGGCGTTGTGCATGTACACGGCAACATGGAAAGCACATCTGGTGGCGTATTCGTGCCTGACGGACATCCGCCTGCGCATCGTGCGCCATCTGAAAAAGCTCCCTCTCGGCTTCTTTCAGATCAGAAGGCCAGGGGACCTTGCGAACGTCATGCGTAATGACGTGGAGCAGGTGGAGGTGTACCTTGCCCACGGGCTACCCGAATCGGCCTCAGCCACTCTGTTCCCCGCCGCCGCGTTCGTCCTCATGCTTGCAGTGGACTGGCGGCTTGCCCTGTGCATGATGGCAGGTCTGCCCCTTATGTGGCTCGTGAAGAAGGCGGCGGCGCCTTCTTGGGCGAGAGGCTTCGAGATAGTAGCCCAGTACGCCTCCCGCATGCAGAACAGCCTTATGGAATACGTCGCCAATATAGCCGTTGTCAAAGCATTCGGAAAGGAAGAACGCAAGACCGATGAGACGGTCGGGGCGGCGCGTGATTACGTGAACTGGGCAACGAGCTCGATGAACGATGTCTCGGTCCCTATGGCTCTTATCGCTTTGTTCATGGAGTTCGGAACGGTACTCGTGCTGATTGTGGGAACGTGGCTTCTCTCCACGGGCGGCATATCCATCGAACGTCTTATCTTGGCTATGGTGCTCGCAGCCGCCTTCACTTCCTCAGTGGCCAAAACGGCGACCCTGCAACACTACCGCTTCATGTTCGACCAGGCTATGACGGGCATTGAATCGGTGCTGGGCGTCAAGCCTCCAAACCTCATCGAGAGCTCCGAGGAGCCTCGCATGGGAGACATAGAACTGCACGGAGTATCGTTCTCCTACCCGCAGAGCGAGGAAGACGGCAACGAGAGGAAGCAGGCTCTCGACTCGATAGACCTCGTGTTCCGCAGGGGAAGCACCAACGCGCTCGTAGGTTCCTCGGGATGCGGGAAGAGCACCCTCGCGAGCTTAATCATGGGATTCTGGCAACCTGACAGCGGGCGCGTAACTGTGGGTGGACAGGACCTTTCCCAACTTTCCGAAAGGCAGGTGTCGAGACTCTTCTCCATAGTCCAGCAGGACGTGTTCCTCTTCAACCAGAGCATCGAGGAAAACATCCTTATCGGCCGACCAGGAGCAACGCATGAGGAGGTGGTCAAGGCGGCCAAAAGGGCGCGTATCCACGACTTCATCTCCAGACTCCCGCACGGTTACGCTACGGTTCCTGGCGAGGGCGGCGTTCAGCTCTCGGGTGGCGAGCGCCAGCGCATCTCGATCGCCCGAGTGATGCTGAAAGATGCCCCCATCATCATCCTTGACGAAGCGACGGCCGCGGTCGACGCCGAGAACGAGGCCCTCATACAGGAGGCGATAGACGACCTGTCTCGCGACAAGACTGTCGTGACCATAGCCCACCACCTGAACGCCGTTCGTGGAGTGGAGCAGATCGTCGTGATGAGGGAAGGCCGCATCGCCGGGGCTGGAACCCACGAAGAACTTATGTCTACCTGTCCTCTCTATCAGGAGATGGTTGCCAAGCAAAAGCAGGTGGACAACTGGGATATCAGGGAGGTCGCATCATGGTAAGAGAGATCCTAGAACGGATGACCCCCGCTGGCCGGCGCATGATGTTCATAAGCATCGCCGCATTCACGATTTATGCACTAACCAGCGTGGCAATGGCCTTCGTTATCCTCGCGGCTATCTATTCGGTCCTGGATGGACCGGTCGACCTTGCGCCCTACTGGGTGGCGCTCATCTGCCTTCTCCTCATCAAAGGAGCAAGCAGCATTGTGGCAGACAAACAGAAGCATTGTGCGGGTTTCGACCTTGTGCTTGAGATCAGGATCGCCGTCGTCAGGCGGCTGAAGTCGCTTTCCCTCGGTTTCTACACGGGGGAGCGACTAGGCGAGATTGGCGATATTGTTCATAAGGACATCGATAACATGGAGATGGTGGTGGGGCACCTATGGACGAGGATGGCAGCTGATTTCATCGTCGCGGCGATTTTGCTCGTGGCTGCGGTCCTCGTTGATTGGCGCATGGCGCTACTTACGGTATCAACCTTGCCCGCTGCGCTTGCGCTCCTTGCAGCAGGACTGAGGAAGGCCCAAACCCTCGAAAGAAGATGCGGGGATGACGCGGCGGACATGACGAGCCTGTTCGTCGAGTACGTGAAGGGCATCCCACTGCTGAAGGCCTTTGCCGAAAGTGAGGCTCTCGATCGCAGGCTCGAGGCAACGGTGGCGAACTTCGGCGAGAGCAGCAAGGCAGCGTCGCGGAACATAGCGCTGGTCCTGTCCGCTTACAGTCTGGTAGCGGACCTTGCCTTCGTAGTCATGGCGTCGTGCGGTGCCCTGCTCGTGCAGAGTGGTTCTCTGCCCCTGTTCGTCTACATCGGCTTCATTATTGCGAGCGTGGAGTTCTACAAGCCCTTCTTTGCAATGGAGTCGCATTGGATGAACTATCTCAAGGTGAGGGATAGCTTCCGAAGGATAGAGAAGATTATCCGAGCGTCCTCTGTCCCCGAGCCCGATGAGCCGCGCGTGCCTACGTCGCACTCGATTAGGTTCAATCAGGTGCGTTTCTCCTATGGAAGGGACTCTTTTGAGTTGCCCGAGGCAACGTTTACGGTCCCCGAACATACTATGACAGCACTCGTAGGCGAGTCCGGGTCGGGCAAGAGCACACTGACCAACCTTCTGCTGAGATTCTGGGACGTAAATGCGGGAAGCGTGAGCATCGGCGGCGTGGACGTGAGGGACATCCCCTACGACGATCTTCTTGCCTCTATCAGCATCGTTATGCAGGATGTACGGCTCTTCGCGGACACCATTGAGGGTAATATCCGCATAGGCAAGGCTGATGCGACGCACGAGGAAGTGGTGGAGGCGGCCAAGAAGGCGTGCATCCACGAGTTCGTGATGTCGCTTCCACAGGGCTACGAGACGCTCATCGGGGAGAACGGCGTGGGTCTCTCAGGCGGGCAGAAGCAGAGGTTGTCTGTTGCTCGGGCGTTTCTAAAAGACGCCCCCATCCTCGTACTCGACGAGATGACGAGCAGTGTGGACCCGATTAACGAGGTGCTTATGCAGAAAGCCGTTTCTGCGCTCGCGCAGAACAGAACAGTGCTCGTGGTGGCGCACCATCTGAGCACCATCCGCTCTGCAGACCAGATAATCGTGATGCGACAGGGGGAAATTGTGCAGAGGGGTACCCACGAACAGCTCCTCGAGGAGAGCACCGGTTATTATCGGACTCTCTGGGAACGTGGGGCCAAGACGGAGGGCCAGGAATGAGCGCCTTCGCGCATATAACCCTCGACAAGGTGACGTTCCAATACGCGGGGAAGGATAGCGATGCTATCCACAGTGTCGACCTGGATATCCATGAAGGCGAGTTTGTGCTCCTGACAGGAAGAAGCGGCTGCGGGAAAACCACGGTCGCAAGGCTCATAAATGGTCTTATTCCTCATTTCTACAAGGGTGAGCTGGAAGGAACGGCGAGAGTCGGCGGAACGGAAACTCGCGAGATGGAAATCGGAGACATCGGAAAGATGGTCGGCTCGGTTTTCCAGGACCCGCGTAGCCAGTTCTTCATGACCGACACGACGAGCGAGGTGGCATTCGGCTGCGTGAACGCGGGACTGCCACGCAACGATGTGGCGCAGCGGGTCGAAAGCGCATTCCGACGCATGAACATTCAGCGTCTGCGGGATAGGAGCGTGTTCGAGCTCTCGAGTGGAGAGATGCAGCTGGTGGCCATAGCCTCCTGCTATGCGATGGGGCCTTCCGTGTACGTCTTCGACGAGCCGTCCGCAAACCTCGATATGGAAGCCGTGGAGACCCTCAGGAAGACACTATCCGAGCTGAAACGTGAGGGAAAGACTGTCATCGTTCTGGAGCACCGACTTTTCTATCTGTCTGATCTCATCGACCGGATGGTCGTCATCGAAGACGGTATCGTATCCCACGTATACGACGCGGCCAGCGCGTTGTCCCTTGGCGACTCCACACTCGCCCATATGGGTCTAAGGAACTTGCAGCTGAAGTCGGCGCTAAACGCTATGCCTGACCATAAGCCGACCTTGTCAAAGTGTGAGAATGCGGCCTTCGAGATAAATAATCTTACGTTCTCATACGGCTCACAGCATTCGACGAGGAGTGCCGAATCGACACCGCGCGACCCTCGCACCATCGGTCCGCTGAACTTCTCCGCCCGATTCGGCGAGGTAATCGGAATCATAGGAGAAAACGGTGCGGGGAAGACAACTCTATCGCGTCTGTGCTGCGGACTTGAGAAAGAGGATGAGGGCACCGTGTCCGTAGACGGCAGACCCCTTTCGCCAAAGGAGCGATTGGGGCGCATCCGACTAGTCATGCAGGATCCCGACTACCAGCTTTTCTCCGATAGCGTGCTGGGAGAGCTTTCGTTGGGTGGACGGAGAGACGCCGATGTCTGTGAGCGAGCACTCAGAAAGCTGGGGCTATGGGATATGAGGGAAGCTCATCCCGCAACGCTTTCGCGAGGGCAGAAGCAGCGCCTCACAATAGCATGTGCCCTCGTCGATGAGACTGCCACCTATTTCTTCGATGAACCAACGAGCGGTTTGGACAGGGAGAATATGGAGAGAGTCTCTTCTGCGATCCGATCGCTCGCACAATCGGGAAGCGTCGTATTCGCCGTCTCTCACGATCCTGAGTTCCTCCTCTCTGCCTGTGACCGCATTCTCCATCTGAGCGGTGGACTCATCGTTGACGACTTCGCCCTTGACGGCTCGTCGCGAGAAAGGCTCTTGAGATCGCTTTGTAAAGGAGGTGTGCAATGGGGCGCTCATGCAGACGCATAGACCCGCGGACGGCTCTGCTCGCAACCTGCCTTCTGGGCACTGCTGCAGTGCTTTCCAATCGACCAGAAGCAGCCCATGCGGCATGCGTCATCGGTGCGGCATGTGCGCTCGTCTCCGGGGCATGGCGGCCGTGCATCGCTCTATCTGCCGCCTATGGCCTCATAGCCGCCGTGATGGCACTTGCCGAGGGGGCCGGAAGCACAACGCTTATGACCGCTGTGGTCATGCTGAGCTACATGGCCCAGAAGTTTGTAGTTCTGGCTCTCCTGGGCGTCTCCCTTTCTAAACTGGCCTCGATGCAGGATCTTCTCGCTGCGCTGCAGTCTATGGGAACTCCGCAGGCAATTCTCATTCCATGCATGGTCATTCTGCGGTTCTTCCCAACTATACGCAGGGACGCCTCGCATCTTATGGAAAGCCTAAAAACGCGGCGCGTGCTCGCAGGAGGAGGGTTCGCATTCCGACACCTAGCTCTCACATGCGAGCTTCTGATAGTTCCGCTCCTCATGAGGAGCGTAAGGGTATCTGACGAGCTGGCGGCATCCGCGCTTGCCCGCGGCTTAGACGGCGAGACCCAAGCAACGGTGCTGCAGCCCTTGTCTTTCGGAAGAAAGGACGCCGTGGCGGCCGCTTTAACCCTCCTGGCAACCGGAGTGCTTGTGTGGCTTCAATTTGGGCCGCGATAGAGGGACTCAGGATGAGACTTGTCTCGTCAAATTTGTATGTCTTAAACCAGAACGGAAGAAAGGACTCATTATGAAAAAAGGCGGAACCTCGGCCATAGGGGCTCGAGATCTCGTATCCATTGGTGTCTTCGGAGCGCTGTCTCTCCTAATCTTCTTCGTAGTGGGAGGTATCGCTGGTCTTACTGTTGTGGGGACAGTCGCCAACATACCCATTGTCTGCTTCTTCACATCGATAGCCTATCTACTCCTTGCCGCAAAAGTCAGGAAGACTGGGACCTTCCTCATCATGGGGACCATAAACGTGTTGCCCGGCCTGATGGCGGCAAACGTCTTCGGTGTCATCGGCAGTATCGCGGGCTGGGCTCTTGCGGAGGTGGTTGCCACGCGGATCGGGTACTCGAACAGGAAAGGCCTCGTTGCGGCTTACGTTGTCGGTTGCACACTGCAGTCGGCGCTCTACACCCTTCCCATATACCTTTCAGCTGCTCAGTATCTTTCCGAGCGCCAAGAAATACTGCGACTCACCGATGAGACCATGGCGCAGTTCGTCGCGATGTTCTCGGGTCCCATGTACGTCGGAATGGTTGTCCTTACGGTGGTAACGAGCCTTGTCGGTGCGTTCGTCTCGCTAAAGATCATGAGGAAGCATTTTGAGAAGGCGGGGATTGTCTAAGGGACGCCTCGCAACAAGAAAATCGAGAGATGGGACAGGATAGCCCCATGGCTGCTGATGACCTAAAGAGCATCGGGGATTCTGAACTGCCTCCTATTTCTTATGACCAAGAAATGGGAGGCAGTTCAAGAGCAGGTGACTCTAATTGTTCATTCATCTGTGCTTATTTCCCAAAACTTCGCATATAGCATGCCTATTACTTAGAAATCTGCCAGCCTTCAATACGCGAGCGAGCTTCAACAAAGTCATGGTAGGGACCACTGTGCGAGATAAGCTCCTCATGGGTGCCCTGTTCTGCAACACGTCCATCTCTAAGGAAGAAAATCTGGTCAGCTTCCTCAATTGTTGAGAGACGATGCGCGATTTCAAGCACAGTTTTTCCTTTACAGAGTTGGGCAAGAGCTGCTTGAATCTCTGCTTCGTTTTCTGGGTCAACACTTGCCGTTGCCTCATCAAGAACAACAAGAGGCACATCTTTCAAAATTGCGCGAGCAATTGAGATGCGTTGTCTCTCGCCTCCAGAAAGTCGAGCTCCACCTTCTCCAACTTTTGTCTTATAACCCTCGGGCAGAGCTTTTATGAACTCATCGCAGCGTGCGGCCTTTGCTGCTTCTACAATCTCTTCAAACTGTGCATCTGGCCTGCTTAAGGCAATATTACGCTCAATCGTGTCATCCATAAGATAGACATCTTGGAAAACCATGGAGAAGTCCGCAAGAATACTGTCGCACGAAAGCTCGCGTACATCGTGGCCTCCTATGCGTACGGAGCCGCCTGTTGCATCGTAGAAACGTGCAAACAGCTTGGCAACAGTTGTCTTACCTGAACCACTTCCTCCAACAAGAGCTGCAGTTGTTCCTTCGGGAATGGACAAAGACATTCCGTTGAGCACAAGAGGTCCATCTCCGTAAGCGAATGAGACGTCATGCATCTCAAGGTTGTGATGCTCAAGTTTCACAGCTTTGCAATTGTCATCGATTGCAGGTGCGGATTCGATAGTGTCAAGACGGTCGATAACTTCTCCGATGTGTCCAATTACGTAGGCAGCATCACCACAAGCCTCGATTGATTGGAACAGCATAAAGGAGAACATCACTAGCGTGCAGAAGTTAAGAAGAGATATCGTTCCATTCAGGAAAGAGATACATACGATAACAATGACGCCAATCGAAGCACTGCGTGTCACAAATAGAAGCAAGGCGTTGAAGGGTTGGAAAGCAAGCTCGGTTTTGAGATTTACATTTCTAGAACGTGCGTATGCGGAGCGTACTGCTGAAACAGCAGCGTCTACCTGACGGTAACTCTTAACAACGGGCATACCGTGGATGTATTCCAACGTTGCTTGAGCCATATCCTCGCGTGCGTCATTTTGCGCGGGCGACAAACGTGCGGAATTTTTGAACATTAGCTCCAGCACCACCGTTGCTACCGCAATTGCAGCCAATGCGAGGATGCAGGCCCGCAGATCCATGAAGGCGAGAAACGCCACCATTGCAGCTGCGGTTATATATCCGTTGCCAAGCATGTCTACCATGCGCATACCGTGGATTTCCACAAATGACAGCTCGGTTGTGAGTGCCGATAGAATTTCTCCTGATGGGTGATTGTCAAAGTAACCAAGAGGGACGCGTTTCAGCGCTTCTCCGATACGTAAACGCACCTCGTTGGAACGTTCTGCAGCTACGGTTTCCTCGGCTCGTGCTCTCAACCACATAAGTGCTGCGCGTAGCGCAATCGAAGCAATAATGGCAAGTCCAGCCGTAAGTGCAATTTTAAGATCGGGTTTCTCGCCATTTGATAAGCCGAGAAACCCGCACATGGCCCAGGCGGCAATAGCGATGGGTGCTGCAGAAACAAGTGAGATAAGAAAAGAGTATGCAAAGCCAAAGAGAATTCGCGTTTTCTTGTTGCCCGTCCAACGCACCACTTTTATAAGCGCACTAAACATTACGCTACCCCTTTCTCACTTCATGAGTTCCATTGGAGATATGTGCTTCCCACATGCGGTGATAGAGATCACTTGAACCAAGGAGGTCCGTATGTGTTCCCTCAGCGACGATGTTTCCGGAATCCATGACTACTATCTTGTCAAAATTACGCACCGTTGAGATTCTGTGCGCGATTACAATCAGCGTCTTTCCACGTGCAAGTTCTGAGAGTGCCTGTTGAATGAGCTCCTCACTCTCGGGGTCTATGAACGCAGTTGCCTCATCGAGCACAAGAATCGGTGCATCTTTCAGATAGGCGCGTGCGATAGAGATGCGCTGACGTTCTCCACCCGAAAGAGCTCCTCCGGCTTCTCCGGAAAGGGTCTCAAATCCATTTGCAAGCTTATCTGCCAACTCTTCACAGTGCGCAGCGGCAAGCGCGCGCTCTACCTCGGTGTCAGTTGCGCCCTCACGTCCGAGCCTTACGTTTTCAAAGATTGTTCGATCAAAGAGGAAATTGTCTTGAGTCACAAAGCTTACAAGACCAGCTAGCTGATCAAGTGGTATATCGCGCACGTCAGTTTCTCCGATGCGGATTGCTCCTGATCCCACGTCCCAGAATCGAGCAATGAGCTTGGCCATTGTTGACTTTCCAGAACCACTCGGTCCCACCAGAGCACATGAGGTACCTTCAGGCACTTCAAGAGAGATTCCGTGGAGTACTTCTTCGTTGGAATATGAGAATCTGACGTTCTCGAATGAGACATCGTGTGATGTGATGATTGCGGGAGAGGAGACTTCGGGTAGGGGTTTCATCTCTAACAGCTTACTAACGCTGTCCATTACCTTCTCGATTTCCTTGAACATGTTCGTGTACTGGGTAATTTTGGTGAGAGGACCAATGACGCCGATTGACAACATACATGCAAGAGCCATCTGAGCTACGTCGATACTGCCCGAAGCTACAAGAATGCATCCAACTGGTACAACACCCAGAAGAAGCGTTGGCAGTATTGCAAACATGGCGTTCATGGGGACACGAGCAGACTTATACCAGGCAAGCGTTAGTTTCTCAAATTCAGAAATGTCGTTACGAAAGCGAGCATACGAGGAGTCGGCTTGGTTGAAAGTCTTGATGACTTCGATGCCATCGATGTATTCAACGAGTGTTGAGTTAACGCGCTCACTTGCTGTCCAGTACGCTGCATAGTCTCGTTCAAAGTTTTTAAAAAGGAGCGAAAGAGGCACAATTGACAAGGCTGGTGCGATGAGCATAGAGAGAGCAAGCCGGATATCAATTGAGCACATGATTGCAAAACACAAGATGAGAAGAAGCACATTGCTGGTAAATTCCGGGATAACGTGGGCAATGGGCAGCTCCATTTGCTCAATATCGTCAATGATTATTTTCTTTAGTGCTCCAGAGGGCGCTGATTGAACATCGCCGAGGGAGCATGCAGCAAGATGTTTGCAAGCGGCGTTTCGCAAGTTCTCAAGCGTATGGTAGGCAACGCTGTGTGATGTCGATGTTGAGGCTAGATAGCCTATTGTCTGAACTGCCACTCCGAGAAGGGCAACGAGTGCCCAGTGTCCAACTTCACTGATGGCAAGGGTGCCTGATATTGAAAGCGCAATCAACTTGTAGGCGGCAAAAAAGGGAACAATGCCTCCAACAACACCTACCACAGCAAATAACAGCGAGGCTCCAAGTTTTAGACGCTGTCCGCGTGTAAATGAAGCAAGCCGCTGTATCCAACTGCTCTTTTTCTTTTTGCTAGGGTCCATGGGTCCTCCCAAACGACGAGTATGAGCAAATTGTATTCATAGCTCGTTGCATGAGAAAAGCCCGATTGTCGCGGCTAGCTCCAAGTGTATCTATGTGGGTGGATTATCTTTCTTGCCCAGCGCTTTCACGGTAATCGCCAGGTGCCATGCCAACGACATTACGGAATGTGGAAGCAAATTTTGAGGCATTGGTATATCCGACTTCAAATGCCACCTCACCAATTGGCTTGGAGGTTGTCCGGAGGAGGGTTGCAGCTTGTGCCATGCGATAGCGTGTGAGGTATACGTGCACACTGGTGCCATAAACCTCCTTGAACCACCGCTGCATACTGGCATAGGGAAACTCGAACTCTTGTGAGAGCTCTTTGAGTGTCTTATGGGAAGAAAGATCAGAGGTTATAGCTCGCTCTATTTCCTTTACCTTATCAACCTGTGCACGTGTGAGACCGTACTGTCCAATACGTCCGCCTTCAGGAATATTACTGCCGAGAAACAAGAGAAGCTCCATAATCTTAAGTTTTAGGTAAGCATCTCTAAAGCGGTCATGAGCGTTATATATCTCGCAGAAAATATGCTCGACCGACGGTCCGCTACGGAGCACACTTGGTTCATCGCCTGAACAGAACCTCTCGTAGAGCTGCTTAACACTTACAGGAAAGCCCTCGGGAAACATTGATTGCAGCGATTTATCTGCTATGTCGGGATCAAGACAGACGGTGACACCACGGTAGTGTCCAAACGGAAACCGAAAGAGACTTTCATGTCTTGCGTGATCGTCAATGCCAAGATCACCTACGTCAAGGTACAGGCATGAGTCAGTCCCAGACTCCCACTCAATTCTTCCTTCTCGACAATAGTTCAGGCAGAGCATGCGTGATCCTGGGGTAAGTTTGAAGCCCGACTCAAGGTTCCATACGCTTGTGAAGTCATTGAACATGAGGGTAATTCCAGGCATGACGTCATGCATTGTCATGATGCCCTGTCCGTCAGTACCTTCCGCCCTCCATACAGAATGATCTGTATCGTGCGTCACGCGACGGACGTTGCCACCCATGTCAGCATAGTTAGCAATGTCCATCGTGTCTCCAATCCTCTTCGTTTCTCTGAAGAGTATTCTCAAAAAATGACAGCACCTTTGACCAGCCCGCAGCGTCGAGCGCGCCTTGGTCTACAAACAATCCGTCTTCCATGCGGGCAAAGTCGGTGCAACATGCCCTGATGAACTCAGGATCGTGTGTTACAACCACGACAGCTCGTCCTTCCGCCGCTGCTGCGGTAACGCTTGCAGCAACCTGTTCCATATGGGCAAGGTCAAGTCCACTGGTAGGTTCGTCAAGCACGAGTAGGTCGCGACCTGATGCAAGTGCTGTAGCGAGGGCAACGCGTTGCATTTGGCCTCCTGAAAGCGACAGCGGATGGCGTTGTGCCAGGTCGGATAAGTCCAACGATGCAAGTATAGTACGGGTAAGGTGCTCGTCAGCACGACTCGTGGAGTCGAGTACCTCATCAAATACGCTCTCTCGGAAAAGTTGATGGCTCACGTCCTGCATAACCAAGGAGCCGTTCCTTGGTCTGCTTGAGAATGGGCTAGGACCTTCTCCAACATCTTTGGTCCCTTTGCAACCGCTCACAAGACCGCAGATGCAGCGTGCGAAGGTAGACTTTCCAGCACCATTGCTTCCGATGATGGCTGTGACACCTCCTCGCCTGAAGGCGATGCGAGAAACGTTGATGCCGCGGCTCGACTGCGGGTAGTGATAGTTCATATCACGTATTTCTACAAACTCGTTCTTCTCGCATCGTGCGCAGCACTGTTCAGCTGCAATAGCTGCGAAGGTTGGTGCACGCAGACCAAGCACTCGCGCCTCGGCAGCAGTGGATGCATAGAATTGCTTGGAGTTAATCTCGCGTTCCACGCTGCCTGAGCGCATCACAATAATGCGGTCGGCGATGCCCTCCAACCAATGGAGTCGATGTTCGGAGATGAGCACAGTGCGGCCCTCAGCCTTCCATTTTGCGACAATCTTTCGGAGAAGTCCTATGGAAGCGAAGTCAAGGTTGGAGGATGGTTCGTCAAGGACGAGAACATCTGGGTCAAGCATAGTGGCCGAGCCACAGGCAACGCGTTGTTTTTCTCCACCAGAAAGTGAGAGGCAGCTGCGGTCGATAAGATCTGTGAGCTCAAGCGCGTTGGCGACGTCCTTTAAGCGTGTGCGTATCTTGTCGGGTGCTATTCCTTGGTTCTCACAGGCAAATGCCAGTTCACCAGTTGTATCCAAACAGAAAAATTGGGTCTTAGGATTCTGGAAGACTGATCCGACCTTTGGCGCCAGTTCCCAAAGCTCGTGGTTGGAAGGTGTAAGACCACAGACCTCAATCTTACCTGAGAGTTTCCCCTCATAATAATGGGGGATGAGGCCATTGACGAGCCTTGTGAGGGTTGTCTTTCCAGATCCTGAGGCACCCGTCAGACAGACTACTTCACCAGGGGCTACGTTAAGGTTGACTTCGGAGAGGCTGTTTTTCTCGCTTGCTTGATATTGGTAGCACGCATTTTTTATCTCGATCATTTCAATCCTAGTAGTAGAGCAATGGCGTGATTACCGCGCAGATAGCAGCTATGGCGAGAAAGGCGATTACTATCCAGTCTCGTACGCGCATACGCGCTTCATGTATGTTTGTGCGAGCTGTTGGTCCACCAAGCCCTCGTACCAACGCTGAGGCAGAGAGGTCTTCTCCGCCTCGCACTGCCGAGACAAGCAGCGGTACCAGGCAATTCTCGATGGCAGAGATAGGGTTTCTGGTTGTCTTGCTGCTGCGCATGCGTATAGCAGCAGCTATCTGTCGGTAGTCGTCGGCTATTGCTGGGAAGTATCGAAGCATTACGACAAGGGGAATTTCTACGGCCTGAGGCATGTGCATGCGGTCGCATGCTGCCATGAACTCACTCACTGACGTGGTTGTGACTAGCCAGGTTCCCATGGCAATACCAGGGGCGAACTGCCTTACGATTCCCGAGATGCCGAGCGTGGCAAAGAGAGCAACTCCAGTGAGGCATGATTCCGCGATTGCTGCCACAGCGCTTGCAGCCCCGTATAACGTGAGGTAGGTGATTGCTGAGCGGAAATGGTGAGAGAGGGCT
Organism: Atopobium sp. BS2; assembly: GCF_000565075.1. Classification (GTDB taxonomy): domain Bacteria; phylum Actinomycetota; class Coriobacteriia; order Coriobacteriales; family Atopobiaceae; genus Lancefieldella. The sequence continues at coordinate 19,543 of NZ_JDFG01000008.1, forward strand.
AGCATGATGAAAGGTGTTGCAATAAGCAGCGGCTTAATTACAAGGAGAGGCCCCACGTTATAAGACCCAAGCATAATTGTTGAGACGACAAGTGTGGCAAGCACTTTAGTGCGGGGATCAAGCACGAGTCCTCGGTTATTGGCAGTTGAGAGGAACAGCCCCTTTTTCATTATGCGATGCCGGCTCGCTCAAAGTGCTTGTGGAGGAGTTTCTTGCCGATGACGGCTCCGATACACCCCGCGATACATGCAGCAAGAGCAAGAGGTAGGAGACTCCAGTCAGGAATGTAGCTGGAGAGGGCGTTGGCATATTCCTGTCCGTAGCCAGAGGCGATACCTGCGAAGTAGCTCGCGCGATTCATGACGATGGGAATATAGTTGCCTATCAACCATACGCTCAGGACTCCGTGTGAAATTATGGCGCGTCCTGCGCTGTTATAGTCACCGCTTCTGAGGACAAGGTCGGCGAGAAGACCACATACTGGCCCTGTAATAAAGGCATATACGCCCATGCCACCGAGACCCATAAGGAGTCCGAGGATGGTTCCCATGATGAAAACCATTCCGAAATGCCTTACTTTTGTGATATAGAGCATGTACGGAATGCCTCCGATAAGCGGGCAGATGACGGAGAGCAATGGAATGAATATAGGAACGTAGCCCAGCATTGCCACAGCCATGATGATTATGAAGTAGAGAGCGGTGAAGATACCGATGTTTATAAGATCCTTCGGTTGCAGCCCTTTTTTCTTGACTGAGGGTGTTTCAGGCATAATGCGTCTCCTTTCGGTTAGCTCTATCTAACTTATAAAGGATAGACACAGAGAAACTCAGTCAATAGCCCATTTGTATCATTATGTCCCGTTTGTATCGCACGGTAATTTTTGTGAGATTTTTATGTGAAAAAGGTATTTCGGAGCACGAATAATCTATTTAAAATTCAATCCGTATGCGAACTTAACAATGAGCGTCAGATGTATTCCATTTCGAGATGATTTTTAATGATGAGAATAAATAAATCGGGTGATTAGAGTTCGTCGAGCTAGCGGACGTTCGAATATAAATCTATAAGTGGAGAATAGCAAATATATTTCTGTGATAAAAATTATTGAAGATACGACATCTTAGCGATATAAAAGCTTAAAAAATTTCTGATTGATGCTATTTGATACTATAATCAAGAAAAATAGGTCTGAATAGGACCTATTAAATAATTGAGTTTTTAGTGATACTTGTTGCTCAAACGGGAATAGACTAATAAATAATAGAAAAGACTCTCATCGTTTTTCTGAGATGTTTTAAAAAATGCTGGTAAAAGTAGAATTTAAGGAGAAAATAAAGTGACTGAAAAAGAAGAACAAGTTTATAAAATATTACTAACTCCTATCAAATGTGATAAAAAAGTTTCTAAAATATATATGGAAGATAATGTTATATACAGTCCACAGCTGTATAAAAGTATTGCAGATGAAGATATGTCAGATTTTAGTGTGGGTTTTTATAAGATAATCTATGAAGACCTTTTAAAGAATGATGGCGGAGAAATTTTAAATGAAGATGGATCTTACAAAAATGATAATTATATGGGAGACACTATACATTCATTCAATTCACTCGCGAATGTGATTTTGGGTGACAAGTCACAAAATTGTCGGAGTCCAAAAGAAAAATGGCCTGAAGAATTAATTGAATATGAATCAAAATATCATTGTTTAGCTAATTTTTGGGTAATTCCCATGTGCCACGGAAGAAGGATTACAGAATTCAGATCCTATGATTCTCTAGATGAGTATTTAAACAAAGTACGTACAGGGGCTATAAATAATGCTAAAGAGTATTTTCAGAAGTTTACATATGAATCCTTTTTAGAGATTCATGGTTTGTCATCGCACAAAATACTAGATGATCCATTAAAAATATATAGATCAAAAGATAAGAAAGGTTGTATTGATGAAATACAACGTATATATGATTCATGGAATAAGAGAGCGAACGAAATTGTTAAAAAGTATAAAACTGAACTTTATGACTACTTTGAGGGTCTCGGATTAATAAATTAAATGTAGAAGTAGGAGCTAATAATTATTTATTCAACTAAGTCTTCAAGTAGTGTTCGTGCCATACCGTTAAGATCTAATTTGTGATCTTGAGTGTAGG
>NZ_JDFG01000009.1 GCF_000565075.1 Atopobium sp. BS2
GCTAGTGCAACAACAAAAGACAAGGTAGTGACCCATGGGTCTACAATGGCGCTTACGACAACGATCATTGAAAGGATTTCCATGGGTCACTATAGCCATCTTAGCATTGAAGAGCGCGAAGACATTATGGTCTGGTGGAAAAATCATGAAAGTATAAGCCAGATTGCTCGTAAGCTCGGACGAAACAAATCAAGTATTTCACGAGAGATTAAAAGAAACGGTTGGACAATCATTGGAGTGGCGCATCTGTGCTATAGAGCCTCGACTGCTCAGAGAAAAACCGATGTTCGACGCCAGGCTTGCAAGAAACGCACCCTACTCGATGATCCAAGCCTTCGTGCACGTATTGTCTTTCTTATCTGTAGTCGCCACTTCTCACCTGAGCAGATTGCAGGCAGACTACACTTAGAACTTTCCTACGCTCCTGTCAGCTGTAGCACTATATATAGAGCCATACACTCGGAAAACTAGACTGTGAACTTCCAGGTGTACAGTCTGTACGTAGAGACTTAGACACCGAGGTAAACGACGGCATACAAAACACCTCATAGAGCGCAGAGGAAAAATACGGATAACTCATGAACTTGTCGAAAGACCAAAAGAGGTTGCAGATCGCCAACGCATTGGAGACTGGGAAGGTGATACCGTCATCGGTAAGGCCAAAGGGCCACGCCTGGTCACACAAGTTGACCGTATGAGCGGCTACCTTGTTGGTGGCAAAGCTGCATCAGGGTCTAGTGCTGATGTCAATGTAGCTATACAGCAAGCTTTGAGAGGTGAGGTAGTAAAAACCATAACGCTTGATCGTGGATCTGAGTTTGCTCGAGCAGCAGAACTTCAAGAAGCTATTGGAGTAAGTATCTACTTCTGTCTTCCACATCATCCCTGGCAAAGAGGTACCAATGAAAATACCAACGGTCTCATCAGAGAGTATTTTCCAAAAGGTACAGACCTCTCATCGATTAGCAATAGAGAGATTGAGGCAGTATATAATGAACTCAATTTAAGGCCACGTAAGCGTCTGGGTTGGAAGTGCCCTTGGGAAGTCTACCATCACCAAACGTTGCACTTGCTTTGAGAATTCAAGCCCAAAAATGACTCCCAAGTGGTAAAAAATGCGTTTAGTTGGAGATTACAGAAATTGCGGGATTCTATGCATCGAGTCTACCTGCTGTTTTGCTTCGGACAAATAATCAGAAATCTGGATAGAATTCGCTACCTGGTAAAACGTAGGTGCAATTTTTCTGAATACTCCATTTCATCCCCAACTAAACGCGTTTTTTACCCAAATTGGACCCTCCCAAAGAGATGTTCATTTTTCCTATGCAAAATCACGAATATCACTAGCAGAATATGCACGCAGCGAATATTTGCACCAAAAATTATGCTAATGGCAAGAAATCGCAGGTGAAGACCACCTGGCGCTCGCGCCTGCCGACGCAAACCGCGTCTACCAGCAGCTCAGCAGCATCGCGCGCCCGCATGCAGCCCGCACGTCGCCCGCACGTCGCCCGCGCTCTGCCCGCACCTACCAGACTGCGCATAACCGTTGACGGCTTATACTGCACGCCTACAGAAAATCTAAGTCGGTTTTGTAAGATTTTCACAATATTTCGTATAAATTGTTTTCCCGTGTGGAATAACTAATAGCGTTGGAAAAGGGCGCTTGGCGCCAATATCGGGCTTGGCCCGAAAGGGAGGTTTTCATTATGAATTTGAAGCCACTTGGAGATCGTGTTCTGGTAAAGCCTGCTCCAAAAGAGGAGAAGACATCCTCTGGTCTCTACATTGCATCCGCAGCACAGGAGCTTCCTCAGCGTGGCGAGGTCCTCGCAGTTGGAACTGGCAAGCTTGATCAGAATGGCAATCGCATCGCTCTTGATGTTAAAGTCGGCGACCAGGTATTTTATGGCAAGTTCGGTGGCACCGAGGTCAAGGTAGACGGCGAGGAGCTCCTGCTTCTTCGTGCTGACGACATCCTTGCAGTCCTCGAGGACTAATCGCTCGCAGCTCGTTAATTCGTAGCTCGTTTGATCGTAGCTCGTTAACTCGCAGCTTAGTCGCTTGCAGCTTGTTCGTCCGCTTTTTACGTGTAAATTCAGCTATTTTGGAGGAATACCATGGCTAAAGATATCGATTTTGGCACCGACGCTCGTGCCAAGCTTGCTAAGGGTGTAAACACCCTGGCAGATGCCGTAACCACCACTCTTGGACCTAAGGGTCGCTACGTTGCTCTGCAGCGTTCTTACGGCGCACCAACCATCACTAACGATGGCGTCTCCGTTGCTCGCGAGATTGAGCTCAAGGACCCAGTAGAGAACATGGGTGCTCAGCTGGTCAAAGAGGTTGCTACCAAGACTAACGACACCGTCGGCGACGGTACCACCACCGCAACCCTGCTTGCACAGGTCATCGTTAACGAGGGCCTCCGCAACGTTGCTGCTGGTGCAAACCCAATCGCAATTCGTCGCGGTATCGACAAGGCCGTTGAGGCTGTCGTTGCTCAGATGAGGGGCATTGCTAAGGAGGTCTCAACTAAGCAGCAGATTGCTTCCGTTGGTACCATTTCCGCAGGTGACCCAGTCATCGGTGGCAAGATTTCCGACGCAATGGATGTTGTCGGCAAAGACGGCGTCATCACCGTTGAGGAGTCCCAGACCTTCGGCATCGACATCGACACCGTTGAGGGTATGCAGTTTGACAAGGGTTACGTTTCCCCTTACTTTGCAACCAACAACGAGACTCTCACCGCTGAGCTGGACAATCCTTACATCCTCATGACTGACAACAAGATTTCCTCCATTCAGGATATCCTGCCTATCCTTGAGGCTGTCCAGAAGCAGGGCGCACCTCTGCTCATCATGGCTGAGGACGTCGACGGCGAGGCTCTGACCACCCTCATTCTCAACAAGCTCCGCGGCGTTCTGAACGTTTGCGCAATCAAGGCTCCTGCATACGGCGACCGTCGTAAGCGCATGCTTGAGGACATCGCTGTTCTCACCGGCGGCCAGGCAGTCATCAAGGAGCTCGGCGTCAATCTCAACGAGATTAGCGCAGAGATGCTCGGTCGCGCTAAGTCTGTCAAGGTTACCAAGGAGACCACAACCATCGTTGGTGGCGCTGGTTCCAAGGACGCAATCGATGACCGTATCACCCAGATCAAGGCTGAGATTGAGAACACCACCTCTGACTTTGATCGCGAGAAGCTCCAGGAGCGTCTTGCTAAGCTCGCCGGCGGCGTTGCAGTCATCAAGGTTGGCGCAGCTACCGAGGTTGAGCTCAAGGAGATCAAGCACCGCATCGAGGACGCACTTCAGGCAACTCGCGCAGCTGTCGAGGAGGGCATCGTCGCAGGCGGCGGCGTTTCCTTCCTGGCTGCTTCCTCTGTCCTGGACAGCGTTCAGACCTCTGACGCAGACGAGAAGATTGGCGTTGAGATCATCCGCAAGGCACTTGAGGCTCCAGTCCGCACCATCGCTAACAACGCTGGCTTCGAGGGCAGCGTAGTTGTCGAGAAGATCAAGGCACTCCCAACCGGCCAGGGTCTTGACTCCGCTTCCGGCCAGTATGGCGACATGATTGAGATGGGCGTTCTTGACCCAGTTAAGGTCACCCGTACCACGCTCCAGAATGCAGCTTCCGTTGCATCCCTCATCCTCATCACCGAGGCAACTGTTTCCGAGATGCCAAAGGACACCACCATCGAGGAGTCCATTTCTCGCGCAGCTGCTCAGGGCGGCCAGGGCGGCATGTACTAATTCGCGCCTTCGCGTCACTTCAATCGGGTCCAGCCTCTCGCTGGGCCCGATTTTTTTGCCGCTGCGCCCACTTGGCGATAAACTCGTCTTGTCGTAACTGCAACGTTTTCCCTCTCAGCGTCCATTAATCGAAATCGTATGAATGTGATGTCATTTGAGCGGAATTATTGGTCGCTACAGGTTAAAATGTTTATTTGCGACCGCGGCCACACTGCTGTTGCGACTGTGACTACGCCGCAACTGCACCCGCGGCCAGCACGCCGCTGCGACCGTATCATTAATTCGCCACGCGCTAAAGGAGAGGAGGCACCATGGCTCAGAACCAGAATCATAACGAGGAGCGAGATTTTCTCGATGACCTCATTGATATCCAGGACTCCCTCCAGGTGCTCTCTAACCCGCTCGACGCGCTGATGGGAAGCCTGTCTATTGACCCAAATTCGGACAAGCCGTTCGAGCCAATGGACTACAAGGAAATCCCCTGGTCAAACGCTAATCGCTGCCTGAGATGCGCCTCGGGAAAAGCCGAGGCATGTTCTCGCTGTCTTGACGTTTGCCCAGCTAATTGCATTGATATCCACAACCAGTCCGTGCGCATCGACGACGATGCTTGTCTGCAGTGCGGCCTCTGCGTTGCCGCATGTCCAACTGAGACGTTTAACACGCGCCGCCACACGTCCCGCATGCTGTATGACCAGGTAGCTCGCGCGGCTTCCGCGTACGAGCAGTGCTATATTACCTGTACGCGTGCTCTGGCGAGAAAACCTGAGGGTAACGAGATTTGCTTGCCTTGCGTAGGCATGCTCTCGGCCGACATTTGGTTCTCGATTCTCACGGACTTTGATAACGTGAGTGTTTACCTGCCGTTGGGCGTTTGCGACCGTTGTCGCACCACCACTGGCGAGGAGGCATATACCCAGGCAATCGCTACCGCTGAGGAGTGGACGGGCGCCACGGTTGGCCTTGAGGTCGACGGCAATAACCTCAACCACAATTTCACGCGTGCGTATATCCGCTCGCAGTTCATCTCCAACGCGATGAACGGTGCAGAACGCCTGGTATCCGCGTCGACGCCTGTTCTTGCGGGCGCCAAAGCAATCGCTGACCGCATCAACTCGCACGCTCGCTCTCTGGATAAGCTTCAGACGCAGCTTGATGACGTGATGGGCCTGCGCACCACCGATATGAGGCAGTCCATGCTCACGCAGGATCGCCGTCTGGTCATGGGCGCCCTCCAGCACGACCCAGAGCTTGCTCCTTACGTGAAGCTTGAAGCTCCTATCTGGGATTCCAGCAAATGCACCGTTTGTGGCGACTGCAAAAATACCTGCACAACACATGCAATCGACATCGATGAGCGTGGCAAGCTGACCATTAAGATGCCGTTCTGTGTCAACTGCGGCGCCTGCGAAATTGTCTGCCCAGAACCAGGCGCGCTTACGATGGTGCCAATGAACACCTCTGAGCTGGTCGTTCGTGACCGCAAGGCCGAGGAAACCGAGCGCCTTGAGGCTTTGGCTCGTCGCAAGGCTCGCTTCATTTTTGACACCGGCAAGGAGCAGCTCAAACACCTGGCGGATTCAATCACCGAGGACTCGGATGAGGAAGCCGCCGCACAACAACCTCCAAAAGAGGATAATGGGGAGTAGCACGCGACTGCTTACACAGAGCACAACGCTTCTAGCTGCTCGTTCTTCTCGCCAGAAACGCAAGTAACCGTAACCGTCCACCGAAAACAAGAGGACTCACATGTCGCTTTCAATTGGTATCGTTGGCCTGCCAAACGTTGGCAAATCCACGCTGTTCACCGCGCTGACCCGCAAGGGTGGCCTGGCCGCAAACTATCCGTTTGCTACCATCGACCCTAACGTGGGCATCGTTGACGTACCCGACGCAAGGCTCCAGAAGCTGGCCGAGATTGTTAATCCTGGCCGCATTATGCCTGCAACTGTTGAGTTTGTGGACATCGCTGGCCTGGTCAAGGGCGCAAACGAGGGCGAGGGCCTGGGCAATCAGTTCCTGGCAAACATCCGCAACACTGACGCTATCTGCGAGGTTGTTCGTTACTTCAAAGATCCCGATGTCATTCATGTTGAGGGCCGCGTCAATCCTGACGAGGACGTGGACATCATCCAGACGGAGCTCATCCTCGCTGACCTGGGCACTATTGAGCGCGCCCTGCCTAAGCTGGAGAAAGAGACCAAGCGCGATAAGGACCTCCAGCCCAAGCTCAACGTGGCAAAGCGCCTTCAGGAGTGGCTGAACGAGGGCAATCGCGCTGCTGACATGGAGATGACCGACGAGGAGCGTTTGGCTGCTCGCGATCTTTTCCTGCTTACCATGAAGCCAATCCTGTACGTCGCAAACGTCGACGAGGACATGCTTACCGAGCCCGCTCCTGTTATTAACGGCGTCCAGTCCATCCCTGTCTGCGCAGGTGTCGAGGCTGAGCTTGCTGACCTTGATCCAGAGGAGGCTGCAGAGTATCTGGAGTCCCTGGGACTTGAGCACTCCGGCCTGGAGACACTTGCTCAGGCAGCATACAAGCTACTTGGCCTGCAGAGCTACTTCACCGCTGGCCCTATGGAGGTCAGGGCGTGGACCGTCCGCATTGGCGCTAAGGCTCCCGAGGCTGCCGGCGTCATCCACTCTGACTTTGAGCGCGGCTTCATCAAGGCCGAGGTTGCCAGCTACAACGATTACGTGGAGCTGGGCGGCGAGGCCGGCTGCAAGACTGCGGGCAAACTGCGCATCGAGGGCAAGGAGTACGTGGTCGAGGACGGCGACGTCATGCACTTCCGCTTCAACGTCTAAGCCACAAAACCGCTGATAGTTAACATGAAACGGGCGAGAAGATCGATCTTCTCG
>NZ_JDFG01000010.1 GCF_000565075.1 Atopobium sp. BS2
TATCTGGGCAAACGTTGTATGCAGAAAAATGAAATCTCCAACTAAACGCATTTTTTACCACTTTGGTGTGTATACGCTTTACTTGGGCACCATTTTGGTTGCGCTTTGGCATTGTGGGTACTGTTGGGGGATCGTTTTGCTGCTTAAAAGACAGCTTAAGCGTCTCTCAGGAAAGAAATTTCCAGAAATCTCACAGTGATAAAACGTTTTATCACTTACAGTAGTATTTGAAACATAGCCGAAGCATCATACTGTTATGTATGTGTTGTTTTATGCGTGCCCAGTTGAGTGCGAACAAAACAAACGCTCAGGTAATGGAAGCAACGAGGTTGCCTAACCTGCGTAAACGCGCAGGCGGCAACCCAAGAAAAGGAGGAGCACATGGCTCAGCCCGTGTACGGCACACCTTGGCAGACCCTGAATCAGCCTGTATCTGAGGACGAGCTTGCCGGCGTCGATAGGTATTGGCGCGCAGCTAACTACCTGTCTGTTGGTCAGATTTATCTTCGCAGCAACCCTCTTATGAAGGACGGTTTCTCTCGCGAGGACGTTAAGCATCGCCTGGTTGGCCACTGGGGAACCACCCCAGGTCTGAACTTCCTGTTCGGCCACGTAAACCGCTTCATCCGCGACCATAACCAGAACACCATCTTCCTCATGGGCCCTGGTCACGGTGGACCTGCAGGTACCGCACAGTCCCTGCTCGACGGCACTTATCGCGAGACCTACCCATTCATCACCGACGATGAAGAGGGCCTCCAGAAGTTCTTCCGCCGCTTCTCTTACCCAGGCGGAATTCCTTCCCACTACGCACCTGAGACTCCAGGCTCCATCCACGAGGGCGGCGAGCTGGGCTACACCCTGTCCCACGCATACGGCGCCGTCCTGGACAATCCATCCCTGCTGGCAGTCGCTGTTGTCGGCGACGGCGAGGCAGAGACCGGCCCACTTGCAACTTCTTGGCAGACCAACAAGTTCATGGACCCACTGACCGATGGTATCGTTCTCCCAATCCTGCACCTCAACGGCTACAAGATTGCTAACCCAACCATCCTTGCTCGTATTTCTGACGGTGAGCGCGACGAGTTCTTCCGCGGCATGGGCTACCACCCTTACAACTTTGTTGCAGGCTTCGACGACGAGGATCACGCATCCATCCACCGTCGTTTCGCAGCTCTTCTCGAGGCTGTCTTCAACGAGATCTGCGCTATCAAGACTCGCGCAGCCGCAGGTGACGCATCCCGTCCTTACTACCCAATGATCATCTTCCGCACCCCTAAGGGTTGGACTTGCCCGCCTTACATCGACGGCAAGAAGACCGAGGGCTCTTGGCGCGCACACCAGGTTCCACTGGCATCCGCTCGCGACACCGAGGCTCACTTCCAGGTTCTTCGCGACTGGATGAGCTCCTACAGGCCAGAGACTCTCTTCACCGAGAAGGGCGCAATCCGTCCAGAAGTCACCTCCTTCATGCCTAAGGGCGACCTCCGCCTCGGCGCTAACCCTAACGCAAACGGTGGCGCAATCCGCCGCAACCTCGTCCTTCCTGACGCAAAGAAGTACGAGATCCCAGTTGCCGAGAAGGGCCACGGCTTTGGTGCCACTGAGGCAACGCGCGTCCTTGGCGAGTACACCGCCGAACTCATCAACAATAACCGCTCCGAGTTCCGTATCTTCGGACCTGACGAGACCGCTTCCAACCGTCTGCAGCCATCCTTCCAGGTAACCGACAAGCAGTGGTTTGGCGGCTTCAATGACGACTTCGAGAACGACGAGCACATCTCCCCAGTTGGTAACGTTATCGAGCAGCTTTCCGAGCACCAGTGCGAGGGCCTGCTTGAGGGCTATACCCTGACCGGCCGCCACGGCATCTGGTCCAGCTACGAGTCATTCGTTCACATCATTGACTCCATGATCAACCAGCACGCTAAGTGGCTCGAGGCTACCGTCCGCCACATTCCATGGCGCAAGCCTATCTCCGCTCTCAACCTGGTTCTTTCCAGCCACGTTTGGCGCCAGGACCACAACGGATTCTCTCACCAGGATCCTGGTTTTGTTGACATCATGCTCAACAAGAGCTTCAACAACGACCACATCACCAACATCTACTTCCCAGCAGATGCTAATCTCCTGCTTGCAGTTGGCGAGAAGTGCTACACCTCCACAAACTGCATCAACGCAATCTTCGCTGGTAAGCAGCCTGCTCCAACGTGGGTAACTCTCGACGAGGCTCGCGAGGAGCTTGCAGCTGGTGCTAAGGAGTGGAAGTGGGCTTCCAACGCTGAGGCTGGCGAGGAGGACATTGTCCTCGCATCCTGCGGCGATGTTCCAACCCAGGAGCTTCTGGCAGCTCTTGACATGCTTGGCAAGCTGGGCATCAAGGCTCGCTTCGTCAACGTTGTTGACCTGCTCAAGATTCAGAACGCTTCCGAGAACAACGAGGCTCTCTCCGACGAGGAGTTCACCAAGCTCTTCTCCGCAGACAAGCCAGTTCTCTTCGCATTCCACGCTTACGCCGGCTCTGTCCGTCGTTTGATTTGGAACCGTCCAAACCACGACAACTTCAACGTTCACGGCTACGAGGAGCAGGGTTCCACCACAACTCCTTACGACATGCTGCGCCTGAACAACATGGACCGTTGGGCACTTGCTGCTGACGCTCTCCGCATGATTGACGCTCAGAAGTGGGCAGATCAAATCGACGAGTGGGAGAAGTTCCGCACCGAGGCCTTCGAGTTTGCTGTCGAGAAGGGCTATGATCACCCAGCATTCACCGACTGGTCTTGGCCAGACGCTTCCGATGCTGATCAGGCTATCTCTGCAACTCAGGCAACCGCAGGCGACAACGAGTAACACGCTGCGACCGCGAGCGCCGCACGGCGCAACCGCGCTAGCTGCACAAACGTGCTTTCCGCCCGGTATCTACTTCATGTGGGTACCGGGCTTTCTTGTGCGTAACCGCTGCTATTGGACGGGGTTTCTCGCCAGATGGGCGGTGCGTTCGGCGTGCGCCTGGACGCATTTGGTGCGCGACTGCCGCGCGCCTGATTTCTGCAAAGAATCTGTAAAATTTGCCTGAAAATATCAAAGAATCTGTGGATTTGCCTGATTTTGCAAAAGAATCGGTGGCTCAAATACAGATTCTTTGCACTTTTCAGGCGGACTTTTAAGCATACCCAAGGCTTATTTCATGAGCATCTTCACGAACACCTTCATGGAGCCTGATTTTCTCGTCGAGTCTGAACAATTTGCCGGAATATTGCATGAAGTCTGAGCTATTTGCCGGTTTTTCTCGTCAAGTCTGAGTAAGTTTACTCAGACTTGACGCACTTTTCAGGCGCGCTTTGAAGTATGTCCGAAGCTGATTTCAAAAGCCCCTTCATGAGAGCTCTCATGGAGCCTGATTCTCTCGCCTTGTTTGAGTAATTTGGGACGTAACTGCGCCCGCGCACCCAGGTGGTAAAAAATGCGTTTAGTTGGGGAATACAGGTTTCTGCATACAACGTTTCCGGTCGTGTCCCGAAAAGTGGTGTAAGCAAGCATTTCAGGTGTTTAAAAGAAGTGCGGTTATTTCCTAAAATATAGTCAGCAT
>NZ_JDFG01000011.1 GCF_000565075.1 Atopobium sp. BS2
ATATTTTATGTACTTTATGCTGACTACAATGAAAAGCACAACAAGGCAGATAAATCCAAACCAAAATGCAATCGTACCAACACTGGTTTCAAAGGTAAACGCCGGCGCTGTAACACTAGCAACAACAATGCCTACATACACAATGAACCAGCTGGCGTGCACATTCTCCCAATTAAATTTTGCAATATAGCGAGAAGTAAAGAAAGCTATGCACAGGATGTGTAACGCAATTCCTGCGAACCAAAACAACTGTGCCACATCACCAATATCGGCCTTCATATACACCGAAATCAGCATAACTGCCATAGGATATGTTGCGGCAACTGAAAGCCCAATTGGATCCGAGAGCTCTCGCAACACAACTTTTGTAGACACCATAAATTTGAGGGTATAGAGAGCTAAAAGAGCAATAGAGAGTATGCCACAGGCAAGATAAAGACCCTCGAAAGAAGTCTTGAAAAGATTTCCAAGTGCTGCAAAACCTAAAGCAACACCACAAATAGCAACGGGAACTTTTTGAACATAGTTCATAAGGATTCTTCTATCTGTTTAGAAATCTCTTTTCTAACTCGAACACCTATACGATAGTGTATCTAAATAACCCTTTAATACTCAAAACCCAATGAACTTCCACAACAGCTTTCTGTCATAATAAACACCGACGTTATTTCTTACAACAAACGTCCACAAAGATAAAAACGCAACGTGTACTGGATAAAGTATGCTAGAACCGGTAGGTAGCCCGGTCGTCTCGTTATTACGAGATAAGTAACCTTCCCTCCTTGGGTTGTCCGTTCTTTGTGTAACTACATACAAGGAGGAATTTCATGAATCGATCTAGCGTCACGCTAACCGTTTTATTTGATGCTCCCTTTTGGGTGGGCGTCTTTGAACGTGTTGACGACGATAAACTTACGGTAGCAAAAGTTACATTCGGTGCAGAACCAAAAGACTATGAAGTATATGACTTTATACTCAAGAATTTTTATCGCCTTAAATTTAGTCCATCATTGATTATTGAAAATAACCGTACCTTTGAAAATCCCAAACGAAAACAACGTGCTGCGCGCAAACAGATGCAGAAAACGGGCATAGGCACCAAATCACAACAGGCCCTACAGCTACAACTTGAAGCTAAAAAAAATAGAGCTTAAAAATTTCAACAAAGTACAACAAGCAGTCCTAAAACAACATCAATTTGAGCTTAAGAAACAAAAACATAAAGAAAAACATCGAGGCCATTAATAGCTCACTTTGCTTTCATGCTTTCCAAGCTTCCCATTCTTTTCAAGCTTATTGTCAAGCCACCAAATTGGAATTGGAAGAATTTCATCAATGGGTTGAGTATTGTCCCAGATGTCGATAAATTCCTTTGTCTCCCTATCGTATAAGAACTTGCAATATACGTCATAATCAGGGGCTGAAAATTCTCCGCCGTAGAATCCGTCATCATACTCAATGTTATGAAAATAATAGTTGATATAATATGCGCCCATTTTTACCTCACTTAGTGGAAAATGCACTCCAAGAAAATGCATTTCCAGTCCATCTCCAAATATGTGAAAGAAGGATAAGACCTACAGACAATTTAAGTGGGTACTGCAATGGACAGTAAAAAATCTATGTTGTTGCTAACGAACATAACGATGAAAGGACTGGCATTATTCAATTACCCAATTAAATTTGAGGTCGTATAATTCAATCAACAAGCAATCCGTTCCTGATTGGAGTGAATATGATGTTATATTCAGTTATATCTTGGTCTCTAACCGCGATTCTTGGCGTTTGGTCTCTTATACTTCTATCCGGTCATGGTGCTGCTTCAATTGCTGGATTTAACACAATGACTGAAGATGAAAAGAAAACAATAGACGAGAAAAAGCTTTGTTTTGTAGCGGGTATTTGCATGCTTATAAGTGCGTTAGTACTCTTTTTCATGGCTATGCTTGGATCAAAAAATATAACAAACACAACAGCAATCATTGCGGGCAGTATTATTGCGATTGATGCGGCAGCAGCGGTTTATATAGCAAACACAAAATGCAAAAAATAATAAAAACCTGACGACAAAATACTTGAAGTTCTCATTACCTTTGGACAATGACTCTTGTTAAAATAAATGCAAAACATCACCTCAAACTACTCGTCTCTTTCGTCCCTCTTAAGACAAAGTCTGATCACGCACGTACGCAAGTAATCGTACAAGCACAACAATACAAAGCCCTGCTGCAAGCACAGTTTCAACAGTAGCTATTCCGTCGAGCCATTGAAGAGGCTGGCCGAGTCCAGCTAGGTATGCCGACGTCTGCGTACGCGCAACAACACAAATTACAAAGGGAAAAGTAAATGCGGCATGACTGGGAAAGAACGGTTTTGTAAGACACCTGATGCACCACACAAAAGAAACCACATAAATAATTGAAGCGATTACCAGCATAACCAAAAGAAACGGAACGGACTTTGGCGTAATAGATTGGATATATCCCGCAATGCAAAGACTTGTTGGAGCTGCATAAATACAAGCGAGCGACTCAGCAG
>NZ_JDFG01000012.1 GCF_000565075.1 Atopobium sp. BS2
AAGACGTATACATGACGCTGAAAATATCTAAAACATGCAGATTATCGTCATTAGATGTGTAAAATGCCCGCAATTGAGCAGAATATCTGACTTAAGTGTGTTCCTTAGGTGCGGAATTTATCTATAGTTAAATTTCTTATATAAGTCTATTCATGTATAAGCATATTAGATGAAGTTTATGCATAGAGATGCATATCAGGTAGTGCAACCGCCTAGCTGCCTGGCTATCTTGATTAGGAACATGTCAATTCTTTAGCAGAACCTACCAAAGCTGCGCTATTTTGTGCGCCAGGCCTAAAAGCCGACGCTAACACGCTGCAGAATCATAATCACCTGCATATGAACTGCCTCCCATTTCTTATGTCCAAGAAATGGAAGGCAGTTCAGAATAAATCTCACAGGCTCTTTTACGTTTAACTTACGTTGTTGTAGCGTGCGTTACTGAGCGCGCCTCTTACCAAGAACACCAGCTGCAATAAGAACAGAAGACGCAGCTGCTACAGACGCTGCAGCAAAGGAAGCATCACCAGTTGAAGGAAGCTTAGGCTCCTTCTTCTTTGGCTGCTTTGGCTTCTTAGGAGTCTCTGAAGGTGGAGTGGTTGGAGTTGGAGGAATGTGAGTATTAGTAATAGTAAAGCCACTGGTAACATCACCTGTTACCTCAGCCGTATAACCCTCAACCTCGTCCTCAACAACGGTGTACGTAATAGCTGTTGTAGTGCCAGCCTGATTCTTATCGAGGTTACTAAATGTTGCAGTCCAGCCATTTGCGTCAGAGAGAACCTCACTCTTACCAGTATCTACGCCGTCTGCATAAAGGTGTACGGTAACTGAAGTAGGACGAGTGCCGTCAACGTTATTCTGGTCATCCCAAACCTTAGACACAGAAACGCTTACCTGCTGCTCGCCAGTTGCAGTACCGGCACCGCGAGGATTAATCCACCAACCTTCACGAGTGAAGTTATCGGTGTTGCCATCAAAATCAAGAGTTGCTCTATTGTCTACCTGGGTAACGTTTGCTGGAACAATGGTCTTGTACTCAAGCCAGCAATCCTGGATAAGTGGTTGGAAACCAGCAAAATTAACCTGATCATTGAGTCGAGCAAAGTCAAGAGTGTAACCATTAGGGGTAAAGGTAATTGCAGGAAGGATCTGATCTGCAGAGAGAGTCTGAACAGCACCGTTAACAAGGTGGAGAACAAAAGAGTGCTTAAGATATGGACCAGCAAGCTCATCTGAAGGATTAACGCCAGTACCAGTAAGCTTTGATGCATCAACAGTATAAGGATTGACAATCTGATCCTTAACGGTGGCATTAAGCAGACCAACCTGGGTGATATCAGATGGAGTTAGGTTAACAACCCAGCTGGTAACGTAATAATCATTTCCAGTTGTAATAGTTGCACCAGAAGGAAGTGTATAAGTTGTCTCTGCAGTTGCACCAGTTCTGTTGTACTTAGTAATTGCAGTATCCATTGCAGCAATAGAACCGCCATACGTCATGTTAAGGCTGGTGTTACCAATATTGAGCGTAGTGCTGCCATTGCCTCTCTGTGCAATTGCGCTTGACCAATTGAGCGAGAAAGACATCTGGCCATGAACGTTAAGAAGACCCGCAATATTGTTATTGAAGGTAACAGTCATGGTATTAGGGTTACTGGTAGGAGTTGCCGTACCAACAGAAATACTATTTCCGTTTGCATCTACACCCATAACCTCAAAAGGAGCTGGAGTATTATTCTCTAGCTCTGGAGGAAGCGTAATAGTAAAGGTATCACCTGGTTGTGCAGGAGCACCATTGTTGAGAGCATAATCAAAATTTACACGCACGTTACTACCAACTAATGTTGTATAGCTAGCGTTTGAAATAGTTGGTGTGTACTCAACAGCTTGTGCCTTTGTGTTGAATACAGTGAGCGCAGCAAATACAGTGAGCACGAACATAACTGCAAAGCTCAAAGACCTGCTAACTAAACCCTTAGACTGCATGATGCTCCTCACGAATAGTTCAAAGATTAATTTATCTGCACACAAATAGCTGTACAAAACAATAAGATTTCTTTGAAACTCTAATTACCTACTTAATAATATAAAGTTCTAAAGTACTAATATCAAAGAACTATCTATATCTTCATAAAAAAACTCCCGCACAGCGTGCGGGAGTTAATAAATTGTTTGGATTGTAAGCAAAACTTACTTACCCAGAAGCTCCTGAACGTCAAGAGCGATCATGTACTCTTCGTTGGTAGGTACAACCAGGACGCGTACCTTTGAATCTGGAGCAGAGATGTCACGGATTTCGCCGGAGCGAACCTTGTTCTTCTCCTCATCAATCTTGACACCCATCCACTCAAGCTCTTTGACAACGCCAAGACGCATCTCATCGGAATTCTCACCAATACCAGCAGAGAATGCCATGGTATCAAAGCCGTGCATAGCCTGAGCCATCTCCATGATGAGCTGAGACGTACGGTAGTAGAACATCTCAAGTGCAAGCTGGCAGTTCTTATCGCCAGCATGAGCGCCATCCTCAATATCACGAGAATCGGAGTGACCAGACAGAGCGAGAAGACCAGACTGCTTGTTCATCATAGTGTCAATCTCATCGATGGAGTAGCCGCCAACGCGAGAGAGATAGAAAACGGTAGCTGGGTCAATAGTGCCGCAGCGAGTGCCCATGATAAGGCCATCAAGTGGAGTAAGGCCCATGGTGGTCTCAAGATCGCGACCATCCTCAATAGCGGATAGAGAAGCACCAGAACCAAGGTGGCAGCTAACCAGCTTGTGAGTCTGACCGTTGGTAAACTCATTGGTTGCACGCCAAATGTAGCGGTGAGAAGTACCGTGAGCGCCGTACTTGCGGACGTGGTATTTATCAACAACATCGCGAGGAAGAGCATAGCGATGTGCCTTCTCTGGCATATTGAAGTGGAAAGAAGTATCGCAAACGATTACATTGCCAACCTCTGGGAAGAGCTCACGGCAAATCTCAATAACATCGGCCTCAGCATAGTTATGAAGAGGAGCAAGTGGAGCAACCTCACGAACCTGAGCCAAGACCTTATCGTCTACAACAGCAGACTCTGGGAAGTACCAACCACCCTGAACAACACGGTGACCAATGCCATCGATTGGCTTATCAATAGTCTTAAGGATGTCAAAGACATGCTTAATAGCAGTCTTGTGATCAGGAAGAGCAACCTCAAGCTTCTGCTTCTCTCCACCAAGCTCCTCGTGACCAACAAAAGAACCTTCGATACCGATACGCTCGCAGTTTCCTTTTGCGTAAACCTCGCGGGTGTCAACGTCAAGAAGCTGATACTTAAGAGATGAGCTACCTGCGTTGATAACCAGTACGTTCATGTGACTCCTCTTTCCGTGAAGCAGTGCAGACTATTAGGTCTTACTCTCCTACTTCAAATAAACATAACCGCATGACATCATAAACCCCAAGATACCCCGGAGTTAAATAGACGAGCAAAAAACTTGAATATTTTTATTTTCCGCCCATAGAATCATTCAACTGCTTGCCACCTAAAACGTGGAAGTGGACGTGATTGACTGACTGGCCACCATGCTTTCCGGTATTGGTAACAACGCGGAATCCAGTCTCCTTAATTCCTGTCTTTTCTACTACCGCAGCTATAGCCTTAGTAACACTCTCAAGGGTTGCAGCAGGAATACCATCAATGATGTTGTCGTAGTGGTTCTTTGGTACAACAAGAACGTGAACAGGAGTAATAGGATTTAGGTCATTAAAAGCTACAACGTTTTCATCCTCATAGAGAAACTCTGTAGGGATTTCTTTGTTAGCAAGCTTACAAAAAATACAATCAGACATAACCTCTCCTTTACTCGTCTAAATATGCAGTAGAAGGCGCTGCGGTTGTATCAGTAATTGCAGCTCCTGCCTGGGACTCATCAAGCAGAACCTTAACCTTCTGCTCTGCAGTATCAAGCCTTCCACGAAGATCCTTTACCAGCTCAACGCCACGAGCATACAGAGCCAAAGACTCCTCGAGCTCCAAATCTGTGCCCTCAAGCTTACGAACAATCTGCTCAAGCTCAATAGAAGCATCTTTAAAAGTCAGCTCTTCAGTCTTCTTAGTATCCATGTTGTTCCCCTTATCTATGAAAGCTCAATATCAGAAACAGTTGCCTTAATTGTTCCATCCGTCATTTTGACCAGCAATGAATCTCCAACCGAGGCATCTTTGGCCGTTTTAATGACAGACCCCTTTTCATCTTGGACATATGCATATCCCCTTGTAAGAACCTTTAAAGGAGAAAGTGCATCTAGTTTTCCTGCAAGCGAAGAAAGAGAAGCCTCATATGGATGAAGCATGGCTGCACTAGCTCTGGTAAGTCTTTGCGACTCAACAGAAAGCATCTCTTTTTTTCTTAAAAGAAGCGCTGGTAGAGCATCCATTAATCTTTGCTCTGTCTGATTAAGATCTTCCGTTCTCGTAGAAATAATATAAGCAGGATCTTTTAGACACGGACGATCAGACAGCTTCTCTAGCTGGAATTTTTTACTTGATAGGGCATTTCTCATTGCCAAGTTGGAACGCTGTGCAACAGTAGTTAGATCCGTCTTATAGAACTGCAAAATCTTTCTTGTTGCGTTTCCAAGGCGAGAAATTCTGTTGTTAAACGTAGTTTGTAGCTCACTAATAGCGGGCGCCACAGACTCTGCAGCAGCTGTTGGCGTTGAAGTTCTTCTATCAGAAACCATATCTGCAATGGTGGTATCTGGCTCATGGCCAATACCTGTAATAACAGGTACAGGACACGCTGCGATAGCACGCGCCACTCCCTCGTCGTTGAAGCACATAAGGTCTTCAAATGAGCCTCCACCACGCACCAGCAAGATTGCATCTGGACGTGTAGTTGCGGCCACCTGAAGCGCCCTAATGATAGTTGCGGGTGCATGAGTACCCTGAACAGCGCAGCCAGACACTTCAAGCTCTACTAGAGGGTTTCTACGCGCAAGCGTACGCTTAACGTCATCAATGACGCTGCCAGAAAGTGACGTAACTACACCAATGCGTGTACAGAACTCTGGAATGTAGCGCTTTCTGGAAATATCAGTAAGACCCTCTTTTTCTAGCTTTTTAGCAAGCTGGGCAACCTTTTGACGAAGGTCTCCTTCTCCGGCAATCTGAATAGTGCGAGCATGAAAAGAAAGCTTGCCGCTTGAAGCGTAAATATCAAACTTTCCTGTCATCTGAATCTTCATACCGTCTTGCAGCGTAATGCCGCTAGCAGCATAAATCTTTGACCAGACGATAACCGCCATAGAGCTAACAGGGTCTTTTACGTCAAAGTAGCAATGACCAGATTTGTAGTTTGGTCCTCTAAATCCAGAAACCTCTCCCACTACCGTCATAGATGGCATTGAAGCAACTTCATTTTTTGCAAAGAGCACTGCATCAGATACTGAAAGAACAGAATCTTCTTTCTCTTGAATCTGATCCATTACTAGTTCCTGTTTCTAGAAGAACCAAGTAGATATAAAAGCTGAAGTGCAGAAACCATTGCAGCAGCTACATAAGTAAGAGCAGCAGCAATTAGTACCTTTTTAGAGCCATTGTAGTCAAAGCCTGCGGGAGCGTTTGCCTTCAAAAAGGCCAATCCACGCCTTGAGGCATCAATCTCTACAGGAAGCGTAACTATATGGAACAAGAAGGTAAATGCATAGAGCCAAATTGCAAGCACAGTCATGCCTGAAACATTGAGCAAGACACCAGCAAGAAAGACATAAATCCACGCTGCAGATGCCAAATTAACAACAGGAACAAGAGCGGAACGAACGCGAGATGGCATATACATTTTGGCTGTCTGAACTGCATGGCCTGCCTCGTGACAAGAAACAGCAACAGAAGCTACGCTGCCCTCTGAGAAGTTTGCATCAGAGAGGTGCAGGCAATTGTCACGTGGATCATAGTTATCGGTAAGTTCACCAGAAATCCTCTTGATACCAACATTAGCTGCTCCATTTGTGTCCATCATGGCGCGAGCAACAGAAGCGCCGGTGGCATTAAACCCTGAAGGAACTAAAGAATACTTTTTAAATTCATGCTTGATGTACCACTGAGTGCCCAATCCGAGCACCAACGAGGCAACTACTAGAACAACGTATGGGATAAACGCACCAGAGTAATACATATTTTTCTCCTATCTATGTATAAAGATGAGTATACCCAACTCACCGGACAAAAAGTCAGATTTGAATGAGCAACCACACTTGCCTTAGATTAAAGCGCCTCAATTACAACAGCTCTACTCGACCATTTTTGACGGTAAGTCCTACCTCGCCATTGAGTAGTCCAACAAGCTGCTTGCCCACTAATTGATAGCGCCATCCAGTTTTAAGTCTTGCATCAACCTTGTCCAAAAGCAGATCAGTAAGATCGTCTTTATTGGCAATCAAAGGAGATGCAATTCCTTCTTTTTCTGAGACAATCCTGATAAGAGCATACATAAGCTCAACAACACCTTCAGAACCAGCTGAAGGATGAGCATGATGCTCAATTTTTGGACACTGATCAGCGGGAGTCTTTTGACCACGTTTGATTGCATCCAAAAGATGCACTACCCCACCTTGAGAAATCTGCTCGGTACCGCGAATTTTGCGTAGTCTATCAGGTGTTGTAGGCACACGACGACAAATCTCAATAATAAGTTCATCGGAAAGCACCCATTTACGTGGAACATCTCTTTTAGCCGCAGTATCTTCTCGCCAAGCACAAACCTCTCGAGCAATGGCAAGCTGTCTGCGTGTAAGCGAGCCAGAACGCTTCAAACGAAGATACGCCTGATAGGGGTCTCGACGATACTGCTCAATATTGGTGTGCTGGTCCATCTCTGGCTTTACCCAGCTTAAACGGTCAAGCTTGATGAGTTTCTCGATCATCTGATGATAAATTGCAGGAAGATATCTGACGTCATCCTCGGCATATACCAGCTGTTCTTTATCAAGCGGTCGCTTTGACCAGTCTGTTAAAGACTCTGCTTTAGCAAGCTTAACGTTAGCAAAATTTTCTACCAACCCGGCGTAGCTCACCTGCTGACGCATGCCTAAAAATGCAGCTGCTACCTGCGTATCAAATACAGGAGCGCACGCGCAATCCATTTTTTCTAGCAAGACTTCAAGGTCTTGTGAGCACGCGTGGAAAATCTTAACAATCTGCGGATTTTCCAGGAGCTCTTTAAGCGGAGTTAGGTCATCAATAAGTAACGGATCAATCGCAGCAATCTCTGAACCTGTGGAAACCTGTACCAGGCAAAGCTTGGGGAAGTAGGTTTTCTCGCGAAGAAACTCCGTATCAACTGCAAGGATATGCGAAGTCTTTGCTCGCTCACAAAATGCGGAAAGTTCTTCTGAGGTTGCTATATACAATGCGTCCATCCAATTGCCGATTAAGTACCTAACGTAAAGCGATACACTCATACGTATCAAAATGATATACCAGCTTGTCGCAAATCTTCGGAGGATATATGAGAACCCTCATCATTCACAATCCTTGCTCGGGTTTTAGCTCTGACGCAATCTTTGAATTTGAGCGCGCTCTTTTGAAAAGCGGCGACGAATGCCTGGTAAAGCTAGTTGAAAGCCATTGGCGCACAGATGAGGTTCTGAGTTCTGTTCAGCCTGAAGATTTTGACGTAGTGGTGCTCTCGGGCGGAGATGGAACCGTATCTAGCCTGCTCTACGGCCTTAGAGGATGCCAGACACCTATTCTTGTCTTCCCTTCTGGAACCGCTAATCTTCTAGCTGCAAATATTGGAAACGCTCCTGAACCTAACGCACTGGCGCTGGCCTGCAGAAACCTTCAGACCGCACAGCTTGATCTGGGTGAGATTACCTGGACCACAGTGTCGGGAGAAACCCATGTAGCTGGAGTTCCTTTAATGGCCGGTACAGGCCTTGACGCAGAAATTATGCGTTCAGCTATACCCCACAAACAAACCTTTGGAGAAGCCGCATACTTTACTGCGGCCCTAGCCAACCTTATGCCGCCAGTTCACGACTTCAAAATTACCGTTGACGGCAAAGTACATGAGCTTCAGGGCATTGGCTGCCTTATTGCAAACAGCTCCATGATGCAAGCAGGAATTGAATTAGCCCCTGGTAATCGTATGAATGACGGTTTGCTTGAGGTTATTGTCATTGAGACTCACATGACTGCAAAACTGGTACGCCCACTGCTTTCTGGTTTCTTTGATCGCACGGGAGACTCGCTTGGTAGGCCCTACCTCAATAGCTTTAGCGGCAAAGAAATTACCGTTGAATCAACAGCACCTATGCCACTGGAAGTAAATGGCGAGGTCACCTGCCACGACATATACGCCTATTCTGCTAGGTGTCTTCCTGGCGCGGTAAACGTAGTAGTGGACTACATGAGCCCTTACAGTAAGAAAGCATAAGAGCAGTTAAACAGCACAATAGGCACCGCCAAAGCTTGCGTTTTCTTTTCTTTCGTTTTCGTAACATTCAGCCAAAAAGATTGCACGTAACCGTCAGATTAACTAATCTTTTATAGATACATTGCTAAGGTACGCACGCAAATTTCTGATGTGTGCGCACAGTTGATGGGATATTTTTTGGTTGACGTTTCTAAAATTCGCGAGAGGTTCGATGAGCTTTCGACTCCTATTCTGAAGTCCGGAAGACTCTATCAGCTTGCAACTTTTACACAACATGGAACTACCAGCACGCTCGACCACGTTATTGCGGTTGCTTATAGCAGCCTTGCCTTTGCCATGAACGCTGGCATCAAAGTTGACGAGCATGCCCTTGTACGTGGCGCGCTTCTTCATGACTACTACCTCTACGATTGGCACGATCACGAGGCCGCGCCAGACAACTGGCACGGATTTACGCACCCTCGCCATGCACTTGATAATGCCCGCGAGGATTTCCCTGATTTAACCCCTGTTGAGGAAGACATCATCTTGCATCACATGTTTCCTCTGGTTCCTATTCCACCTCATACCAAAGAGGCTTGGATTGTAACAACCTGCGATAAAGCTTGTTCAACTGCAGAAACACTAACAGGCAATCCATACAAAAAAGAGGGATTCCGCCCAACGGGTTTCTCGACACCTGAAAGCGATTTTCAGGGCACAACAAACAGTGAGTCAGATGAGTCTAACGACTACATGGATTACGGAAACCTCTCGTGAGCACCATGACTGAGACACTGCGTACACTTTTTGCACTCGATAAGAATATTGAGGTCTTTGTACAGCATCTGCCTCAGATGGTCATAATTTTTGCGCTGATTTCTTTTGGCGGTTGGGTGTACGAGACCATTTATTGCTCCGTTGTTGAGGGTGAGTTTACTAAACGCGGCTTTCTTTTTGGTCCTACCTGCCCCATTTATGGCATTGGTGCGCTTGCGGTTTGGCTGGTACTTGGCCAGATTTCAAATCCATTTGTTGTCTTTTTTATTGGCGGATTTTTGGCCACCGTTATTGAGTACTCGACCGGCCTCTTTTTGGAGCGTCGCTTTAAAAAGAAGTGGTGGGACTACTCCATGTTTAAGTTCAATTTGCATGGTCGAATTTGTCCCCAGGCCAGCGCGGTGTTTGGCGCGTTTTCTGTTACCTCAGTTTTTGTGCTCGTTCCAACGATGCTTAATATTTTGATGATTTTCTCCAAGCATACTGTCTCGGTTGTGGCGTTTATTGTGGTTACGCTTTATTTTTTGGACACAGTTGCGAGCCTTCTTTGGAATGGGCCTACTACCCATCACAAAGTTGAAGCCGCAGCTCAAGATGCATCAATAAAGGTTGAAGAAGCCGCACAGAATGCTTCGCAGAAAGTAAGCGCCGCGGCACAAAACGCATCGCAGAAAGCAAACGCAGCAGCTCAAAAGGCAAATGCGGCGGCCCAGAATGCAACTCTTATTGCTACCCAAAAGGCTCAACAGGTTTCGCAAAAAGTCCAGGTAACTAAGCAGAAACTTGACGATACCACGCAAAAAGTCAGAGACCGCTTGCCGGGTTCGTTCCCATGGGACAACTAGACGGGTTTCTCGGCATATTGTAATACCTCAGCAAACGCTGATTTCGAGTTTGGATTTATATGTACACCATTGAAAGTAGAGTTAGATATAGCGAGTGCGATGAGACCGGAAAGCTTTCCCTGGTAGGCGTTATGAACTACCTGCAGGATTGCTCGACGTTCCACTCAGAAGATATTGGCCGCGGCTTTAAGCAACTGACCAGCGAGGGATACGCATGGGTTCTGGCAACGTGGCAGATTCAAGTTGACCGTCTTCCCCAGTTTGGCGAGAAGATCTGCGTAGGTACCTGGTCGTATCAGATGAAGGGTCTTCAAGCATCTAGGTCGTTTGTTATTAATGATGCAGACGGCGCAACCATCGTAAAAGCGGACTCTACCTGGTATTTGATGGATATCAATGAAGGCAAGGCTGCTCGTGTTCCAGAAAGCGAGAACGTCTACATTACTGGCGAGCCTCGCGTAGATTTGCCACCAACTCCTCGTAAAATTGCACTTGAGGGAAACGCCGTTGATGGTCCAGCTATTCTTGTTTCTCAGCAGCACCTGGATACAAACAAGCACGTTAATAATGCTCAGTACGTGCTCATGGCTGTCGACACGCTTGTGGCCCTTGGCTATTCTCACAAGCTGCGCCGCATTGTGGTTCAATACAGAAGTCAGGCACGCTTGGGCGACACCATTACTCCCCAGGTATACGCCGATGAGACGGGTTTCTCGGTAGTGCTCAAAGATGCCGAGAGTTCCACCGTTTTTGCAACAGTCAGGCTGGAGGGATAACATGTCCGAGGCCAAAACAGTCAATGTAGCTGCAGCTATCTTCTATAAAGACAACAAAATTCTTGCCGCTTGTAGAGCTGATGCGGATAATGCTGGCTTCTGGGAGTTTCCTGGCGGAAAAGTTGAGGCTGGAGAAACCTCAGAGCAGGCGATGCGTCGAGAAATTCAGGAAGAGCTGCACTGTAGCGTGCAGGCAGCGTTTTTCTATGACACGGTAGCTTACTCCTACCCCACCTTTGACCTGCATATGGATTGTTATATCTGCACGCTGAGTGAGTCTGAAGAGCCTGTCGCGGATCCAGAGATTCACTCGGAGCTTCGATGGCTTGCTCAAAACGAGCTGCTTGACGTGCAGTGGCTTCCCGCGGACATTGAGCTCATTAAGCAACTTGGCACGTTCTGGAACGACATCTTTGCGTCGCAGCACCTGTAGGAGCCGCGGACGCGTGAACCACGGGCGCGAGCGCTGCGGGTGCGAGCGCTGCGGGTGCAGGCGAGCTGCAAGTGTGGAGAAGCTGTCGTGTGCAGAATACTTTGCAGAGAATGTGGAGTGACAAAAAGAGGGGTTTCTCGCCATGAAATCCTTGGGCGACGACGGGTATCATCAAAGTATAAGCGTTTGATTGAGGATTGATGGCAAAGAAAGACGACAACCAAGATACCAGGCACAACAGACATGAATTTGGCGACGAGGGCCCTGATTTTGACCCAAACGATCCGTCGCAGATGCCTGATGGCTCTCCTTTTCCTGCGGGCTTGCTATTTTTTATAGTTATTATGCTGCTCTCGGGATTGGGACGTTCTTGTGTCGCAAGCAATCAGACTTCCTCTAGCCCGCTTTTTGGGGACCCCTACAGCGCTTATTCTGATAGCAATTGGTAAGGTACTTGGATAAGACTTGCTATATAAGCATCTAGCAGGTATTTATTCCATTTTGAACAGTAATTTGAAGGATTGAATATGAGCAAAGCAGATCGCATTTTTATTGATATGTGTTCCGACATTATTGAAAACGGCACCACCACCGAGGGCGAGAAGGTCCGTCCTACCTGGGAAGATGGTACCTCTGCATACACAATCAAGAAGTTTGGCGTCTGCAATCGCTATGATTTGCGTGAGGAGTTTCCTGCGCTGACGCTTCGCCGCACTGCGCTCAAGAGCGCCATGGACGAAGTTCTGTGGATTTATCAGAAGAAGTCCAATAACGTGAACGACCTCAACTCTCACATCTGGGATTCGTGGGCTGATGAGTCTGGCTCCATTGGCAAAGCTTACGGTTATCAGGTTGGACAGGTTTCTCACTATGCTGACGGCGATTATGACCAGATGGATCGCGTGCTCAAGGATCTCAAAGAGAATCCATTCAGCCGTCGAATCATGACCAACTTGTACACCTTTGCCGACCTCTCTGAGATGAACCTCTACCCTTGCGCATTCAACGCAATCTATAACGTTACTCAGGAGCCAGGCAAAGACAAGCCAACGCTTAACCTGTTGCTTGTTCAGCGTAGTCAGGACATTCTTGCTGCTAACAACTGGAATGTTTGCCAGTACGCAATCCTGTTGATGATGGTTGCGCAGGTCAGCGGCATGGAAGCTGGCGAGCTGGTTCACATGATTGCCGACGCTCACATTTACGATCGTCACGTGGATATTGTTAAAGAATTGATTTCTCGCCCAACCTTTGATGCACCAAAGGTGAGCCTGAACCCTAATGTCACCAACTTCTACAACTTCACTACTGACGACCTCATTGTCGAAGATTATCAGCACGGTCCTCAGGTTAAAAACATTCCGATCGCTGTTTAAACGCAGCTGCTGCGGACGCGGTTGACGCAGACGCGGCTAGCGCGGCAGACACGCCCAATCGGACATGACCGGTACAGCCGGTATGCCCGAGCGGACGCTCAAGCTAAGACCATCATTTCATTTAAGACGATACTTGCCAGGAGAACCACATGAACGCAATTGTTTCTGTAACACACGATTGGGGCATCGGATGCGACGGGGACCTTCTCATCCCCAACAAGGCCGACATGAAGCATTTTGTCGAGCATACGCGCGGTTGCACAGTTGTCATGGGCAGAAAGACGCTGGAGAGCTTCCCTGGCGGACCGCTTAAAGGTCGCCGCAACATCGTCATCTCTAGAAACGCCGATTACCAGGTCGAAGGCGTTGAGGTTGTGTCGTCGGCAGAGGAAGCACTTCGTTTAGTTGAGGATGAAGCTCCCGAGAAGGTCTGGCTTATTGGTGGAGCTTCGATTTACCGCACCCTTCTCGACAAGTGCTCTTACGCGTACGTGACAAAACACGACACCGTAGTTGACGCGGACACATACTTCCCCAACCTGGATGAAGACCCTGCGTGGGAAGTTTGTAACGAGGAAGACGGCGGCGTGACTCCGGAAGGCATCGCTTTCAAGTTTGTTACCTACAAGCACGTTTAACTGGTGTGCGCGATCTACAAGGCCGTTCAGTCTCTGCGCGTTCAATCGTATGAATTTCATGTTGATTGGTCGAAACGTTTCATAGACTCTTTGATTTAGTTTTTATCTAAGTCCTCTTTTACCTGCATGTATGAGGGGACTTTTCTTGTTTTGGAAGATTCGAGTTAAAGGGCTGGCAAACAACCGACAGATTGCTGAAAAATCGTGCTGGTATATTCGTTTCTCATTCTAAGGAGGAGCGGATGGATATTATTTTCTCGCATGAAACTGCACTACAAATCTGCGCACAACTTAAGACACGCAGAAATGATGATGTTCTTTTGCAACGGACAACGAGGGATTTGCGCGCAACATATTCTGCGTGTTCAGATGAGGTGTATGAAGAAAAACTCCGATTTCTTAAGAAAGAATATGGCATAGTCTTGTCTAAAACCACTCATGAAATACTCAGAGACAATTTAAGGACTAGATTTTCTGAAACGCGAGTATCACACCAGTTCAAATGTCTTTTGCCGGCAGGCTCCCTTATTGATCTGGGGCAGAATATTTATTGTGTTACGCCTTCCCTAGCTGTTTGCTTACTCTCTAGGAATAAAAGTCCTCTTCATCAGATTGTGCTTGCGAATTTACTGATGGCCAGTTATGGTCATCTCCCAAACGGTGAGCTCTGCGAATTTGATACGTCGTTGGTTGCTCCGAACGAAATTGCGTCTCTATTGAATGCGCTTGAACCTTATTCTCCTGGATTACATGTCACACAAAAGAATATGCGCTTTTTCTTTTCTGATGCAGCCTCTCCCATGGAAGTAAAGATGGCAATTAGATCTGCTCTCCCATATTGTGAAGGTGGTTTCAATCAAACGCCAATTGCGTTGAATAAATCGTATGTAATAAAAGACCAAATAAACCCAGGGATACCAGCAAAAGAACGAAAGCTTGATTTGCTGTTCGGGAAGATGTCTAAATCAAATTTGTCTGGATTAAATTTAGTGGCTATCGAATATAACGGTGCGTATCATGATGACTTCTACCAGCAAAGAAAAGATAATCAAAGAACTAACGAACTGAACTCAGTGAGTATTAAAGAGTACTTTGTAAATGCGGATATCTACAGGAATCAGCTGGCAATGCAAAATATGTTCCTGAGCATTAAAAAAGACTTGGGAGACAGCAATCTGTACCGGATCAAGCAGACGCTGCGCCAGTATTCTCATGAGCAATTCATTTTGATGAATAAACTTGACTCAATATACAGATTTATGAATGAACTAATATATAAAGTTTAACTATCCCTAAATTGCCCTATGTGACAACACAGCAAAGTCAGATAATCTGCAAAATTCGATGTCAATAGCACATCAAATGAAGATATTCTGCACTAAACACGCATTTTTGGAGCAATGTATAGCCTTTTTTGACAGATTATGTGACATAGGTGTGTTTTGTGAATCTGTAATCGTAGGTCCAATTAAATTTGCCCCTCGGGCGATTAGGTAGAAGGTTTAGAAAGCCAACAAAAGAGCCGGTTACCTGGGTTTTAGGTAACCGGCTCTTGCTTTGTGCTTTACGCGCTTCGTGGTGGGCGCTCCGGGGTGGATGCGCTACGTAGCGGTTGCGACTGTGACGCACGCGAGAGTTAGTCCTCGTAGAAGCCTGGCTCGCGACCGTAGTAAGCATCCAGGTAGAGCTCGCGGAGCTCGGAAACAAGTGGATAGCGTGGGTTTGCGCCAGTGCACTGGTCATCGAATGCCTGCTCGGACATCTCATCAAGGGTATCGAGGAAGTACTTCTCATCTACGCCGTAGTCCTTGATGGTCTCCTTGACGCCGATGTATGCCTTGAGCTCCTCAATCTTCTTGACGAAGTTCTCAAAGACCTCACGGTCATCCTTGCCGGTAACGCCGCAGAAACGGCCTGCCTCAGCGTAACGTGCGAGGGTGTGTGGATGATCGTATTGTGGGAAGGTTCCCATCTTTGTTGGACGCTCAGCTGCGTTGTAGCGCATAACGCGAGTAAGGATAACTGCGTTTGCCCAACCGTGTGGAATGTGGTGGAAAGCGCCCAGTTTGTGAGCCATAGAGTGGTTGATACCGAGGAATGCATTAGCAAATGCAAGACCACCCAGGCAGGAAGCATTTGCCATGTGATCGCGTGCCTCAACATCGTTTGGATTGTCATAAGCACGTGGCAAGTACTCAAAGACCAGCTTCATGCCGCGAAGAGCCATGCCATCTGTGTAGTCAGATGCCATCATAGAGACAAATGCCTCGAGGCAGTGAGTAAGAACGTCGATACCAGAAGCAGAGGTCAGGCCCTTAGGCTGGCTCATCATGTTGTCGGTATCAACAATTGCCATGTTAGGCAGCAACTCGTAGTCTGCAAGTGGGTACTTAACGCCGTTGTCAGCATCAGTGATGATGGCAAATGGAGTTACCTCGGAACCAGTACCAGAAGAAGTTGGAATAGCAACGAAGAATGCCTTGTTGCCCATCTTAGGATAGTTGTAGACACGCTTGCGGATATCCAAGAAGTCCGCTGCCATGTCCTCAAACTTCTCCTCTGGGTTCTCGTACATGGACCACATAATCTTACCTGCGTCCATAGCAGAACCGCCGCCGATTGCGATGATGCAGTCTGGCTCGAAGGAGCGAATGCGAGCTACACCCTCAAGAGCGCACTGAAGTGTTGGGTCTGGAGCAACATCCCAGAATGAAGAGTGGACGATGCCCAGGGAATCCAGAGTCTCCTCGATGGTCTTGGTGAAGCCACTCTTGTATAGGAACTGGTCTGTGACAATGAAGACGCGCTTCTTGTTGTAGACCTCTTTGAGCTCACGGAGAGCAAGAGGCATGCAGCCCCTCTTGAAGTAGACCTTCTCAGGTACACGAAGCCAAAGCATATTCTCTTGCCTCTCTGCAACAGACTTGTAGTTAAGCAGGTGCTGTGGGCCAACATTGCCGGAGACGGAGTTGCCGCCCCAGGTGCCGCAGCCAAGGGTTAGGGATGGAGCCATCTTGAAGTTGTAGAGGTCTCCAATACCACCCTGAGAGGAAGGTGTATTAATCAGGATACGGCAGGTCTTCATTGCCTCCTGATGCTTAGCAATCTTCTCTTTCTCGTTAATGTTGACGTAAAGAGAGCTGGTGTGACCGTAGCCACCATCAGCAACAAGACGCTCAGCCTTAGCAATAGCCTCGTCAAAAGTCTTTGCACGATACATGCCAAGAACTGGAGAAAGCTTCTCGTGAGCCATCTCTTCTGAAGGCTCAACAGAGGTTACCTCGCCGATAAGAACCTTGGTCTTCTCTGGAACATCAACACCAGCGGTCTTTGCAATGAAGTGAGCAGACTTACCAACAATACCTGCGTTAACAGCGCCGTTAACAATGACGGTCTTACGGACAGCGTCAAGCTCTTTGCCCTGGAGGAAGTAGCAGCCGCGATCAGCAAACTCCTTCTTAACCTGGTCATATACGCTGTCAAGAACGGTAACGGACTGCTCGGAAGCGCAAATCATACCGTTATCGAACGTCTTGGAGTGGATGATGGAGCTAACTGCAAGCTTGATGTCTGCAGTATCGTCGATGATAACAGGAGTGTTACCAGGTCCAACGCCCAGAGCTGGCTTACCAGAAGAGTAAGCTGCGTTAACCATACCTGGACCACCGGTTGCCAGGATGATGTCAGCATTGCTCATGACTGCTGCAGTCATATCAATGGTAGGAGCTGGTACCCAGTCGATAATACCCTTGGGGCAGCCGGCCTTCTCGGCAGCATCGCGAACAATACGAGCGGCAGCAATGGTGCACTCTTTTGCGCGTGGGTGTGGGGAAATGATAATGGCGTTTCTTGTCTTCAGAGCAAGAAGTGTCTTAAAGATTGCGGTAGAAGTTGGGTTAGTAGTTGGAATAACTGCAGCTACGATACCCATTGGCTCGGCTACAACTCGATAACCTGCAGCTGGATCATCCTCTACAACACCACAAGTCTTCATATCCTTGTATTTGTTGTAAATATACTCTGCTGCGTAATGGTTCTTGATAACCTTATCTTCCATTACACCCATGCCAGTTTCTTCAACTGCCATGCGAGCAAGAGGGATACGATTTTTCTCAGCCGCAAGAGCAGCTTCATAGAAAATCTTATCGACCTGCTCTTGAGTGAATGTTGCAAACTCTGCCTGTGCTTCGCGCATCTCTTCGAGGCGCTTGAGCAAAGTATCAACATCCTCAATTTGAGTAGCCTTCTTTGCCATAAAATCCCCTTCTATTTAGGAACATTAATTCAAATTATACCAAGGTCTGCTAAACAAATACTTACCGTTAACCAAGTCTCTCAAAATTTATAATCTGCGTTCTGGCGTCTTCATCAGTTGCTGTAAATCTATGCCATTCACCTGGCGATTCTTTCCACATGTAATCCACATACGGACCAAATCCACCCACCAGCTGCGATGTTGCGCACGCAAAGCTCGGGTCCGTCTTGAGACCCGGATAGCGCACCGCCTCGACGCACGGATGGCACGCCAGGTACGCGGCAACCACCTGCGCCGCGTCGCTCGCCGCGTGGCGAGAAACCCGTGCACTCGCCTGCTCTTCCGCTCCCGTGGCAGAAATCGTCACGTCCTCTGCAGGACACGCTTTTGCTTCAACCGCCTCTGCGACCCACGGTATGCAGCACTTTCGCATGCACACGACAACATATCCCGGCACCCGAGCGTCCTCGGCCACTGTAAGCTCTGCCCCCAAGCGACACGCGGGGCTCAACTCGGCTCCGATCGTACGCACGTCTGCCACCAGCAGCTCCCCTGCTGCAGCTCTGCCTTTGATGTCGCACACCTCAACGGGCACGCCAGCAAGCGGCTCCACGACGGTTGCACCGCCCGAAACCAGTGTGGCGAGAAGTTCGTCTACATAGGAAACAGGGACAAGCCGCGCACGGCCTGCCCCTGTCATTTTTACGTATTCAGCTACAACGTCAGTTGCAGTTTGCGTGACAACGTCGGTTGCGGTTTGCGTGACAACGTCGGTTGCGGTTTGCGTAACGCCGTCGATTGCACCGACACTCTTCGTGCCGCCTGCGCCATCCTGCGCGGTGCCACCCATAACCTGCACTTTGTCCGAAACCTTATTAACCAACGCGCTCAGCATTCTCTTTGACAACCTGAGCAATGAACTCGTCAAGCTCTGCAACGTGAGTCTCGTTGGAGCGGTCGCGGACAGAAATGTTTCCTGCCTCAACCTCCTGCTCACCAAGGATGAGCATATAAGGAACGCGATCCAGGGAGCGAGCCTCACGGATCTTATAGCCGATCTTCTCGTCACGGTCGTCCACCTTAACGCGAATACCAGCGGCAGCAAGCTTATCGGCAACCTCATGAGCATAAGGGCGAGACTTCTCGGAGACAGGAAGGACCTTGACCTGGCATGGGCTCAGCCAGACCGGGAACTTGCCTTCGTAGTTCTCGGTCAAAATACCAATGAAGCGCTCGAAGGAACCAAAGCCAGCGCGGTGAATCATGATTGGCTGCTTCTTGGTACCGTCGGAGTCAATGTACTCAAGCTGGAAGTTGTGAGGCAGCTGGAAGTCAAGCTGGATGGTACCGCACTGCCAAGAACGACCGAGGCAGTCGGTCAGATGGAAGTCAATCTTTGGACCGTAGAACGCGCCGTCGCCCTCGTTGACAACGTACTCAATGCCCATAGACTCAAGTGCGTCTCGCAGGCCCTGCTCAGCGCGCTCCCAATCCTCATCAGAACCCATAGAATCCTCTGGGCGCGTAGAAAGCTCAACGCGGTATGGGAAGCCAAACTGTGCATAGTAAGCGGTAATGAGGTGAGACGCATCCGTGACCTGCTCAGTAATCTGATCAGGACGGATAAAGAGGTGTGCATCGTCCTGAGTAAACTCACGAACACGGAACAAACCGTGCAGAGCGCCCTTCATCTCATAACGGTGATCAAGACCAGCCTCAGCCAGCTTCATAGGAAGATCCCTATAAGAACGTGGCTTGGACTTGTAAATCAAGCATGCACCAGGGCAGTTCATAGGCTTAATTGCAAAGTCCTCTTCATCTACCGTGGTGGTGTACATATTCTCTTTGTAGTGGTCCCAGTGACCAGAAGTCTCCCAAAGGGAACGCGAGAGGATCAGTGGGGTCTGAACCTCCTGGTAACCAAAGCGAGCCTGCATCTCATGCCAGTAATCGGTCAGGGCGTTGCGCAGAGCCATACCGTTTGGAAGCCAGAATGGAGAGCCAGGACCAAAGTCGGACATCATGAAGAGCTCCATCTCACGACCAATCTTTCTGTGGTCGCGCTTCTCGGCCTCTTCAATCATCTTGAGGTACTGAGCAAGTTCATCTTTGGAACCAAACGCAACACCATAAATTCTGGTGAGCATCTTGTTGTTCTTATTGGCCTTCCAATACGCACCAGAAATGCTGGTCAGCTTAAAAGCCTTAACACCCTTGGTGTAGAGCATATGAGGGCCAACGCACATGTCAACATATTCACCCTGCTTGTAGAAGGTGATGTGAGCGTCAGGAGCAAGATCGCCAATGTGCTCAACCTTGTAAGACTCGCCGCGCTCCTTCATGTAGGCAATAGCCTCATCACGAGGAAGTTCAAACGTCTCAATCTTGAGGTTCTCTTTGACAATCTTCTTCATCTCAGCTTCGATAGCTGGGAAATCGTCCTCGTTAACCTTAGTGTCTCCAAGATCAACGTCATAGTAGAAACCGTTTTCGGTTGCTGGACCATAGGCAAACTGTGCGTGTGGGTACAGACGCTTCAAAGCCTGAGCAAGCAGGTGAGCTGCATCGTGGCGAATAACCCCAAGCTCTTCAGCTGCATCGTTAATCTCGCCAACATGGCCGTCGTTATATAAAACCTTCATGTAAAACCCCTCAGAGGTAGCTACTCATAGAAACAGGCACGGCGCCTACTCTGCTCACACAGGAGCTTAGGAGCAGACGCCTACATAGTCTCTGTTGTAAAACACCAGATTGCCATCATAAAGAACAAAACCAAACGTTATTGAATGCGAGTGCGGCAGTAAGGGCAAACCTTCCAGTCTGCGTTCAGTGGACGATGGCATGTTGGGCAAACGTTTCTAACCTGCGTATTGCAGATTGGGCACACGATAAAATCGCGGTCGATTGGTGCGGAGCACTTAGGGCAAATGCCGTAGTGAGACAGCTGGTGCTCACGAAGGGCAATGTCAAGGTCCTGCTCCTCACGGTCAATGAGGTAGCTGCTTGGACGCAGAATAACGTAAGCAAGCAGGCCAACAACAGGAACAACAGAAATGACTGCCCACATCCACCAAGGCTCTGCGCCACGACGCTGAGCATCGCGAATAACGTAGATGATGGAAAGGATATAAAGCATTACGACGCAAATGACCATGAGGTAAATAACCATACGTACCTCAGGTGTAATAATCTGATCAAGAATCTCCTGCATCTGACAGCCCCTTCTGCTGGCTTTTTGTTCTCTCCTAAATCGTACGACAAACCGCCTCAAAAATGGGCGAAATGTCGCAGATAAATTTATTTTACCAAAGCATCGCTAAATTGTGCAGCAACCTCGCCAGCAAGTGAAATTGTTCCACATGCCACAAAACTCTTCTCGCGCAAGGCGTCCACTGCCTCAGGGACGCTTTTGTAGACCGCTACCACGTTTGCGCCGCAGGATTTGTACAGCTCAGCAAGCTCATCTGCATCCATGGCGCGATCGTTGTCCGTCTGGGTTACCGCTACCTCAGGGAACTCTTTGGCGAGAAGTTCTGCGATGCCCTTAACGTCTTTATCTGCAAAAACTGCAGTCAAAAGCATGGGTCGATTAGCAACTTCTGGCTCAATTGAGCGGATAGCAGTTAAGAACGTCTCGATTGACTGGGGGTTGTGAGCTGCGTCGATAAGCACTAAAGGCTTAGGCTGAAGCAGCTGGAACCTGCCAGGTGTAGGACACCTAGTTGTGGAGAAAAACGCTTTTTCTGCATCAAGCGGACGACCCAGAAAATCCTCAGCCAAGCAGGTTGCCAGAGCAATATTTGCTGCCTGGTAGCTTGGTTTAAGTGCAGCAAGGTCTTCGTAGATTGCACGCGGCGTCACAACCGTAAGCTCTAGCGGAAATCCAATGCTCTTAGGTTTTTTGGTAATGAAGAAGTGAGCGTGTGGCAACTCTGGGTGGTCAGATGTCTGACCAGCAAAAACCTCTCCTTCAACGTCTTCAGGCTTGTCAGCCACAAGAAGGGTTGGGACAACGCCCGCGGAAGCCGCCTGGGACAAGAATACGTCCTGGACACTCTGAGGAGTTGTCGTTCCCACACCAAGCACGCAGGTACGACCAGGTTTGATGATGGCGGCCTTCTCGCCAGCAATAGCCTCGAGGGTATCGCCTAGGATACGCGTGTGGTCCAGGCCAACGCCCGTGATGGCAACGGAGGTGATGTTTTGCGCAGCGCTTGTTGCGTCCCACCTACCACCCATGCCACACTCAAGCACACAGACGTCAATCTCTGCCTCGGCAAAGACCACGAGAGCTGCGACCGTAAGCAGGTCAAACTCGGTGATGTCATAAGGGCGCTCGCCCAAAGCGGCTCGCTGAGCGTTGACGCGCTCCCCCGCTACCTGAGCTGCAGAGACACCGTGAGCAAAGGCAGCCTCAGAAACAGGCGAGCCGTTGATCTCCATGCGCTCGGTATAGCTGATGAGCT
The DNA here is from genome assembly GCF_000565075.1 of Atopobium sp. BS2. Lineage (GTDB taxonomy): Bacteria > Actinomycetota > Coriobacteriia > Coriobacteriales > Atopobiaceae > Lancefieldella. Next base: position 21,979 of record NZ_JDFG01000012.1, read on the forward strand.
CAGGAGATGTGTACAGAGCGGTCTTGAGACCCTCTCCCTTGAGCAGGGCTGCAGTGTATCTAGAGGTAGACGTTTTGCCGTTGGTACCTGCAATCTGAACACTCTTGAAGCAAAGGTCAGGGTTACCCAGCTCTTTGAGCATGTCTTCCACGCTCTCCAGCAAAGGCTGGATGCCAAATTTCTTTGTATCGTGAAGCACCTTTAGAGACTGCTCATAACTCAACTCAGGCACAGAAAAAGGAACGGAATAACTCATTGCACATACCTCTTATAGGCCGAGCAGACGCATAGCTTCTGCACGGGTTTTCTCGTTAGTTTTAAAAATGCCACGAACCGCAGATGTGGTGGTCAAAGCGCCCGATGCCCTAATGCCGCGCATACTCATGCACGTATGCTCAGCCTCCATAACCACTAAAACGCCCAAGGGATCAAGCTCTTCTACCATAGCATCAGCAATCTGGCCTGTAAGGCGCTCCTGTACCTGCAAACGGCGAGAATATCCACTGACGCAGCGAGCAATCTTGGAAAGGCCGGTAATACGACCATTTTGTGGAATGTAGCAAACGTGCGCCTTGCCCACAAACGGCAAAATGTGATGCTCGCAGGTAGACGAGAAAGGAATGTCGCGGACAATAACCATCTCTTTATTGCCCTCTTCATGGAACTGTTTGCGCAGGTGAGCTGCAGGATTTTCCTGCATACCACCAAAGAGCTCCACGCAAGCACGAGCAACACGGTCTGGTGTATCAAGCAGACCTTCTCGCTCTGGATCCTCACCAATAGCAAGCAAAAACTCCTTGACCGCGGCTTTTACGCGCTCTTGGTCAAGCTCTTTATAGTTATTTTCCGCTGCCATGAGGCAACCTACCTTTCACTCTTATGCAAGCGTTCTTTGAGCTGCAGCAACAACATGGCGAGCAAGAATTGCCGTTGTCACGCTACCCACACCGCCAGGAACAGGAGTATAAGCACTTACCAGAGGAGCTACCTGCTCTGTATTGACGTCGCCAACCAGCTTTTGAGTTGCTTCATCCCAGTTAATGCCTACGTCAACGATGATCTGACCAGCTCTTACGAAGTCAGCCCCAATAAGGTGCGCACGACCTGCAGCCACAACCACAACCTCTGCCTGCTTAAGCGTAGCGGCAAGGTCTTTGGTTTTGCTGTGGCACACCGTAACCGTGGCGTTTCTTGCGCTTAAAAGCGCAGCAACTGGACGACCAATGACATTTGAGCGACCAACAACTGCAACAGGCGCTCCCTCAAGGGGCACCTGGTAAAAATCAAGAAGCGCCAGAACTGCCTCTGCAGTACAAGGTCCCAGAGCACCAGGAGTTCCACAAAGCGTTGCGAGCAGCATTGAATCAGTCGCACAATCAACATCTTTTTCTGGAGCTAGATGCTGGAGCGCTTCATGCTCATCAATTTCAGCGGGAAAAGGACGCATAGGCAGACAACCATGCACCGATGCGTCGGCAGAAACCTGATCAAACGCAGCATTTACCTGCTCTTGCGTAGCGTCTTCTGGAAGCTCAATGATCTCAACTTCAAAGCCAACCTTCTCTGCACGCGTATATGCCGCGCGCTCATAGGTAAGGTCATCACTTTTCTGCCCAATGCGAACAATAACCAGCTTAGGAGTGACCCCTTGTGCACGAAGTTCCTGAACCTGAGCAGCAAGTTTTTCAGTTATTGCCTTAGCAACAGGAGCGCCACGAAGCTCCTTTGACAGAGACTCTAAGCTCATGTTATGCCTCCTGTCTCAGCTGTGCGCTCACCGCATCACTTACGGCGTCAGCTCGTGATACATAGGTGTCCAGAAGCTTATCCGCCTCATCAAGCAGCGTTTGAGCGTACGCCGAATCATGCATAGAACGAGTGTTTACAAACAGCGTATGAGAAGCGGCAATCAAAGCGCCACGTGCCAAGGCAGCACCGCAGCCCACATCGGATAAAAGCATACGGGAGCCCTTAATAAGCATCTCTTCAAGAAGCTCAATGGACTCGCATACTTTTCTCATAACCTTTAGTGGTGGCTGAGCTGCTTCTTTAAGAGCATCTTCAACAATTTCTGCTCGCTTTGGGTTGTCCTTGGGCACGCTAAACGCACTTGACACCAGCAAAAACTGACGAGAGTCCTCGTCCATCAACTCCATAAAGTCCTGACGGAGCGCACTGGCTCGAGCAATATATTTTGCAAGATCATCTTCATGCTGAGCGTAGGCAGGTTTTCCTTGTGCGTAGACACCGGCCATTGAAGCCAAAGATACTGCAAGCGCACCTACATAAGCGGCAGCACTACCGCCACCAGGAATAGGCTCTTTAGCAGCAAGGTGTTGAGCATAAGAGTCTGCACTATAGGTTGTAAACGCTACTTCTTCAGGTGAAGAGGGATAAGACATTAGAAAAGACCCACAATTCTTCCATCATCAAGAACATCAATGTGCTCTGCAGCAGGAACCTTTGGAAGTCCTGGCATGGTCATAATAGAGCCCGTAAGGCAGACCACAAAGCCAGCACCTGCAGAAACACGAACTTCTCGCACAGTAATCTTAAAGTTTTCTGGAGCACCCAATTTGGTCTGGTCATCAGTAAATGAGTACTGGGTTTTTGCCATACAAATAGGAAGCTCACCAAAGCCAAGCTCTTCAAGCTGCTGAAGTTGCTTGGCGGCACTTGGAGCAAATTCAACACCATCGGCGTGGTAAATCTTGGTAGCAATGTCAGTAATTTTCTGCTTCAAAGACTCTTTGACATCGTATGCAAAGGTGAGTTTAGACTCAGTCTGACAGAGGCGCATGACCTCTTCTGCCAAAGCTTGACCACCCTTTCCACCTTTTGCCCAAACCTCAGACAGCACTACATTTACGCCACGCTTCTTGCACTCCTCCTCTACCAGAGCAAGTTCTTCTGCGGTATCGGTTGGGAATGCATTGATAGCAACAACTACAGGAAGACCGTAGACGGTCTGAATGTTGTCAACATGACGTAGAAGATTAGGAATGCCCTCTTTAAGCGCCTCAACGTTTTGCTGGTTAAGATCTGCTTTGGCAACGCCTCCGTTGTACTTAAGAGCACGAACGGTTGCCACCAAAACAACAGCCGATGGAGCAAGGCCAGTAGCTCTGCATTTGATGTCCAAGAACTTCTCGGCACCAAGATCTGCACCAAAACCAGCCTCGGTAACAACGTAATCAGCAAGACGAAGAGCAGTCTTTGTTGCCTCAACCGTATTGCAACCGTGAGCAATGTTGGCAAAAGGACCACCGTGGACAAGAGCAGGTGTGTGCTCAAGTGTCTGGACCAGATTAGGCTGAATAGCATCTTTGAGCAGCGCTGTCATAGCGCCCTCTGCGTGAATATCGCTAACGGTTACAGGCTTGCGGTCATAAGTGTAGGCAATAACCATTCTACCCAGGCGCTCTTTAAGGTCTTTGATGCCGGAAGCAAGGCAAAATACAGCCATGACCTCGGAGGCAACGGTAATATCAAAGCCGTCTTGTCTTGGCATTCCGTCAGCAATGCCGCCAAGACCGTCAACAACATTTCTGAGCTGGCGATCGTTCATATCAACGCAGCGCTTCCACACCACGCGGCGTGGATCAATGTTGAGGCTATTACCCTGCTTGATGTGGTTATCCAGCATGGCGGCGCAGAGGTTGTTTGCAGCGCCAATAGCGTGGAAGTCTCCGGTAAAGTGAAGGTTGATATCCTCCATAGGAACTACCTGGGCATAGCCGCCACCTGCAGCACCACCCTTGACGCCAAAGACAGGACCCAAAGAAGGCTCTCTCAGGGCCAACATGGCAGACTGTCCCAAGCTGGACAAGGCATCTGCCAGACCAACCGAGGTAGTAGTCTTTCCCTCGCCTGCCGGCGTTGGGTTAATGGCGGTTACCAGCACAAGTTTGCCGCGAAGAGGCTTATCTGCCAGAGCACGTGCATCAAGCTTTGCCTTATAGCGACCATAAGGCTCCAGAAGGTCCTCTGGAATACCCGCACGCTTTGCCACCTCAAAGATGGGAAGCATCTCGGATGATTGAGCAATCTCGATATCGGATGTAACCTCAGACATGTTGTTCCTAACCTAAAGTGGACTGTTTGCACGTACTAAACACATGATGCGGCTGTTACACCGCATCAAGTTTTACCTATGAGAAGTCGGCAATCTGCTGCTCTAGCTGAGCAACAAGCGTAGTAAGTTCTTCTGCGCGTGCACGTTTTTTCTCGATAACTTCAGGCGCTGCCTTAGCAACAAATCCCTGGTTAGCAAGGGTGCGCTCCACGCCAGAGAGCTCCTTCTTTGCAGACTCAAGATCTTTCTGAAGACGTTTAGCCTCAGCAGCAAGGTCAACAAGCTCGCCAAGAACAACGTACATTTCAAGGCCAGCATCGGTGACAGAAACAGAACCAGCAGGCTTCTGAGGCGCCTCAGCAACCTCAAATGAGCTTACGCGACCAACGTTCTGAATGAATGCTGCTTGCTCCTTCAACGCTGCAACATCCTGTGCTGGAGCTTTAACCACAACAGCAAGGTCTGTCTTTGGCGACAGCCTATAACGAGCGCGAGAAGAACGAACAGCAGAAACAACGGTCTTAGCAAGCGAGAAGTTATGCTCAGCTGCCTCGTCAACAAAGTTTGCAAGCTCCTGTGGGTCTGGCCACTCAGAGACCATCAAGAACTCCGCATCGTGACTCAAAAGACCAGATGCAGGAAGGGCATCCCAAACGCTCTCGGTAACAAATGGCATGGCTGGATGCAGAAGCCTCATGCTGACATCCAGGACAAAGACAAGGTTGCGCTGAACCTGCAGGCGCTGATCAGGAGTTCCGTCCAGAAGGCGACCCTTGCAGAGCTCAATGTACCAATCGCAGACATCATTCCAGAAGAAGGACTGAATGTTGCGAGCATACTCACCAAAGCCATAGGTCTCAAGCTGCTCAGTTGTCTCTGCAACAACCTTTGCAAGGCGCGAGAACATCCATGCATCTTCTGGTGTCTCTGCCTTTGGCATGCCGGCAGTGTAGCCGTCCAGGTTCATCTGAACAAAGCGACTTGCATTCCAAATCTTAGTAACAAATGAACGTGCCTGATCAGTTCTTGGAGACTCAATAAGCTCACGAGTCTTCTTATCAAGAACAGCATCAAACTTAACGTCCTGGTTGTTAGTGATAAGCGTAAGCAGGTTATAACGCATGGCGTCAGCACCGTACTTAGCAATCAGGTCCATAGGATCTACGCCGTTACCCTTTGACTTGGACATACGGCTGCCGTCCTTAGCCAAAATGGTTGCGTAGATGTAGACATCATGGAATGGAATCTCTTTGGTAAAGTAGAGCGAACTCATAATCATGCGAGCAACCCAAAGAGCAATGATGTCTCGAGCGGTTACCAGGACCTGTGTTGGGTGGTGACCCTCAAGCTGCTCAGGATGATCTGGCCAGCCCTGTGTAGCAAAAGTCCACAGCTGAGAAGAGAACCAGGTATCCAGAACGTCCTCATCCTGATGAACGTGATGGCCGCCACACTTTGGACAGACGTCAGTGTCTTCCATAAGAGCATCCTGCCAGCCACAATCATCGCAGTAGAACACAGGAATGCGGTGTCCCCACCAAAGCTGCCTGGAGATATTCCAGTCACGGAGATTCTCCATCCAAGTGAGGTAGGTCTGAGTCCAACGCTCTGGGTGGAAGGTGACCTGACCGTCTTCGACTACCTGTGCTGCAGGCTCTTTGAGCTTATCAACGGCAACAAACCACTGCTCAGAGAGCCATGGCTCAAGAGTTGTGCCGCAGCGGTAGCAATGCATAACAGAGTGATCAAGGTCTTCAACGTGATCAAGCAGACCGTGCTCTTCAAACCAAGCAACAATAGCCTCACGAGCCTGATCTCTATCAAGGCCGGAGAACTCACCATAGCCGTCAACAACAACTGCGTGCTCATCAAAGATGTTGATCTGCTCAAGATTGTGAGTCTGACCCATAGCAAAGTCGTTAGGGTCATGAGCTGGAGTTACCTTAACAAAACCGGTACCAAAGCCTGCGTCAACATGCCAGTCAGAGAAAATTGGAATCTCTCGATTAACAATGGGCAGAATAACAGTCTTTCCAACAAGATCTGCCTTTTCTGGATCTTGAGGAGAAACAGCCACGCCGGTATCGCCCAGCATAGTCTCTGGGCGAGTAGTAGCTACGGTAATGTACTCAACGCCATTAACAGGCTCTTTGAGTGGGTAACGTAGGTACCAAAGATGGCCCTTCTCGTCAGCGTACTCTGCTTCATCGTCAGAGATAGAAGTCTCGCAATGAGGACACCAGTTTACGATGCGCTTACCGCGGTAAATAAGCTGGTCATGATACCAATCAACAAAGACCTTACGTACTGCCTGAGTGTACTCAGGAGACATAGTAAACTTCTCGTCATTAAAATCAATGGAGCAGCCCATGCGCTTAATCTGAGAAACAATGGTTCCGCCGTACTCGCGCGTCCAATCCCAGCAAGCATCCAGGAACTTCTCGCGACCAATTTCAAGGCGAGAAATACCCTCTGACTTAAGCTTCTTGTCAACCTTAGTCTGGGTTGCAATGCCTGCGTGGTCAGTTCCTAGAATCCAACGAGTTGAATAACCGCGCATGCGAGAATAACGAATGTAGGTGTCCTGGATGGTGTCATCCATGGCATGACCCATGTGAAGGATGCCAGTAACGTTTGGTGGAGGGATAACTACCGTACGGTCTTCAGTTCCTTTGCTGCGACCATAGCAATCTGCCTTTATCCACTTTTCAATGAGCTCAGGTTCAGCTGCCTGAGGATCATAATTCTTGGGCATTTCTTCCACAGTAATCTTGCCTTTCATATGCTTTTAGCAGTATTCCTATTAACCATTTGAACAGTATAATGCATTAAAACAGATGTGGTTTAGGGGAATATATTAATGTAATTTTAATATTACATATAAAAAATTACACTTTGTATAAAAAGTAGTAGTATTGATTTGTCACAACATTCAATTCAAAGTTTTAGCTGAAAGAAGCCATAACAAACATATCAAACACTAAAATTGATTGAAAAAATCAACAACATTTAAATCAAAAGTATAGTCAACAACTTTTTCTACAGGTTAAGAAGGTTTGACATGAAAAGCACTGTTAAAGAAATTCAAAACGACCTTAAACGGAGTCTTTTTTGGAGTAATAAAAAGTTGTTATTCGGCTCCTTTTTCTTTACAACTTCTTTAGAACTAGTTACGGTATGTTCACCCTACATAACTTCAATTCTCATGAATTCCGCTGTGTCAGGATCATTTAATGATTTTCTACAAGGTTGTCTATTTGCCGCCATATTAACAATCTCAGCAATTACAAATAAATTAGTGGTTCGTTATTTTGTTCCTAATTATCTCTATCATGCTGCTAACTCTTATCGCAACACCGCATTTAAATACATGCTGAAAAAAGGTATAAACTCGTTTGAAGCAAGTGGTAGTTCCGTTTATGTATCTGCACTTACTAATGATTTAAATACTATAGAGACTACATATCTTGAACAGATGTTTTCTTTGGTAAGCGATAGTATATCTTTCATTGTGGCCCTCATAATGCTCATGGTTCAAAGCATTCCATTAACTATGGTAGCTATTGCCGCTTCAATTCTTCCTCTAATCATTGGCGTAAAGCTAGGCGGAACACTCGGTAAAATTCAAAAAGAATCTTCTGCGAAAACTAGCCAATTCATTGCCCAAGTCACTGATCTAGTAAAAGGCTTTCCTTTGATAAAAGCTTACGGTGCAACAAAGGCTGCAGTGAGACTTTTTGAGAAAGACAATACCGCTCTTGAAAGCTCAAAAAGAGAAAGTAGAAAAACTACTCGATTCATTAATACTTTGAGTTGGAGTGCTTTCGGCTTATCTCAATGGGCTGTTTTGATTGCTGGTACATATCTTTGTATTTCAAATCAAGGAGTAACACCTGGTGTAATTCTTATGGCCACGTTACTTATGAACTACATTAGTCTCCCTTTACAAACAATTCCACCGGTACTTGCATCACGCAAGGCCTCAAATGATTTGATTTTAAAATTTTCTGAGACTCTTGCTGACAATGAAGAAGAAGAGGGGCAACAGACATTAGATAAAGTTACAAAAGGAATAGTCATCAACAATCTTTCATTTGCTTACGAACAAAATAAAGCTGTGCTGAAAAATTTATCAATCAAACTTCTACCTAATAAAAGTTATGCAATTGTTGGAATATCAGGATCTGGAAAGTCTACTTTATTTAATCTTCTTATGGGTGGCAATTTAAGTTATCAAGGAGATATATTTTACGATAGCTTAGAGTTAAGAACTATTAATAAAAAGAGTCTCTATCAAAACGTTTCACTTGTACAACAAGAGAATTTCTTATTCAATGCATCAATTGAAGACAACATTACTATGTTCGAAAACCACTCAAAAGATGCTATTTCTCAAGCTTGTGAAAAGGCTGGACTTACAGAGTTCATTAAACAAAATAAACTGAGCTATCAATGTGGTGAAGCAGGTTCAAACCTTTCTGGTGGCGAACGTCAAAGAATCTGTATTGCTAGAAGTTTGTTAAAGGGTTCTAAAGTTCTGTTTTTCGATGAAGCTACATCAGCACTTGACCATTCAACTACTGACCAAATTATAAATTCAATAACAAATCTCAAAGGCACACTACGCCTAGTTATTACACACAACTTAGAGGAAGCTCAGCTGAAAAAATTTGACGAAATTATTGTAATGAAGGAAGGTAGTATTATCGAAAAGGGTTCGTTTGAGGAACTTATGCAACAAAATCATTACTTTAAGGCCCTCTATACTCTTGAACAATAAATACTATCTGCAGATACATTTTATGAGGAGCTCTATGTCTGCCACAATTCCTGAAGCCACTGCTCGACTTGAACTTGTCCTGGGAAAAGATCGCCTTGGACAGATTCAAAATTCCTGCGTTATGGTCTTAGGACTTGGCGGCGTCGGCTCAAACTGTGTCCAGGCGCTGGCTAGAGGCGGTGTGGGTTCCTTTGTTTTAGTGGATGCCGATGCAGTGGAGGCATCCAATCTTAACAGGCAGGCTATTGCCTACGTAAGCACCATTGGAAAAAGAAAGGTTGACGTTACCAAAGAGATGATTCTGGACATTAATCCAGACGCTCACGTGGTCACCCTTGACGCTTTTTTGCTTAAAGACAACGTTGATGAGCAGCTCTCTGCTCTTCCAAAACCTGATGTTGTAGTTGATGCTATCGACACCATTTCTGCCAAATTGGCTGTTGTTGCATGGTGTCAAAAAAACGATATCTACCTCATCTCCAGCATGGGTGGAGGCAATAAAATCCACCCAGAACTCCTGGAAATCACTACGCTTTCAAAAACGCATACTGATGCTCTTGCAAGAGTAATGAGAAAAGAGTCCAAGAAGCGCGGCCTTGCTGACTTCCGCGTGCTCTACTCCCCCGAGCCAGCGCGACCAGTTTTTGCACCAGAGGGCGCAACGGGTAAATCTGCCAAGCTAGGCACTATGTCCTACTACCCTCCCATTATGGGCCAGATGATTGCATCAGACGTCATCTTGCATCTGTCAGGGCTTGCCTATGAGTAACCTCACGTATTTTGATGCGCACGTCCATGCCAACCTTATAGACTCTCCACTCAATGTAGCGAGAAGTTCTAGTGAGGTTGGATTAGGTTTCTTTACCTGCGGCGTTACTCCTCACGACTACCTAGAACTTGCTCCTCAGCTTACGCAAGACAACATCCGTGTGGGACTTGGAGCGCACCCCTGGTATATCTCTGATGAGCGCGTTACTCAAAAAGACATAGAGCTCCTTTTAGAGCTTATGGAGCAGACATCTTACATTGGCGAGATTGGACTAGATTTTTCTTCTCGCTATTGTGTTGATGGGTTGCAAGATTTGCAGGTTAGAACGTTTGCGCAGATCTGCACACGTGCAGCAGAGCTTTCACGCAACGGCCAGCCACGAGTGTTCTCGATGCACACCGTTAGAAGTGTTGATGCGGTACTAGATATTCTTGAGCAGACAGGAGCTGCTCAAGAATGCATTCCTATCATCCACTGGTTTAGCGGTAGCTCAGAAGAGCTCCAAAGGGCTATTAAGCTTGGCTGTTGGTTCTCTGTTGGCGAGATGAGCCTTAAGACCAAGCGTGGCCGTGAATACGCTAAGGTCTACCCAAAAGATAAACTCCTTACCGAGACTGACCTTCCATCCAGTGATCAGACGAATATTAGCGCGGCGGACATTGTGGATAGCCTGAAACGCGCGCTTAGCGGTCTTAGCGAGGCCCGTGGATACTCTGTGCAAACTGAAGTAATGGCAAACGCAGCAGGCGTTTTTGGCGTCTAAGTGATAAAGTCTTACGTATGAGAAGATTACGTAAAATACCTACACAACGCCTTGTTGGAACAGGCAGGGCGCAACTTTCTGGAGCAATGCTTGCCAGCTCATCCGATGAGCTGGGTCTTGCTCTTAATGATGTTGTGCTTGTTTTTGCCTGCAGTGATAACTTTGTGCCGTATTTGTCTGTAGCAATTCAATCCATCATTGAGAACGTCAATCCAGAGCGTCGTTACGACATCATTGTATTGACTCGTGACCTCACTCCTACCAGCATGATTACGCTTACTCGTCAGGCTCAGCTTGTTGATAACGTCCATGTTGGTTTCTTAGATGTTGATGCTGCTCTTGGTGATATTGAGCTTCCTCATCATGGTCACTTTAGACCAGAAACTTACTACAGACTGCTTGCTCCCTCGCTGCTTCCTAACGTCAATAAAGCCATCTACCTTGACTCTGACCTGGTAGTTAATACCGATATTGCAAAGCTCTATGATATTGATGTCACCGGGTATTTGGTAGGCGCTACGCGCGACGCAGATACTATTGGCCAGATTGATGGCTATGACGCTACAGTTGGTCCCTACCTCAAAAATGAGCTGGGTATGGATGATCCTCACGATTACTTCCAGGCAGGCGTCATTTTGATGAACCTTGAAGAGATTAGAAAGCAGATTTCTCCTGAAGAGTTTCTTAAGGTATCAACCATGCGCGCATGGCGCTGGCTTGATCAAGATGTTCTTAACAGGTTTGTGAACGGCCATTATCTTCGTATTAATATGAAATGGAATTACCTGGTAGACTGGCAATTCCTTCGTCGTGATCATATTGTTGCTCAGGCACCAAAAGACGTGCGAGAAGAATACGAAGAGGCTCGTAAGAATATCTGTATTGCTCATTTTGCAGGACCAGACAACAGGCCTTGGCTCTATCCAAACTCAGATCTTGCAGGCCTTTTCTGGTTCTATGCTCGTCGCTCCCCTTATCTTGAGGAGCTTCGTTCACAGCTTGAAGAGTCAAGACGTACGGTAAGAGGTCTTTCTCACCGAGTACAAAGTGGTGTTCTTTTCCGCGGCTTAATGCCTTTGTTTGATACCGTCTTCCCACCAGGCACCAAGACCCGCACCCAACTTATTACGTCATACAACAAACTTGGCGGCGGCAATCTATAACACAAAAGGAGGTCTTTCGACCTCCTTTTTTATTGCTATGCGAGTTATTTCTTTTTGCCCTTGATGATTTCTGGGGCGTTTTCTCCGCCAACGCTTTCTGGAGTAACCACAACCTTTGTGATATCCAAATCTGATGGCAGATCAAACATGGTCTCTTGCAGTGTAGACTCGCAGATTGCACGAAGACCACGAGCTCCGGTACCACGAGCCAAAGCCTTCTTAGCAATCTCTCTGAGTGAATCCTCAGTAAACTCCAGATCTACTCCCTCAAGCTCAAACATGCGCTTGTACTGCTTGGTAAGAGCATTCTTTGGATCTGTGAGGATACTCATCAGATCTTCCTCACCAAGCTCACGAGTAGAAGTGATAACAGGAATACGGCCCAAAAGCTCTGGAATCATGCCAAACCTGTGCAGGTCCTGAGGCATAACCTTGGCGATAAGCTCAGACTCACCTTCTTTGACATTCTGAGCAACGTCAGAGTTAAAGCCAATTCCCTTTTTACCAATGCGGTCAGCAACAATCTTATCCAGGCCAACAAAAGCGCCACCACAGATGAACAAGATATTGGTGGTATCAATGTGAATAAGCTCCTGCTGAGGATGCTTACGTCCACCTGTTGGAGGAACACTTGCAACGGTACCCTCAAGAATCTTCAGAAGTGCCTGCTGAACGCCTTCACCAGAGACGTCACGAGTAATAGAGAGATTCTCGGCCTTGCGAGCAATCTTATCAATCTCATCGATGTAGACAATGCCTACCTGAGCGCGCTCAACATCGCCATCTGCGGCAGTAATGAGCTTAAGCAGGATATTCTCGACATCTTCACCAACGTAACCAGCCTCAGTAAGGGTTGTTGCGTCAGCAATAGCAAACGGAACCTCAAGAAAACGAGCAAGCGTCTGAGCAAGCAGTGTTTTACCAGTACCAGTTGGGCCCAGCAGCAAGATGTTGGACTTTGCAATCTCAACATCCTCCTGGCCCTCCTGAGGATCATCGTTACCTGAAAGAATACGACGATAGTGGTTATACACTGCTACCGACATAGCACGCTTAGCGTCTTCTTGACCCATTACGTACTGAGATAGCTCATCGTAAATCTCATGTGGAGTGGGCAGATCTTTGATAACAGGCTCATCAGAGTGAGTCTCAATCTCTGACTCTTCATCAAAGCCGAGAGACTCATCAATCATATCTGAGCAGGTTGAGACACATTCATCGCAAATGCAGACGCCACCTGGGCCCTGGATAAGCTTATTTACCTGCGACCTACTCTTTCCACAGAAAGAACAGTGCATCTCATCTAATCCGCCAAAAGGCGAGAAGTCCTGGTCTTTAGCCATAACTTAAACCCTCAATACAAGTACAATTATTGATCGTTACGAGAAGAGATAACGCGGTCTACCAGGCCGTAATCACAAGCCTCCTGTGCACGAAGATAATTATCGCGCTCGGTGTCTACATTGATCTTCTCGATAGGTTGTCCAGTATAATCCGAAAGCAGCTCATTGATGCGCTGGCGAATCCACTTTGTCTCATCTGCAATAATCTGGATATCGGTCTGCTGACCCTGAACGCCACTGGATGGCTGGTGAATCATAACCATAGAGTTAGGAAGCGCAAGACGCTTACCCTTTGCACCGGCTGCAAGAAGAACGGCACCCATTGATGCTGCCATACCAACGCAGATGGTAGACACGTCAGGCTTAATGAAGTTCATGGTGTCAAGAATGCCCAGGCCTGCATAAACGTCTCCACCAGGAGAATCAATGTAGAGAGAAATATCCTTGTCTGGATCCTGGCTCTCAAGGTGCAAAAGCTGTGCAATGACCAGGTTTGCAGAATCGCGCGTTACCGGCTCTCCCAAGAAAACAATACGATCATTGAGCAGCCTAGAGTAGATGTCATAGCTACGCTCACCACGAGGAGTCTGCTCAATAACATACGGAATAGTTGGAATGTTTGTTGGATAATGCATAATCCTCCTTCAAAAGTCTTTCCTTAGAAACATACCCCGGGAAGCATGTCTCTAACCCGGGGTATGAAAAATTCAAAGTAACTGCAACTTTTGGCGCAGTCTTTCTGGCGAGAAACCCAACCAGTTGCGGACTACTCAGCGTCCTTCTCTGCGTCCTCGTCCTTCTTAGCTGCCTTCTTCTTAGCAGTAGCCTTCTTAGCAGGCTTCTTCTCTGCCTTCTGCTCTTCCTTTGCAGCCTCAGCAATCTCGTCGACAACGGTGACGGTTGCGTTGTCACGCAGCCAGTCAAGAGCCTTAGAGCGACGGATGGACTCGCGAATTGCAGGAAGACGGCCAGCCTTGCGCCACTCCTCAATTGCAGACTCAACGTTAGGAACACCAGCGCGCTCAAACTCTGCGCGAATGTCATCCTCAGTTGCCTCAAGCTTGAGCTCTGCAGCCACTGCGTCAAGAGCCAGGGACTGACGTGCGCGCTCCTCAGCCTGAACACGAAGATCAGAGATGAAGTCATCAGTCTTAATGCCGCGTGCAGCCAAGAACATATCAAGAGTCATACCCTGCTGCTGAAGACCACTCAGGAACTCCTGAGCAATCTCGTTGAAGACCTCGTTCTTATACTCCTCTGGAACCTCATCAAGCTGAAGACGCTTACCTACAGCCTCGACAACGCGGTCCTCTTTAAGAGTTGGAAGAGAATTCTTCTTGTCGGACTCAATCTCAGACTTAACAGCCTCACGGAGTTTCTCGACAGTATCATAACCAAAGGTGTTCTTTGCAAACTCGTCGGTCAGCTCTGGAGTGACGGACTTCTTGTGAGCAACAACCTTGACGTTGATATCGTAATCGTGGGAGTGAACCTCATCGCCGTGAGTGTGGCTGTGAGTCCACTTGACCTCTTTCTCCTCACCTGGCTTCATGCCGATGAGTGCCTCCTCAAGCTCCTTTGGAGCCTGGGTGCCGTTAAGGGTAAGAACGCGGTCCTCGCCCTCCATGTGAGCAGCGCCCTCAATGTTCTTGATGTCTACACCAATGGTGTCGCCCTCTTTAACAGCGCGCTTCTCCTTGGTGTTCTCAAACTTAGCCTGATAAGAAAGAAGCTGCTTAATCTGGTGATCAACCTCAGCCTCAGTTGCCTCATTTGGAGGCATGTTGATTGCAGGAGCATCGTAAGAATCAAGCTTAGCCTCAGGACGAACGTTGAAGACTACCTCATAGAAGTAATCCTGACCCTCAACAGGAAGGTCTGCATCCTGGTTGTAATCACCACGGCCAACAGGAACAAGATCAAGCTCCTCAAGGAGCTGTGGCTCTGCTGCGCCGAGAAGATCGTTGGTTGCCTGAGCAAGGACTGCCTCGCGGCCAACAATGCTATCAATGACAGGACGAGGTGCACGGCCCTTGCGGAAACCCTGGAAGGAATACTTGTTTGCAATGTCCTTGTAAGCCTGCTTAATGGCAGCGTCTACCTCTGCAGCAGGAACTGTAACCTTGACGGTGAGTTTCTCGTCAACTGGCTTATCTGCGGTAACGGTGATGTTCAACGTTCCTCCAGTGTCTCGTAAAAAATGCTGGCGTACCAGCTCTTAACCAAATTTCTGCATGGTGCGGGCGGAGGGAATCGAACCCCCACGGACTTAGTCCACTAGAACCTAAATCTAGCGCGTCTGCCAGTTCCGCCACGCCCGCATATTTATGCAGCCTTGCAATAATAACAAACTTTTGCGCTCTTCACTAGGAGAACTTCGTATTCTAAACACTTCCCTCACGAAAAAGACCGGCCTTTTTCAAGACCGGTCTTGTTCAAGTGAAAAGCTCATTCTCCAAGCACGTTTTAAAGATCTTGTAGTGCAAAGGTCTCGGGCTCGCTCTTTCTTGCCGCGGCTAGTGCCTGGATAAGAGCGGTAGCTGCAGACATTGCGGTGACGCAGGTAATACCCTGGCTGACAGCTTCTGCGCGCATCTTGGTGCCGTCGCTATGAGCCTCGTGACCATGAGGCGTATTGATGATGAAGCTGACGGTTTTATCGCGCATAAGGTCAACAACATTTGGATGACCATCGGAAATGCGGTTGACGGTGGTGCAGTCAATTCCAGCCGCACGCAGCGTCTTTGCGGTACCGCCCGTGGTGTAGATGCCATAGCCAAGGTTCTCCAGAGCCATAGCAACAGGAGCAATGGCGCGCTTATCGCGGTCGCACACACTGATGAAGACGGAGCCCTGCTCAGGTAGCTTGTTCTCAACTGCCTCACGAGTCTTTGCGTACGCTGCTGGGAAGGTGCGGGCAATGCCCATGACCTCGCCGGTAGACTTCATCTCTGGGCCAAGGATTGAGTCGGCGCCAGGGAATCTAGACCAAGGCATGACCGCCTCTTTGACCGCGTAGTAATCGACGGTGCGATTTTCGTCTGGAAGCAGGCCTTGTGCTCTGAGCTCACTGATCTTCTCGCCAGCCATGATGCGAGATGCGTATTTGGCCAGGGAAACGCCAGTTGCCTTTGACGAGAAAGGCACGGTTCTAGAAGCGCGAGGGTTGAGCTCGATGACAAAGACGTGCTCGTCGCGGACGGCGTACTGGATGTTCAGGAGACCTCGAATGCCGCAGGCAAGTGCCAGCTTTTTGGTGATGGCCCTAATCTGGTCAACAATCTTTTCAGAGAGCGAGAAGGGCGGCCAGCAGCAGGCGGAGTCGCCAGAGTGAATACCGCACTCCTCGATGTGCTCCAGGACGGAGCCTACGTAGCACTCCTCGGTGTCGCAGAGAGCGTCAACGTCCAGCTCAATGGCGTCCTCCAGGAAGGCGTCCAGGTAGACAGGACGATCTGGCGTGACGTGCGTCGCGGACTCCATGTAGGTGACCAGGTCGGAGTCATCGTAGACAATGGCCATGCCGCGACCACCAAGAACGTAGCTTGGGCGGACAATCAGTGGGTAGCCAATGCGGCGAGCGGCGTCGCGAGCCTCGTCCATGGTAGAAGCAACTGCCGATGGTGGGCAGGCAATGTTCAGGCGGTCAAGAAGGGCTGCGAAGCGGTCGCGGTCTTCTGCCAGGTCAATTGCCTCTGGCTGAGTGCCCATGATTGGAACGCCAGCATCCTTCAAGGCGCGTGCTAGCTTGATTGGCGTCTGGCCACCAAGGGTGACAATGACGCCTTCCGGCTTCTCAACCTCAATGACATCCATGACGTCTTCAAAGGTCAAAGGCTGGAAATAGAGTCGATCAGAAGTGTCGTAGTCTGTAGAGACCGTCTCTGGGTTGCAGTTGACCATGACCGTCTCATAGCCCTGCTCGCGAAGAGCGTAGGCAGCATGAACGCAGCAGTAGTCAAACTCAATGCCCTGACCGATACGATTAGGACCTGCGGAAAGAATCATGACGCGTGGCTTTTCTGCCTTCACGTACTCCGTGGCATTGCCCTTCTCGTAGGTGACGTAGTGATACTGCGTGGTTGCACCAAACTCACCAGCGCAGGTATCAACTGTTTTGACCTGTGGGCGAACACCCAGCACTTCCCTAACGGCGCGGACAACGTCTGTCTTGGTGCCGGTAAGGTGTGCCAGCTGCTCATCCGAAAAGCCCAGCTGTTTGGCAGCAAGCATGTTATCGGTAGTGAGACCAGAAAGCCCCAGCTCTTTGATGCGTTTCTCGGCGTTGATGATACCTGCCATGCGATGCAAATACCAAGGATCAATGCCGGTCATATTATGGATACGCTCAACGCTCCAGTTTCTGCGCAGAGCCTCAGCAACATAGAAAATACGCTCTGGTGTTGGCTTGCTGACCAACTCATCAAAGTTTTTCTCGTCAAAGACATCGTGGCCGTCAGCACCTAGACCAGCGCGGTCTTGCTCCAGAGAGCGCAGTGCCTTCTGCAGGGCCTCTTCAAAGGTTCTGCCCATAGCCATAGCCTCGCCGACCGACTTCATGCGGGTAGTCAAAACGCGACTGGTACCCTTGAATTTGACGAAGGCAAAGCGAGGAACCTTAACCACGCAGTAGTCGATGGAAGGCTCAAAAGCAGCTGGAGTTGCCTTGGTGATGTCGTTAGTAATCTCATCCAGCGTATAGCCAACAGAAAGCAGCGCGGCCATCTTTGCAATTGGGAAGCCAGTTGCCTTAGAAGCCAGTGCGGAAGAGCGGCTAACACGAGGGTTCATCTCAATAACAATGACGCGGCCGTTAGTTGGATTGACCGCAAACTGAACGTTAGAGCCACCACAGGCAACGCCTACACGCTCGAGAATAGCGATGGAGTAGTCGCGGAGATTCTGGAGCTCTTCATCGGTAAGCGTCTGAGCTGGCGCAACGGTGATGGAGTCTCCCGTGTGGACGCCCATTGGATCGAGGTTCTCGATGGAGCAGACAACAATACCGTTACCTGCGGTATCGCGCATGACCTCCATCTCAATCTCTTTCCAGCCCTCGATGGACTCCTCTACTAGTACCTCGTGCTCTGGAGAAAGCAAGAGGCCCTGCTCCACAATCTCTACAAGCTCTTCTGGGGTATGTGCAATGCCGCCGCCCGCACCACCAAGGGTGAAGCTTGGGCGAATGACCACGGGATATCCCAGGTCAGTAACGATGCGCTGAGCGTCTTCCATGGAGTGAGCAATGTCTGCGCGAGCAACCTCTAGGCCAATATCCTGAACTGCCTCGCTGAAGAGCTCACGGTCCTCACCGGTACGAATGGACTCCAGGTTGCAGCCGATGACCTCGATGTTGTACTTGTCAAGAACGCCTGCCTCGCCAAGGCCAATGGTGCAGTTCAGAGCGGTCTGGCCTCCCATGTTTGGCAGAAGCGCGTCAGGACGCTCGCGCTCAATGACGCGGGTTACGGATTCAACAGTGATTGGCTCAACGTAGGTTCTATCTGCAGTTTCTGGATCTGTCATGATGGTTGCTGGGTTTGAATTAACCAGAACAACCTCAAAGCCCTCTTTACGAAGGGCGCGGCATGCCTGAGTACCGGAATAGTCAAACTCACAAGCCTGACCAATAACAATTGGGCCAGAGCCAATGACCAGGATTTTCTTAATATCAGTACGCTTTGGCATTAGAAGCGCCTCCCCTCACGAACGTCGATGGCAAGATAGTCAGACTGTCCCTCCATCAAACGAGCAAATGCCTTGAACAAGTAGGATGAATCGTGAGGTCCTGGGCTTGCCTCAGGGTGATACTGAACGGAAAACGCTGGAATATCCAGGAACTGAATGCCCTCTGGAGTACCATCGTTAAGGTTTACGTGTGTGAGCCTGACGCGGCCAAACTCCTTTGTCTGGACAACAGGAGCAATACGCCTTGCGGACCACTCGCAGAGGTTGTCAAAGTGCTCGGAGATTCCACCGGACTCCTCTGCAATGAGCTTGCCCAGGCTTGGGAAAACCAGGCCGTAGTTGTGGTTTTGAGCAGTAATCTCAACCTTGCCAGTTAGAAGATTCATGACTGGTTCGTTGCCACCGTGGTGTCCAAATTTGAGTTTCTCGATATCTGCACCTGCGACAATGGAGAGCATCTGGTTGCCCAGGCAGATACCAAAGACGGGGACCTTGCCCAGAACGCCGCGAGCGGCCTCCTGCGTAGCGTCAACCTGCTCTGGGTCACCAGGGCCGTTGGAGAAGAAGATGCCGTCTGGGTTGTAGGCCAAGGCGTCCTCTGCAGGTGTGTTCCACGGTACAACCGTGACCTCGCAGCCGTTTGCTGCAAGACCCTGGAGAATGCCGTTCTTCTCGCCACAGTCGTATGCGACAACGTTGAAGCGCTTCTTGGACGTAGCGGAGACCACGTGAGGTGCGTCGACGGAGACGTCGGGGACAAAGTTGTGCTCGGAGATGTTGGGCGACGCCTGGACGCGCGTGAGTAGATGGGCGGGATCCAGGTCCTCGGTGGAGATGGCCGCCTTCTGTGCACCATGGTCGCGCAGGTGCATGGTCAGCGCGCGGGTATCGATGCCCTCGATGGCAACGACACCGTTTTCCTGCAGAAACTCTGGCAGGCTCTGCTTGGATGTCCAGTTGCTTGGCTCGTAGCACATGTCGTGGACGACAAAACCACGCAGGTGCAAGACGTCTCGCTGCATGACCGCAGGATCGATGCCGTAGTTGCCTACCTGCGGATAGGTCAGCGTGACAATCTGGCCGGCGTAACTTGGATCGGAAATAATCTCCTGGTAGCCGGTCATAGACGTGTTAAAAACAATCTCGCCGAAGGTCTCTCCGCTAGCACCACAGCACCTCCCCTCGAAGGTTGTTCCGTCTTCGAGAACAAGCAGCGCGCGAGGCTGCGAGGTGGCACTTGCCAGTGGATTCATATACTCTCCGATCTGCGTAGGAGCATGCCGAGCCATAAAAAAAGAGCACTCCTTGTGGAGGCTCAACAGCGAACATGCGCACTCAACGCTATGGGCCTTGCCGGTGTCTCGCACCGTCCTTAAAGGTTGGTAGTATTGTAGCGCATAACCAATAAAGGAGATGGCATGTTTCCAGATTTTCTAGAGAATCCCTCAGATGTGGCCGCGCCGCTGCTTTTGGGATGCACTCTGACAAGGACAATTACGCTTAATGGCGAGAAACACAAACTAGTTGCAAGAATTGTGGAGACCGAGGCTTACGACCAAGATGATCCCGCAAGTCATGCGTTTGGCGGTCCTAGCGAGCGCAATGCAGCCATGTTTGGACCTGCGGGTCACCTCTACGTTTACGTTTCGTACGGTATGCATCACTGCTGCAATGTGGTGTGTGGTCCTGAGGGATTTGGCAGCGGATGCTTGGTGCGCGCGGTTGAGCCTCTTGAAGGCACGGCAGCTATGCGCGAGCTCCGTGAGGCTGGACGCGCGGGTAAAGCGCATACGGGACATGCAGGTAAAGAGCAAGCGGAACGTGCTGGCAAAGCGCAAGCAGAACGTGCGCGTAAGCACCCGCTCAAGCTGCGCGACCTCACCAACGGGCCAGGTAAGGTCTGCGCTGCGCTTGGCATTGACAAGGAGCTCTACGGACATGACCTGACAGTTGAGCCGCTTGTGTTGGACTTTACTCCCCTGTTACCAGGAGAAACAATTGGGCGTTCACCTCGCGTAGGTATCAGCAAAAACACCAATGCTCAGAAGCGCTTTTTCATCAAAGGAAACGAGTTTGTTTCAAGAGCGTAAGCGCAGGGCGTAGAGCGCGAGAAAACTGCGATCAATAAGCGATACAAAAAGGACCTTGGGAGACCAAGGTCCTTTTAAATCATACGTTAAAGCCAACGATGTAATTAGCTCAAATACATGCTACAACAACGGGTTTCTCGCCAAATGCGATGCAAACTAGCAGACACCCTGCGCCATCATTGCGTTTGCTACCTTGAGGAAGCCGGCGATGTTTGCGCCAAAAACCAGGTTTCCGGGGTGGCCATACGTTGCTGCGGCCTCTGAAGCAGCAGTGTAGATGCTCTCCATAATTCCCTGCAACTTGGAGTCTACCTCCTCAAACGTCCAGGAAAGATGCTCGGCGTTCTGGGACATCTCAAGACCGGAAACAGCTACGCCACCTGCGTTTGCAGCCTTGCCAGGTGCAAAGAAGACGCCGTTTTCGATGAGATAATTGGTTGCCTCGAGGGTGGTTGGCATGTTAGCGCCCTCAACGACGTACTTGGTGCCGTTAGCAACAAGTTTCTGCACGTCAGCAATCTCGAGCTCGTTCTGAGTTGCGCATGGCATGGCGATGTCACACTTCTGACTCCAAGGACGCTCGCCTGGGAAGAAAGTAGCAGAAGGACGTGCGTCGGCGTACTCCTTGATGCGGGCGCGACGAACCTCCTTGACGTCTTTCAGCAGCTCAACGTCAATACCCTCGGGGTCATAAACATAACCTGAGGAGTCAGATACGGTCACCACGGTTGCTCCGAGTTGCTGTGCCTTCTGGGCAGCGTAGGTAGCGACGTTTCCGGAGCCGGAGATGCAGACCGTTTTACCTGCGAGCGAATCGTTCTTCTCGGCAAGCATGTGGGTGAGGAAGTAAACTGCGCCGTAACCAGTAGCCTCAGTACGAGCAAGGGAGCCGCCGAAGGAGAGGCCTTTGCCGGTCAGGACGCCGGTCCACTCGTTGCGGAGGCGCTTGTACTGGCCAAACATGTAGCCAATCTCACGTGCGCCGGTGCCGATGTCGCCAGCCGGAACGTCGGTGTTTGGACCGATGTGACGAGCAAGCTCAGTCATAAAGGACTGGCAAAACGCCATAATCTCGCGGTCAGACTTGCCCTTTGGATCGAAGTCAGAGCCGCCTTTGCCGCCGCCCATTGGAAGCGTGGTCAGAGAGTTCTTGAAGATTTGCTCAAAGCCGAGGAACTTCAGGATAGAAAGGTTAACTGTTGGGTGGAGACGAAGGCCGCCCTTGTAAGGTCCAATTGCAGAGTTAAACTCGATGCGGTATCCGCGATTAACCTGAACGTTGCCAGCGTCGTCAATCCAGGGGACGCGGAACATAACAATGCGCTCTGGCTCAACAAGACGCTCTAGCAATGCGGCTTTCTCGAACTCTGGATGAGCATCAAGTGCAGGTTGGATGGTGGTAAGAACTTCTTTTGCTGCCTGGATAAACTCAGGCTGATCTGCGTAACGCTCTTCAAGCTGTGCGATTACCTTAGACGAATAGCTCATGAAACCCCTTTCGAAGTGGTTACGAATAGCATAGTCATCCAATGTTTCGATTACATAACAAAATAGAAAAATCTGATAGACAAAAATTAGTTCAAAAAAGATTGCAATTTATTCTTGCTCTTGGGCGATTTGTCACCTATACTTTTCTCTCGGCTCGGGGTGTAGCGCAGCTTGGTAGCGCAACTGCTTTGGGAGCAGTGGGTCGCTGGTTCGAATCCAGTCACCCCGACCATTTTTTCTTTTTGCTTTACCCTTGCGGCGGTAGTTCAATTGGTAGAGCATCAGCCTTCCAAGCTGACTGTTGCGGGTTCGAGTCCCGTCCGCCGCTCCATAAAATTTCCTATTTTAAGTTATCTCCTGTTCAAGGCATAATTCTGAATATTTATCCCGCCTCTTGTTTCTTCATGAGTGCTGGTGTTTTTTAGACGAGTTAGAGATTTTTCCACGGCTATCTCTGTTTTCACAGACATCTTATTGGCAATTTTCTTCTTTACTTGTCATGATCAACTTTTGATTTATTAAATTGAATATTCATGCAATTAAATTCATTTCCATGAATACGTAATTTTTGCGCTCAAAATTATGTGCCGAAAAAGGTAAAAAACGCGTTTAGTTGGAAATGAAAATTAAAAATTAGACGTTTTATCTCCAACTAAGACGATTTTTTACCGCCTCAAAAACTTTTATCTGGACAAACGTTGTATGCAGAAAAATGTAATCTCCAACTAAACGCATTTTTTACCGCTTGAGGATATGTTTTGACTCAACCAGTGTTGATTGCACAGACTGCACAGGCCAACGCCCAACTAAGCATCTACCCTGCTCTACTTTACCAGCAAAAAAGAAGGCTGTGCGAAGCACAGCCTTCTTTGCACTTGTAATCTATACGCCAAAACTAACGGCGAGCCTTTACAGAGTACGCAAGACCGGAAGCAATAATACCTGCAGCAGCAAGTGCGCTTGCAATGGACATTGCATCGCCAGTATCTGGCAGGTTAGACCTCTTCTTCTTAGGAGTCTTAGGCTTTGGCTCTGGATTAGGCTCCGGCGTTGGGGTTGGTGTAGGAGTTATTGGCTTATCAGCTGTAGCAACTTCCGCAGGAACAATGGTCTGATCTGCAGCATTGAATGTTGCAGGAGCTACCGTAAATGGAATCTGATTTGCATTGAGTTCATATCCCTCTGGAGATGCAGTCTCAACCAGGTAATAATTGCCTGGCGTCAGATAGAACTTATCTCCATCCTGATAGATACCCTTAGTCAACAAATCTGCAGTTGCCGCAGTGTTCTGAACCAGTGTAGTCAGCTCAGTCTTTGTAAGAACATCTCCGGATGTAAAGGTACCGTCTGCACCAGTAGTAAGCCCCTCTTTAACCAATGTGCCATCGGCTTTGTAGAGGCTATACGTTGCACCAGCGACAGGCTTGGAGGCATCATCAGAGTCAGTCTTCACAAGCTTCAAAGGAGAAGGAACTGCACGATACGTGAGGTAATACTGCCTGGTACGGTTTACAGAACCATCTGCGTTGAAGCCAGGGGCTAAAACCGAATTATCACGAGGGCCAGAGTTATACGTACCAATTGCAAGAGATGTTCCCTCTGGAACATCAATATCGTTTGCAATGTAGACGTAAGAATCACCAGGTCCCGCAGACTTAATCTCGTCAACCGACTTGCGAACAGTGGTCAGCAACAGATTAGTTGAAGGATCAGTCTCGAACTTATTACCGCCGGCAACAGAGTCATCTGCAGCAACGCCAGCATACTCGGGCATGTACACAACATGACCCTTTGTGTTGTAACGCGCAGACACCTGACGATCCTCAAATGCTGCGGAGGTTGTATATGTAGCAGCCAGATCATCAAGACCAAGAACACTTACTGCACCGTTACCATAAATAGGAAGGCCAGCATTTCTTTGCGCAATAGGATCACTTAGACCAAGACCATTAAGCTGCCTGTATGCAAGATCGTCGACATAGTGATACACAGCCGTTGCTGTATCAATGACACGCGCAGGATAACGTTTGGTGTATGCGTGAGTGCCTCCCCAAGATTTCTTAATGCCACCCTGAATTCCCAGTTGATAAGACCTATCAGAAATGTTCAGTGGTGCGGAGAACTCAATGTACTGACGAGCTGTGACTGGTGCAGTAAATACAGCAGCAGGCTCTTCATAAGAAGTGCCGCCCATAATAGACTGACCATTAACCTTGACGGTAAACATCAAATTAGTCTTTGGACCACCACCCGAAAGAGCACCTGTTGCATCCATTGGTTTGTACGTATCAACAGCAGAATGAACAGAAACGGCCACCTTACGCAGGCCATAACCATTTGGATCATTGTGTGGGAAGTTGAGCAGGTTATCCGTATCGCCGAGAAGAACGTAGTAAGCGCGAATTTCTCCGCCTTCAGCAATCATCTGCGCAACGGAATATTTAGTTGGATCCATGTCCAGCTTGAGCGCAGTACCATCGGGCTTTACCCAGTAATAACGAACGATGACACCTGTACGATCTTCTCGCGGCTTAGCCGCCTGAGCGGTAATCTCGGCCTGGATTTCAGCATCAGAAATAAAATCTGGGAACGGGTTGGCAACGGTCTGAGTTCCATCAAGCGGCGCGCCGTCCACATCATCGGAATAAATTGCTGGGTCAGCAGCATATGCCGTGTGTGGAAGAGTAAACGCCAAAATTGCACCCACAAATAGCATAAGAATTGCTAAAACCGTAAAGCGAGAAAATCGAGTGCTTCTAACGCTTCTAACAGAAGTGCTGTTCATACATCCTTCTTCCCTCGTGAAGGGTGAATATTTATATATACCATAGCTCATTTCTTGTCATTTATGCAGATGAGACCAAAACAGATGATATTTTTGCTAATAAAATTGGTAAAGAAACACATCAAGCGGTCTAGACTACTTGACTAGACCGCTTGTTTAGAATGCTTGTTTAACAGCCACTGGTTAAAACAACTGACTCGCTGGTTTGTACTGCGTGTCTTTACTTATCAGGAGTAAGGTGCCAAATCTCATTGTTATATTCGGCAATAGTTCTATCAGATGAGAACGTTCCTGCCATAGCAATATTTACAAGAGACTTCTGGAGCCACGCTCTCCTATCCTCATAATCATCGAACACGTGCTCTTTTGTTGAAATGTATGCTTCCAAATCAAGCAGCGTCATAAACCAGTCTTTTGAGCACAAGTTTTTGTGGAGACGCTCTAGGCGCTCCTCATTTCCAAGAGAAATAAACTCTGGGCTAATTAAGAAATCAACGAGTGGTTTAATCTGGGGTTTCTTATAAAACTCTTTTGCTTTGTAACCTTTGTGCTCATAAAGGCTTACAACCTCATCACTTGAAGCACCAAACGCGTAGATATTCTCCTTGCCTACCAAGTCGGCAATTTCTACATTTGCACCATCAACTGTGCAAACGGTAACAGCGCCGTTAAGCATGAACTTCATGTTGGAAGTTCCAGAAGCCTCCTTGGAAGCCAGTGAAATCTGCTCAGAGATATCTGCTGCTGGAATAACGTGCTCAGCGGCAGTAACATTGTAATTCTCGATCATTATCACCTGAAGATATGGTGAAACATCTGCATCGTTTGCAATCAAAGACGAGAGAACAAGAATTGCATGAATGATATCTTGAGCAGCCACGTATGCTGGTGCAGCCTTACCACCAAAAATGACAGTAATAGGATGCTTTGGAAGGTGTCCAGACTTAATATCAAAATATTTCCAAATCAAATAAAGCAATAGCATTTGCTGACGCTTATATTCGTGGAAACGCTTCACCTGGACATCAATAATGGAGTCGGCATTAACTTTTGCATCTTGAGTGTCCAGCAAAAATTTGACCATTCGATCTTTTGCTGCTTGCTTTATTTCCTGCAGTTGATTGAGGACTTCTTCGTTATCGCGATACTCTAAAAGCCCCTCGAGATGAGCGGTTGTTCTCCAATCATCTCCTATCAACGCATCAAGATACTCGGCAAGCTCGGGATTACAACCCATGAGCCAGCGACGGAAAGTGATTCCATTAGTTTTGTTAGAGAATTTCTCTGGGTACAAATCAAAGAATGACTTGAGCTCTGTCTCTTCCAAAATCTTAGTATGAAGCGCTGCAACGCCATTGATGCTAAAGCCGTAATGAATGGCAAGGTTAGCCATGTGAACTTTCTTATCAATGATGACTTGTACACTTGGATCAGCGACGGTACTGCGGATACGCTCGTCAAGTTTTTTGATAATTGAAGCAATCTTTGGAGATACTTCCTCGATAAATTTAAGAGGCCACTTTTCAAGAGCTTCTGCCAAAATTGTATGATTTGTATATGCGACAAGTGAAGAAACAATGGCTACAGACTCTTCAAACGAGATATCGTATTTCTCAGTCAAGATACGAATAAGCTCTGGAATTACCATTGTGGGGTGCGTATCGTTAATCTGAATCACAACATAGTCAGCGAGGTCATGAACATTACTGCCGCGCTCAACCGCCTCTTTAACAATCAGCTGTGCAGCATTTGAAACCATAAAATATTGCTGATACACACGAAGAAGCTGACCGTCTTCGTCCGAATCGTCGGGATACAAAAAGAGTGTTAGATTCTTTTTTAAAGCAGTCTTATCAAAATCAATAGCGTCATCAGAAACTAATGATTCGTCGATACTTTGCAGGTCAAACAAACGAAGTCTGTTTTTCTTTGTTCGGCCATATCCCAAAACATCAATTGAATAGAGCTCAGACGTCACCGAGAAATCTCTAAATTCCACGGTAAATGATGTCTTCTCGTCTTCAAGCCACCTATCATCAGCAAGCCAAGCATCTGGAACGGCAGTTTGCTGTCTATCTAAAAACTGCTGATGAAAGAGGCCAAAATGATACTTAAGGCCTACACCATCGCCTGGCAGACCAAGTGTTGACATGGAGTCGATAAAGCATGCTGCCAATCGACCAAGACCACCGTTACCAAGTGAAGGCTCAACTTCAATCTCTTCGATGTCTTCGAGCGAATGGCCTGCTTTAGAAAGCTGCGATTTTACTTCGTTATAAATTCCCAGATTGATGAGGTTATTTGAAAGCAGCTTGCCAATCAGAAACTCTGCGGAGATGTAATAGAGCCTCTTCTTACCATTATTTAACGGAAGAGCTTCCGACTTACTCTTAACCACTTGAAGCAGTAATTCAAAAACCTGCCTGTCAGTAATTTCAGACAGGGGTTGGTTAAATTGTTGAAGAGATAAAGTGTCTAAGTTCATTACTTCTCCTCTTTGTACACTCTGAAGTACATCTCAGTAATAGTTCTTAAAAAATCTTCTATGTGACGCGTAATGGCTCCTTGCTTCATACGCCAACACCAGTTACCTCCAACAGTGGCTGGAACATTCATGCGTGCAGAATCATCTAAGCCAAGAAGATCTTGCATGGTGTGAATACAAGTGTCACTCACAGAAGCTGCAATTCCACGTGAAAGCGCCTCACCAATTGGCTCATCTTTTGAGCGATGCAGGTAAATATCTGCCTGTTCACGCTCTCTATCAGTAGCCTGAGTCTCATACCAACCACGAGCAGTTGGATTATCATGCGTTCCCACATAAGCAATGGTATTTGCAGTGTAATTGTGAGGAAGATCTCTTGAATCATGCTTTCCATCAAATCCGTACTGCAAGATTTTCATTCCTGGGAAACCAGTTTCATCTCGCATGGCGATAAGCTCTGGTGTAATTAAGCCAAGGTCTTCCGCAATGATTGGAAGCTTACCCAGCTGCTTTTCCAGTTCCTTAAACAGCTCCAAATCTGGCCCTTTAGTCCATTTGCCTTCTGTAGCATTTGCAGCTCCGTAAGGAATCTCCCAATAGGCTTCAAAACCTCTAAAATGATCAATTCTAAGCACATCAAACATCTCAAGATTTGTCTGTACACGCCAAACCCACCATGAATAGTGCGATTTCTTCATATACTCCCAGTTATAAATGGGATTTCCCCAATATTGACCGGTGGAAGAAAATTGATCAGCAGGAGTGCCCGCAACCGTAATAGGCCGTCCTGTTTCATCCGTTTTAAACAGTTCTGGCTGTGCCCACATCTCAACAGAATCGCGCGAGACATAAATGGGAAGATCACCAATTATAAGTACTCCCCTTTTATTGGCATAAGTCTTAACCTTTGCCCATTGAGTAAAGAAGAAATACTGAGTCATCTTGTGATACAAAACTGACTTTTGCAGTTTCTTAATTTCTTTTGCAGTAGTCTCGTTTCTGTGCTGATAAAGTTTTGGCCACTCCCAGTAGGCTTTATGTCCAAACTCTTCCTTTAGAGACATGAACTCCGCATATGGATCAAGCCACTCTGCGTGATCGTGACAGAACTTCTCAAAATCAGCAGGAACATCTTGCATAAACCTATCAAAGGCACGGTTAAGTAAACGACGATGAGTTACAAAAAGCGCACCATAATCAACACAAGTATTGCTAGTCCCAAAAGAAATATCTTCAAAGTCATCTGACTTTAAATAGCCAAGTTTCTCAAGATCTTTTAAATCTATATAGTAAGGACTTCCCGCTGCAGCAGAAAAAGACTGATAAGGAGAGTCACCATAACTTGTGGTAGTAAGAGGCAAAACCTGCCAATACCTTTGTTTTGTCCTGACGAGAAAATCAATAAAATCGTAGGCTTCTTTGCCAAACGTGCCAATCCCATATGAATTTGGAAGAGAAGAAACGGCCATAAGTACTCCGCTTGCTCGTCCCATAGTTGCCTCTTTCACAAAAAGAGTACTGGCTTATCTTTTCAAGATAAGCCAGTACAAAGCTTTAATACTTAACTAGATTATCCTGTGTATTCTTATCAAAGAGATGAACAGCATTGTCTTCAAATTTAAACCACACTTCATCTCCAATTTTGAGGTTTCGCTTAGCAAACTCAGTTGCTGGAACGATAAGAACAAAGTTGCCGTCGTCTGTATGAACATGAAGGTGAACAGTGGAGCCCATAAGCTCGCTTACCTCAAGATTGCCCTTAAAAGCGCCAATTCCATTTGGCTCAGTCAAATAAATTTGCTCGGGCCTAATGCCGACAATGACATCTGTTGCTGGCGCAGCAACCCAAGACTGTGCTAACAGATTAGCCATCTCAGGAGAAATTTCAAATGACATGTTATCTGTCTCCACATGGAACTCATTGTCCACGCGAATAAGATGTGCGTTAAAGAAATTCATTTGAGGCATGCCAATGAAGCCAGCAACAAAGAGATTAGCCGGTCTATTAAACACTTCTTGTGGTGTTCCAATTTGCTGAACAAAGCCATCCTTCATAATGACAATGCGGTCGCCCAAGGTCATTGCCTCTGTTTGGTCGTGTGTAACATAAACAAAGGTTCCATTAACCTTCTGACGAAGCTTAATAATCTCTGTACGCATCTGATTTCTCAGCTTTGCATCAAGATTTGAGAGTGGCTCATCCATCAGGAAGACTTTTGGATCACGGACAATTGCACGACCAATTGCAACGCGCTGACGCTGACCACCAGAAAGTGCCTTTGGCTTACGATCAAGATATGCTGTAATACCTAATGTTTCTGCAGCTGCACGGACCTTCTCGTCAATAACTTGTGGATCAACCTTTTTAAGCTTAAGAGTAAACGCCATATTGTCATAAACGGTCATATTTGGATACAGCGCATAGCTTTGGAAAACCATTGCAATGTCTCGGTCTTTTGGTGCGACATCATTAACAAGCTTTCCATCGATATAAAGCTCGCCAGAAGAAATATCTTCTAGACCTGCAATCATACGCAGTGTAGTAGATTTTCCGCAACCCGAAGGGCCAACAAGCACAACAAACTCGTGCTCCTTAATAGTGAGATTGAAATCCTGAACAGCAACAACGCCTTCTTCAGTTACCTCAAGATTGCTCTTTTTCTGCTCAGTTTTCTTACCAAAGAGAGTCTTGCGCTTCTTCTCATTTGGGTAAATCTTTTTTATATTCTTCAAAACGATTTCTGCCATGATAAAACCTTTCAGAAATGCCTACAGCTTGCTGTAATACATTGAGATTTAGCCTTTTACAGCACCAGAGACGACACCATCGATGATGTAGCGCTGGCACAGTAAATACATAATGACAATTGGGATAATAACCATCATGATGCAGGCAAACATTGGACCCATCTCAACGCGTCCATATCCACCTCTAAAGTACTGAATCAGAATTGGGATAGTTTGGAATTTGGTTCTATCCAGAACAAGATATGGAAGCAAATAGTCATTCCAGACCCACATAGTTTCGAGAATACCAACAGAAATATACGTTGGCTTCATAATAGGCAAAACAACATGGAAGAATGTCTGAAGCGGATTGCAGCCATCAATAGTTGCAGCTTCCTCAATCTCAAGTGGAATAGTCTTAACAAATCCAGCAAACATAAATACTGCTAATCCAGCACCAAAGCCCAAGTAAATGAAGCAAATATTGAAAGGAGTATTAAATCCAAGCGTGTTTGCCATATTGGACAGTGTGAACATAAGCATCTGGAACGGTACTACCATCGAGAAGACAAACAGATAATACAGAATATTACTAATGCGATTTTTTACACGGACAATAAACCATGCACACATTGAGCAACAAACCAAAATCAGCGCTACAGATGTGATGGTAATAACTAGAGAATATCCAAAGGCTGCTAAAAAGCCCTGCTTATCCAAAGCAGCAATATAATTAGCAAAACCCGCAGAGTTCTCTGAAGTTACAAAATCAAACGCCGTGGATGTGGTAATAGTTGTTTCTTCTTTGAATGAATTCATCAAGATCATAACCATTGGATAAATCCATGCAAGAGAAAGGATAGTAAAGAATACAGCTAAAATTTTGTTAATGATCTTATCGCGCTTCATTATTGCTGCACCTCCCTCGACCTGGTGGCTCTTAGCTGAATCATGACAATACAAATAACTAAAATGCAGAAAATAACAGCTTTAGCCTGGCCGATACCCATCCACTTTGCTCCCTGTCGAGCGTAGAAGGTGTTGTAGATATTAAGAGCAAGCATTTCGGTT
Source organism: Atopobium sp. BS2 (assembly GCF_000565075.1). Classification (GTDB taxonomy): domain Bacteria; phylum Actinomycetota; class Coriobacteriia; order Coriobacteriales; family Atopobiaceae; genus Lancefieldella. The sequence goes on from NZ_JDFG01000012.1 coordinate 53,206, forward strand.
GCGTGCTTAGGCTCACCTGCAGTAAGTGCTAAGTTCTGATCAAATAATTTAAAGCCATTTGTTACCGTCAAGAAAAGACAAATAGTAATGGTAGACATAAGGTTTGGAATTTTTACCTTCCAAAGTGTCTGCCAAGCATTTGCTCCATCGACTCGTGCTGCTTCAAGATAATCACTTGGAATAGATTGCAGGCCAGCAATATAAATAATCATCATGTAGCCAACTTGCTGCCATAAGGTAAGAATAATCATTCCCCAGAATCCAGCAGTGCTATTAAGCGCAAGAAGCTGCTCGCCCACAATAGAAAGCGCGCAGTTAATCAAAATATTCCAGATGTATCCCAGAACAATGCCGCCAATAAGATTAGGCATAAAAAAGACAGTTCTAAATGAATTGGTACCCTTAAGGTCTTTTCTAGTTAAGGCAAGCGCAATTGCAAGCGCTAATACATTAATAAGAACTGTTGAGACTAATGCAAATAATGCGGTATACCAAAAAGCATTAGCAAACTGTGGGTCAGAGAAAGCTGCTACATAGTTATCTAGACCAACTGGTTTAGCATCGCTAATGGTAATAAATTTACAAAACGAAAGATAAAATCCCTGCACAAACGGAATCATAAAGCCAAACAAAAAAGATAGCGCAGTAGGCAGAACAAATAATGGCCACCACCGCTTCAACATCTTAGCCATAGAGATACCCTCCAATAACAAGAGACGAGAAGAGAGATCTCTCTTCTCGTCTCTCACCAATCAAAGCATTACTAGAAGGACTACTATGCGTTAGCCTCTTTTTCAGTCTTCCAACCGTCAACAAATGCAGACTTAACAGCATCCCAGTCCTCTGTTCCTGCTGCATAGCCCTTAAGTGCACTGGAGAGATTGTTCTTCCACTCCTGAGAAGGAATGTAAATGAAGTCCCAAGCAACAGACTCATTGCCCTTCTTTGCATACTCAGCTGCAATGTTTGCAAGAGCATTCTTAGTTGCCTTTGCGTTCTTGAATGGAATGGTGAAGCCCATTTCCTCAGCAATTGCAGTGGTAGCTGTATCAGAAGTCACGCACCAATAGATAAAGTCAAGTGTTGCCTTCTGAGAAGCGTCGTCTGCCTTGGAGCTTACGCACCAATAGTTCTCGCCGCCGGAGCACATACCCTGCTTCTCTTCACCCTTAACACCAATATAAATTGGAATCATACCAAGAGCATCGTCACCAAGCTTCTTGATGTCATTGTATGCCCAGGTACCGTTCTGGTAGAAGACTGCGTCGCCGTTAACAAACTCTGCCACAGCGTCATCACCAGTCTTGCCAGAAAGCTCTGTTGGGCTGCATGTGGCATTGTTGATATAGAGATCAAAAATCTGCTTGTAGTTAGGGAGATACGTTCCCTTAATTTCTTTAGCCTCAGGATTACCAGTATCCTTGAACTCATAGTACAGAGGAAGATTTGCAAGGTGTGTGGTAAAACGCCAGTCAGAACTGGAATCAAGGCCAGCACTGGTAAATGCGCCCTTTACGCCAAGCTCTGCTTTGCGAGCCTGAATATCCTCAACGACCTTCTTCAGTGAGGCAAAGTCCTTGATGTCGTCTCCCTTATAGCCAGCCTTCTCAAGCAGCTTCTTGTTGTAGATAATGCCGTAGTCTTCCTCTACATAGTCAACACCGTAGACAACGCCATCCTCCTGAAGTTTAAGAGCGTCATTGGTGAGCTCATCCAGAATCTTGGCACCCTTTAGGTCAATACAGTAATCCTTTACACCAATAAGACCAGAAGGACCATTTGTCTGGAACAGTGTTGGAGCTACAGAAGCGTCCTTGTTAATCTCAGACTGGAATGTCTGTGCATAGGTATCAGAAGCAGCAGTTACTACCTTTACAGGAACCTTTGTTTCCTCAGTATACTTAGCTGCAAGATCTTTCCACTGCTGATCAGCCTCAGGCTTGAAGTTCAGGAAATAAACTGAACCGTTTGCAGAATCAGACCCTCCCTGCTTTTTGTCGTTATTTCCTCCACAAGCAACAAGACCCAGTGAGCAAAGAGCTGATGCACTTAAGGTGACAAACTGCCTACGATTGATACCGGACATAAGACTCCTCCTTAGAGAGTGCTCCTAACCCTTTGCTAGGTTGCATCTCTTCTCATGATTTTCATAAGCTATGCTTTGATACACGTTCAAAACAATTTTGCTTATGTCTACAAAATAAAAGTATATTAGTATTAACGAGTTGTTTAAACAACTCACTTCCGAGCGGTATGAAATTATCGGTAAATGGTATGAAAGGAATCATTTTATGTAACTTTCATTTTATAAAGCTACTATCTAATCAAGAGCAACTTGAACATGCAACTCCAACCTTCAACAGCACGTTAAGGAAAAAATATGCCAAGCGCACGGTTTAATACGATTTATCATGATTTAAAAAATAAGATCTTAGACGGGACATATGCGTATGAGTCCTATTTACCAACCGAGATGGAGCTTACTAAGATATATTCCTGCTCCAGAAACACCGTTCGACGTGCGCTCACACTTCTGTCCGATGAAGCTTTTCTTCAGCCTATTCACGGTAGAGGCGTACGCGTTATTTGGCAGAAAAAGCCAAGTGAGGTTATTGGCTCATTAGAAGGACTTGAGTCCTTTCAAGAATATGCCCACAGAAACAATCTTGTACCTGAAACAAATGTCATTGTCTTTGAGCACGTTCCTTGCACAGACGATATTTCTCATCAAACTGGTTTTAAAGCAGGAGAAGAACTTATTCACATTATTCGAATCCGTAAACTCGACGGATCTTCTCGCCAGATAGACAACGACTACCTTTTAGCATCTGCCGTTGGAAATCTAACCATTGCTGATGCATCAACGTCTATTTATGCATACCTAGAAAACACGCTTCATATGAAAATTCTAAAGAGCAAAAGAACCATCAGTGTTGAGCTGGCAACTGAAGAAGACCAGCGACATTTAGAGCTTGGAGATTTTAACTGCGTTGCAGTGGTGGAAAGCCATTCATTCAACTCAAAAGGCGTTATGTTTGGCTTCACACAAACTCGTAGTCATCCAGAAACGTTCTGCTACAAGGTTATTTCAAAAAGATAATCTGCGGTTAAATGTGCAGAATAAATTTCTTCTCTAGTTTGTGGAAAACGGTATAGCCAATTACGAGGGCAAGAACTGCAGAAACAAGGCAGCCTAAAATGGTGCTTGTTGCAGGAAACTTCTGGAAAAGAAGGCAGTCTCTAATAAATGTTACAAAGTGGAACATTGGATTAAAACGCTCAATCTGAAGCATCCAAGGCGACATGATATTAACGGAGTAAAAGAGCGGTGTACCATACATCCAGGCAGTGGTTACAACGCTCCACAGGTGAATAACGTCTCTAAAAAAGACTGCAAGGGCCGAGAGAAGCATTGCAAGACCGATGCAAAAACAAGCCAGAAGCAGCAAAGCAACAGGTGTGAGCAATGAATAAATTGTCAGCGGAATGCGGAAGACAAGCATAACAATGCCAACAGCAATGAGCGAGAAAAGATAGTTTACAACCGCAAAAAGCACTTTCTGAACAGGGAAAACAACACGATTGATGCGAACCTTCTTAAGCAAGCTAGATGCATCAATAATTGAGCGCATTCCCATAGTGGTTGCATCGTTCATCAGCTGAAACGCTGTGTTACCCAGAATAAGATACAAAGGATAGTTCACAACATCCTCGGCGCGGTTGCCTAAAAAAGTAGAAAAGACAACTGCCATAACGGTCATCATCAAAAGTGGGTTCAAAACTGACCACACAACGCCCAAAATGGAACGGCGATATTTGAGCTTGAAGTCTTTACTTACCAGCTGACGCAAAATGAACTGGTCACGCTGATGTGTTGGATACCATGCATCTCGAGCAGAAACAGCAACAAGACTTGCACTTGCACTATTAGTATTTGCAGAAACTACACTTGTGTCCTGCGCATTATTAGTTTGTGTTGAAGACTCGCTCACGCGCTATCCTTTTCTACCGATTTCTGTATGGTTTATCCTAGCACAGACAGACAAAGCCGTTTAAACTTGAAACGTTGTTGAACTGTTTTCTCCACTATTTTATTTTGATATGTGGTGACAAGACTATTTAGTAACAGCGCGCTCAACAGCAGCGCTTGTAGAAATGGTGCAAAATGTCTCAATCCCCTCTTGGACGCACGCTTATCATTGCTAATCCGGCTGCTCATAGCGGTAAAGGCGCAGCTGGTGCAGAATTTGCCCGTCATTTCCTTACCAGCTATTCTGCTGCAACGGACGGTTACGAGCTCAAGCTCACCACAGCTATGGGAGACGCTCGTATCATGGCCGCAGAAGCCGCAGATTTTGACACGGTTGTCGCACTTGGCGGAGATGGCGTCATCCACGAGGTGGTCAACGGCCTCATGACCTTATCGCCAGAGGTGCGTCCAGCGCTTGGCATTATCCCTATGGGCTCGGGAAACGACTATGCACGCACCTTGGGCATGAAAATTAACGACCCCGAAGGCGCGTTTGCACAGCTGGTTCGCGGCAAGGTTAAGCAGCTAGAGATTGGTCGCATCAACGACGTCTACTTCATGGAGACCATGTCGTTTGGACTTGATGCAGCTATTGCAGCCGACACCACAAAGCGCCGCGCGAACAACTCCTCTACCGAGGGCGAGGCGCTCTTCTTAACCTCAGGTCTCAAGTTTATGGCTGCAGGTAGCAAGGGTTACCCTTGCACCGTCTCGTTTGATGGCGAGAAGGACATTGATCTTCAAGCGCTTATCATGGCCTTCCAGATTGGCCCTACGTATGGCGGCGGCTTTAAGGTCTGTCCGCATGCGCAGCCTGACGATGGCCTTCTTACCGTTTGCTACAACACTAAAGTGCCTATCATTCCTCACCTGCTTGCTCTGTTTGGCCTGGCTAGGGCTGGCAAACACGTCAACTCCCGTATCATTGAGGAGCGTCACCTCAAGCAAGCAGTGGTAACTTTCCACAAGCCTGTCCCAATTCAGGTAGACGGAGAGGAGCTCCCTTTTGCAGAACAGTTTGTCATTGAGGTTATTCCCGCCGCACTTTCCGTGATTGTTCCCTAGCGCACAGAGCAACTCCTGCACCGTAGGTCGCGCTTCGAAGCTCGGGCTTTGCCGGTTGCGCATTGCGAGAAGATCGGTCTTCTCGCCAGAAGGCTTAACGTTAAAAAAACAGGGGCACCTGCCAGCGCAGATGCCCCTGAATTTGTATTGTGTAGCTAAGACTTTACGACTAGAACTTAGCGAGCTTCACGCTCAAGCAGAGCCTTAACCTCAGCTGCGGTGTCAAGCTCCATAACGCGAGCGGTGAGCTCATCTGCCTCAGCCTTTGTCCAAGCAGCAATGGTCTTGCGGGTGCGCAGGACAGATGGTGCAGAAACGGAGAACTCGTCCAGACCAAAGGAAAGCAGAACTGGGATGAGCAGTGGATCTGCAGCTGCCTCGCCGCACATACCAACCATGATCTTCTCCTTGTTACCCTCACCAATGAGGAACTTGAGGGAACGGAGAACGGATGGCTGGTAAACCTCGTAGAGGTAGGCAACGCGGTCATTACCGCGGTCAGCGCACATGGTGTAGCCAATAAGGTCGTTGGTGCCAATGGAGAAGAAGTCGCACTCACGAGCCAGCTTGTCTGCAATCAGGGATGCAGATGGAGTCTCGATCATGGTACCGACCTCGATGTCCTTGTTGTAAGCTACGCCCTCAGCGTCAAGCTCACGCTTACACTCCTCAACAAGAGCCTTTGCCTGGCGAACCTCATCAACGGTGGTGACAAGAGGAAGCATAATCTTGATGTCACCAAATGCGGATGCGCGGAGAAGAGCGCGGAGCTGAACCTTGTACTGCTCAGCATTGTTGAGGCAGTAACGGATAGCGCGGAAGCCCATGAATGGGTTCTCCTCAGCCTTCATGTTGAGGTAAGGAATCTCCTTATCGCCACCAACATCAAGAGTGCGGATGATGACAGGCTTATCCTTCATGCGTAGAGCAACCTTCTGGTAAGCAGCAAACTGCTCTTCCTCACTTGGAAGCTCCTTTGCGTCCATGAACAGGAACTCGGAGCGGAAAAGACCAATGCCCTCAGCGTCAGCTTCAACTGCGCCGTTAGCATCATCTGGGTTGCCGATATTAGCAACAAGCAGAACCTTGATGCCGTCAGCAGTTACGGTCTCCCTGCCACGATAAGCCTCAAGAGCGGCCTTCTCTGCAGCATAAGCCTCAGCCTGAGTCTTGTACTCAGCAAGCTCAGCCTCAGAAGGATTAACAACAACCTTGCCATTGGTGCCGTCGACAACAATAGCGTTGCCAGTTGCAACCTCAGAAGTGATGTTAGGAACAGAAAGAACTGCAGGAATCTCAAGAGCACGAGCAATGATTGCGGAGTGAGAAGTACGACCACCAGTCTCGGTAACAATACCTGCAACGTGGTCCTTATCGATGTCTGCGGTCATAGAAGGAGTCAGCTCATGGCAGACAATGACGGAGTTCTCTGGAAGTGTGGAGAGGTCAACAACCTCTTTACCAAGAAGGTCAGCGAGAAGACCAGTCTTTACGTCAGCAACGTCTGCAGCGCGCTCACGGAAGAGCTCATCCTCCATGCCAAGGAACATGTTGTAGTACATGTCGTATGCGTCACTTACAGCCTGCTCAACGCAGGTGCCACCGTCAATTGCGCCGTTAACAGCCTCTTTGATGCCCTCATCCTCAGCAAACTCAATGTGAGCACCCATAATTGCAGCAGCTTCCTCGCCCACCGTCTTGGTCATGCGCTCAATCTGCGCATTTGTCTGTGCGATGAACTTAGTTACAGCCTCTGCGTAACGAGCCTTCTCTGCAGCTGTATCTTCAACAGTGTGTGGAGTAAAAGTAAGATCTGGATCTACGGCAACCTGAGCAGTACCGATGCCGATTCCATTGGACGCATTGACTCCCTCAAACATACTTGCTCCAATCATTGTCCGCGAAGCGGTGTATTTAGTTCTGCAAGCCTATCCACATTGGACAATAGTCGCAGAAACAAAACTGTCTTTTTACAGAGTAACATTTTTTTGACCTGTTACGTTGTGAGTATCGTTAAATAAATTTCAATAAAAAAACACTTGGCAAGAGAATCTTTCTTGCCAAGTGTATGTACGTTCACAATAGTAAAAGTGTTCAGTATTTCTTGCGCGGCGAAAGTACACCATCTGAGGGTTTCTCGCCAAAAGACCTAGACGATTAGCTTGTGGTTACTACTCAGAATCTGCCAGCCAAGATGACTTGCCCTCGCGGCTCTCCTCTTTCTGGCGAGCAAGCTGAATCTCTTCTGCGATAGAAGCAGGCATTTCTCGGCCCATCTTCTTGTAGAGAGCAGTGACAACACGATCGATGGTTGCGCGCTTTGCGATTCCTCGGCTTGCTGCAGTTGCCGTTCCGCAAGCAGAAGCGTAGATAAGCGCAGTGTCGTAATCATAGCCAGCGGTGGTCTTTGCCAAAAAGCCTGCAACCATGGAGTCACCAGCGCCAGTTGCGTTAACAAGGCGAATCTTTGCAGTTGGGACAATGTGCTCAGTACCATACTCGTCCAGGAGCAGCGAACCTGCACCGCCGCAAGAGACGATAACGTTGCGAGCGCCGCCGTCCTGGAGCTTCTTTGCAAATGGAATGCACTCTTCTGGAGTCTCTGGACTTGCACCAAAGATACGGCCAACCTCGTGGTTGTTAGGCTTGATCAGGAATGGTTGAGCCTTAATAGCCTCCATAAGCAGCTGACCAGGAGCGTCAACAACAAACTGAATACCGCGACCAGCAAGCTGAGCCATAAGGCGAGTGTAGATATCCTCTGGAAGCGAGCTTGGAATAGAACCGGTAAGAACCAGGGTGTCACCTGCGCCAACAACATCCATGCGCTCCAGCAGCTCATCAACCTTTTTCTCCGGAATGCGTGGACCATTGCCGTTGACCATAGTCATAACAATGCCGTTAAGCTTGACATTAATGCGGGTAAAGCCTGAATCCAGCTTGACGAAGTTACTTGGAATACCCTGACGCTGAAGATCACTCAGCAGGTATTCACCAGTAAAGCCACCGACAATGCCCATAGCAACGGTGACTTTATCAAGCTCATTTAAGAGTGTGGAGACGTTAATACCATTACCACCGCAGTGCAACTCTTCTGAGGAGGAACGGTTAGTAAAGCCCATGTCCAATGTGTTTGGATGCATGACATAGTCAAGCGCGGGATTAAGCGTCATTGTGTAAATCACGGCGAGTCCTCCGAACTACAATAAAATCATGGAGACTTCAGTATGACGCAATCGCTCTCAACAAACAATTAGAAACTAGCGACTCACAAAAAATAAAAACCCCGACGCATGCCGGGGTTTGAAATTCAAATGGTGGATCGTCAGGGGTTCGAACCCTGGACCTTGGGATTAAGAGTCCCCTGCTCTACCAGCTGAGCTAACGATCCAATTAACGTTTCGAATGGGGTGGGAAAAGGGGCTCGAACCCTCGACCTACGGAGCCACAGTCCGTCGCTCTGCCAACTGAGCTACTCCCACCATTTGGCCACCTCATGAAACGCAGCTAAATCATTATTACAGAATCAGAAAAAGATGCAAGCGAGAAACGCAGATTTTTCAAACTCTTTTTTGATTTTCTTAGAAATCTGCCGGTGCAACGGGTTTCTCGCCAAACAAAATGCGGAGAAGAACGAGCTTCTCCGCAGGTGATTTCATGCGCTATACGAGCTGGTATATGGTGGTATGGCAGTGGTACGGTGTCAAGAAACCGCAATCAATCCGCTTAAAGCCGCAGACTGTATCTAGAAACCGTGAGCCGTAAGTGCTGCATCCAGGCGATCCAGCGCCTCTTCAATCTCCACACGAGGGGCTGCCAAATTCCAACGCTTGAAGCCCTGGGCAGCCTCGCCAAAGAAGACTCCGTCGGTGAAGAAGAGCTGAGCCTCAAACTGCAACAGGTGGTCGAGCTCTTCTGGGGTAAGGCGAAGGTCTCTGAAGTCAAGCCACTGGAGGTAGGTTCCCGTGATTGGTGCAAGCTTCACCCGAGGGTGCTTGGTGGCGAAGAAGTCCAGGACCAACTTCTGGTTATCGTCAACTGCCTTGATGCATGCGTCCAGCCATGCCCCACCCTTGCTATAAGCCAGCTCACAGGCCTTGAAGCTGATTGGATTGCATGAGGTGGTCTCTCGGGCCTGCAGGCGCTTCTCGAGGCGGCTGCGCAGTTCTGGATTGCTCACGATGATGTTGCTGAACTGCGTGCCAGCAAGGTTGAAACTCTTTGAAGCGCTTGTGCAGGTAATGGTACGCGCTGCGACTTCATCGGAAACTGTTTCAAAGACGGTATGCGTAGAACCTGGCATGATGAGGTCGTGGTGGATCTCGTCGGCGACCACGATGAGGTTGTGCTTAACCGCAATCTCTGCGATGCGCGTAAGCTCTTCTTTGGTCCACACGCGACCGCTTGGATTGTGGGGTGAACACAGGATGATCATGGTGTTCTTTGGCTCGGCGGCAAGTTTCTCAAGCAGGTCAAAGTCAATGTCGTAGTGAGGACCCTCTGACAGGACAAGCGGGCACTCTACCAGCGCACGGTTATTCTCCTCAACTGCCATGTAGAACGGATGGTAGACAGGAGTAAACAGGATGACACCCTCGTCTGGCTGAGTGAACTCGGCAACAGATGCAAAGAGCGCAGGCACCACGCCTGAAGAGTTGAGCAGCCACTCTGGTTTTACATCCCAGTTGTGGCGAGTCTTCATCCACTTGCACACAGCCTGCTTCATCTGATTGGTTGGCACGGAATAGCCAAGAATTGCGTCATTGATATATTCCTTGAGGCCCTCGACAATCTCTGGGGCTGTGTGGTACTCCATATCAGCAACAGAAAAAGGTGGAATACCAGGAGCTACATCAGGATTAACGTCATACATGACGTTCCATTTTCTAGAACCAGTACCAGCACGATCAACGCGTGATTCAAAATCATAAGACATAGTGTCTCCATTCACGTAAGCCTGTAATCAGTGTAGCTGCTTTTAGTGTAGCTACTTTTCTTTTCCTTTGTCATTCTTCTGATAAGAAAATCTTTGATGGCACGACGTATTTGCAATCCTTATTGCTATAATGAACGACGCTATATGTCTCCTTAGCTCAGCTGGATAGAGCGTCGGTCTTCTAAACCGCAGGTCGCGCGTTCGAATCGCGCAGGAGGCACCAGAAACTCCAGGTAGATGGCTTGCCGTCTACCTTTTTTGTTAGGCCAACACCGCAAGTGCACCCTTTTTGCACCCAAACTGTATGGCTACTGTAAAAGTAGAATACCTGTTCGAATAAAAGTTTTAACTATCTAGATAGGCGATTTTTGCATAAACACTTGCCAATATGCAGGAAAACTAATCAAGAAATTGATGTATCAAATGAGAGGTGCTGTTTTGGGTAAAAAATCCGTTTAGTTGGAGTTTATTTTTGGTCTTCGAAGTTTTGGCACTTACGTTTACCCAGCTCAGAAATTTTGTACTAATTTCCACAATTTTGTCCACGCAAAATTGCTGGTAGATGGACTGCATAGAAACTAAGCATTTTTGGATACTCCAACTAAACGCATTTTTTACCACTTTGCCGCCGAATGGTACTCTATCGCTGAAAAATTTCACTCGGACGCACAAAAATACCCGTTCGATTCCACGAAATAGAATCGAACGGGTACTAGGTCAACGAAAATGATGCGTGCACGACTGCACGCCAGATATTACAGCAGGTACTCTACAATCTGGACAGCGTTTGTTGCGGCGCCCTTTCTGATCTGGTCTCCGCAGCAGAAGAATGTCAGTGCATGAGTGTTCTCATCAGCAGAGAGATCCTCGCGAATACGACCAACATAGATGAGGTCCTGGTCGGAGGTATCAAGAGGCATTGGGTACTGAAGCTCTGCAGGGTTGTCCACAACCTTAATACCTGGTGCGTCTTCAAGAATAGCGCGAGCCTCATCTGGGCTCAAAGGACGCTCGAACTCAACAGTGATGGACTCAGAGTGAGAGCGCATCGTTGGAACGCGGACGCAGGTACAGTTAACGCGCAGCTCAGGAAGGTGCATAATCTTGCGACCCTCGTTTTGCATCTTCATTTCCTCAGAAGTGTAGCCAACCTCGTCAAAGCCGCCAATCTGTGGAATCAAGTTGACTGCCAGCTGGTATGCAAAAGGAGCGGTCTCGGTTACTTCCCTACCTGCAACAACATCAGCCATCTGGTTCTTCAAACTGGTAAGACCAGGAAGTCCAGCGCCGGATGCAGCCTGATAGGTAGAAGCGATAATGCGCTTTGCACCCGCTGCCTTATGCAGAGGATACAGAGGTACCAGGCCAATAATGGTTGCGCAGTTTGGATTAGAGATGATGCCGTTATGGTTCTTGATATCCTCAGCGTTAATCTCTGGGATTACCAGCGGAACGTTTGGGTCCATTCTAAATGCATGGGAGTTGTCAACGCAGACGCATCCACGCTTAACTGCTTCAGGGAGCAGCTCTTTTGCCTGCTCGTCGCCAGCTGCACCAAGGACAATATCTACACCCTCAAATGCCTCTGGTGTTGCCTCGCGAATAGCAATCTGCTGGCCAGCAAATTCGATAGTTTTACCAGCGCTTCGAGCGGATGCCAGAAGCACCAGCTCCTTGATAGGAAAATTACGCTCTTCAAGGCACTGCATCATCTGGGCACCAACAACGCCGGTAGCACCAAGAATTGCAACGACCTTACCGTTTTGATCAAAAGTCATAGTTACCTCGAAACCATTTCGTCACGAACAAATCCGTTATAAATGACGCCAATTGTGCGATCAAAGTCGGCATTATCGACGCCCACAATAATACTAATCTCTTCCGAGCTCTGCGTAATCATGCGAATGTTGACGCCCGCATTGCCCAGCGCGCCAAAGATCTTACCAGAGGTGCCAGAACGCCTAGACATATTACGACCAACAACAGAAACAAGAGCTAAGCGGTCTACCATCGTAATGTCATCAGGCTCAATCTCGCGACGAATATCGCTGATGATGGAATAAACCGTATCCTTTACGTCGGAGGCATTTACCACAATACCAAACGAATCAACGCCTGTTGGGATGTGCTCGACAGAGACGCCGTAGCGCTCAACAATATTGAGTGCGCGGCTGATGACGCCAACCTCGTTGGACATGTGAGCCTTCTTGACATGAATAGCTAAGAAGTCTTTCTTGCCTGCAATACCTGTAATCAAGTGCTCGTTTGTATCGCCATCTGCAGTCTCACGGATAACCGTGCCCGTGTCTTCTGGACGGTTTGTGTTCTTGATCTGAATTGGAATGTTTGCCTCACGAACAGGGAAAATTGCCTCTTCCTGAAGAACGGAAGCGCCCATGTAAGAAAGCTCGCGCATCTCGTCAAAAGTAATGCGGCCAATAGCGCGTGGATTCTGAACAATGCGAGGATCCGCAGAAAGGAAGCCAGACACGTCAGTCCAGTTCTCATACAAGTCAGCGTCTAGGCAGCGAGCGACAATGGCGCCGGTAATATCGCCACCACCGCGCTGGAACAACTTAATTGCACCGTCAACGGTAGCACCGTAGAAGCCAGGCAGCACAAACGAGCCGCTGCGAGCAACAACTTCTTTGAGTCTAGAAGCAGTGCGCTCCATATCAATGGTGCCGTCATGATGGAACAGCATAACGTCAGCAGCATCAACAAAGGGCAGGCCAAGATACTCAGCAAGGATCTGGCAGGTGAACCACTCGCCCCTACTTACTACATACTCTGGCGAGAAGGACTTAATGTTTGTAGCAAACTTCTCAAACTCCTCAGCGACAGACCATGCAACTCCCAGTTCATCAGCAATCTCCACAAAGCGAGCCTCGATGTCTGCAAGTAAAGAGGTGCAGTCAACGTGATACTCAATGTGGGCATTTACCAGCAGCAAAAGATCCGTAATCTTGTTATCGGTTGAGTGGCGCTTTCCTGCTGCAGACGAAACAATAAAGCGTCTATCAGGGTCAGCCTCAACAATAGCTTTAACTTTTTTGAACTGCTCTGCAGAAGCAACACTTGAGCCGCCAAATTTTGCAATTTTGATCATTTCTAATTCCTCTTTTCAAGTGCAGCCATAAAGGTTGTAGGGTCTTGCGAAAGTGCGCTGGTAAGAAGCTCGCAGGCCTTCTCGGCACTTAGATTTTTAACCAACTGAGCACCCGGCTCCCAGAACGTACCGCCTGGAATATCGGCCTGCGTCCTAAACACATAGTCGGAAACAAGCAGCTCTGGATTATATGAAAGACCAGCCGAGAAGGTCTGCTGACCCCCAGCAGGAGCCGCGGCACAGTCAATAATATCCTGCACGACGGCGTTTGCCGTTGGGTCGCCACCGGCACCCTGACCGTAAAACTTGAGCTCTCCAATGGTATTTCCCACGGCAGTTGCAACGTTAAAGTTAGTTGGAACGTTGGCCTCTATGGTTGAGAGCGAAACCGCAACTGGCTCAACAGCTACCGCATACGATGAACCGTCAGAAACACCACGACCAAAGAGCTTGATTGTCATATCGTGACTGCCAAACATGGCAAGATCGCGCTTAGTTAAGTTTCTGATACCAGACATAGGAATCTGGTCTGTGCAGATTACGTCGAAGGCAATAGATGCAGAAATCATAGTCTTAGAGCGAACATCAATGCCGTCGATATCGCTTGACGGGTCTCGCTCGGCGTAACCCAGCTCCTGAGCCTTGCTCAGAACCTCAGCAAAGTCCGTTCCGTCTTTGAGCATGGAATAGACAATGTAGTTGGTGGTTCCATTCATGATTCCCCAGAACGCAGAAATTTCGTCAATACGACGAACTTTCTGAATTCCTGCTATCCAAGGAATGCCACCGCACACGCATGCTTCGATCTTAAGGTTGACGCCCGCTTCAGCGGCAAGTGTCATAAACTCCTCAAAATGAGCAGATACCACGGCTTTATTTGAGGTGACTACATTTTTCTTAGCAGTCAGCGCAGCTTTGATGTACTCATAGGCTGGCGTGAGGCCACCCATGCACTCAACAACGGTATCAAGCGCAGGGTCAGACAAGAGCGCATCAAAATCAGATGTTGCCCGAGGGTCAACGTGCTCTTTACCAGCTCTAACCAAGATGGACGTCAGGTTAACGTCAGAAACGCGCTCATCAAGAATGCGCGCAACTGAAGCACCAACCGTTCCAAATCCAAGTAGGGCAATGTTTTGCATATAACTCCAAATCTAGCAGTCATTTTGCGAGAAAACCGGTTGCCTGCAAGGCTAATTGCAGAGCAAGGACAACCGCACACAAAGGTGACTGCACTGATAACAATCTCATAGACAAAAACTACCAAAAACCTAGACAGAATCTAATCGACAGTTTTTCTCGTCTTCATAATGCTATGAACAATTCTATGTTACAAGCGACATTTACTTCTCACTGTTAAAATAATAGAAACGCAACACGCGAGACGCGCAATTTGCACGCGCACAACACGCGACACGCACAACACGCGACACGTTCTAAAGATTGGTGGTTTCATGGCCGTCGCATATCACAGCACAAGAAGCTCTGACCATACCGTTTTGGCCAAACAGGCCATTTTGCAGGGAATTGCTCCCGACGGCGGCCTTTATATCCAAGATTCAATTGGCGAGAAACCCCTCGATCTTGCAAAGGTTTGTTCTCAGGGCTTTAAGGCTACTGCTTTTGACGTGCTTTCTGCTCTGCTGGACGACTACTCTGCTGAAGAGCTGACTCGCTGTATTGAGGGCGCGTATGGCTCTCAGTGGGACACCCAGGCTATCACGCCTGTTTCTGCTATCGGAGAAGACTGGCTGCTTGAGCTCTTCCATGGTCCAACGTCGGCTTTCAAAGACGTCGCGCTTCAGATGCTTCCCCGCCTGATGAGTGTTGCTCGCGAGGACGCGGACGTAGCTGGCGCTGTCGACGCTACCGCCACCGCCGGCAAGAGCATCATGATTGTGACCGCAACTTCTGGCGACACTGGCAAAGCTGCACTTGAGGGCTTCAAAGACGTACCCGGCATGGGCATCACCGTCTTTTACCCTGAAGGCAAGGTTTCTGATATTCAACGCCTGCAGATGGTAACTCAAAAAGGCTCTAACGTAGCTATTTGCGCTGTTAAGGGAAACTTTGACGACGCTCAAAACGCCGCTAAAGCAATCTTTGCTAACAAGGAGTTGGCGCATGAGTTGGCCGGTAAAGGCACAGTACTTTCCAGCGCAAACTCCATCAATATTGGTCGTTTAGCCCCACAGGTAACCTACTACTTTGACGCATATGCCCAGCTTGTTGCCAAGGGTGCCATCACTCAGGGTCAAAAAGTTACTTTCTGCGTGCCAACCGGCAACTTTGGCGACGTCCTCGCAGGTTACTTTGCAAAAGAGATGGGACTTCCTGTTGAGCGCCTCATTGTGGCTTCTAACAGCAATAAGGTGCTGACTGATTTCTTGGAAACAGGCGTCTATGATCGCAGGCGTGCATTTGAAAAGACTATCTCTCCGTCGATGGACATTCTGGTTTCATCAAACCTTGAACGACTCCTCTATCTTGCGTCCGGCAAAGACACTGAGCTTGTCAGCTATCTGATGAACCAGCTGGTAACCAAGGGTATCTACACGGTACCTGCTCAGGTGATGGACACCATCCGCGAAACCTTTGATGCTGGCTTTGCTACCGACGCTCAGACGCGTGAGACTATCTATTCTACCTGGGAGAATTGTCGTGTGCTGATTGATCCTCACACAGCCGTCGCAAAGCACGTGCTTGACAGGGTTTCTCGCCAGGCGGGTAACGTGCGCGTTTGTCTGTCTACTGCTAGCCCGTATAAGTTCTCGTCCGACGTGCTTGCCGCGCTGGGCCACTCGACCGCTGGCCTGGATGACTTTGCATGCATGCATACGCTCGCCGAAATCACGGACACTAATCCGCCAATCCAGCTTTCATCGCTGAATGATAACGTTATCATTCATACTGACGTTCGCGAGAAGGAACAGCTTGCTTCATACGTTTCCGAAGCATGCGGGCGTATTTTTGCTTGTTAGACTTTGAGAAAGCAGGTTCTACATGCTCGACAACACCATCTTGACCGTATCTGTACCTGCTACCTCTGCAAACATTGGCGTCGGCTACGATACGCTGGGTCTTGCGTTTAACCTGCGCGCAAAGATTACGTTTAGGGAATCCCCTACGCTCATCATTGACGGCTGCCCCGAGCAGTTCAGAAACGACGATAACCTTGTCTGGACGTCTTATGTTCGAGCCTGCGAAAAGCTGGGCGAAGAGCCTACTCCTAAGCACATCACTATCGACTCGCCTATTCCGCTTTCTGGCGGACTTGGCTCAAGTTCTACCTGCGTAATTGCTGGTATTGCAGCCGCGATGACCGAGTCTCATGGCGGCTGGGATCCTGAGCGTGCGCTCGACTTTGCCTGTCATTTTGAGGGCCATCCCGATAACGTTGCTCCTGCAATTTACGGTGGCCTGACCTCATCATTTGTTGAGGGCGGGCATACCGTTTGTACTCGAAGGCTCGTAGCGCGCGGTCTCTCTTTTGTTGCAATTGCGCCCCCGTACTCTATCAATACTGAGGAAGCGCGCAAAGTGGTTCCGCAGAAAGTCTCCCTTGAAACGGCCGTTTACCAGATGGGTCGTACCGTTGCTGTTACCCATGCACTTGAAACAGGCAATGGAGGTCTTTTGGCAGCTGCCTGCAACGACAAACTCCATGAGCCCTACCGCAAGGAGCTCATCCCCGATTACGAGGAGCTTAAGCAGGTAGCAAAGCTTGCTCGTGCATGCGCCTTTGTCATCTCGGGCTCAGGTGCCACTATGGTTGCCATCTGCGACTCCCCCGTTACGGCGCGCGCGGTTGCCGAGAATGCCAAGCAGGTCAGAGGCGATCTTTGGATTCAGATTCTTGAGCCAGCACTTCTGGGTACCGTCCTTACCTTGGACGACGGTCAGCAACACCGCAACACTTTCGACGAAATCTAACGTGACAACTGCGCTCGGTCAATGCGTGTACTAACAAGTACGCCTGCGACAACACGGGTTTCTCGCTAGGAGTGTCATTCCCGTCCGTTTTTCTCGCCAGGCGGACCCTTCTGCTATTGCGTGCCTGAAAAGTGCAAAGAATCTGTATTTGAGCCACCGATTCTTTGATGAAATCAGGCAAATCCACAGATTCTTTTACGTATTTAGGCAAAAGTTACAGATTCTTTGAAGAAATCAGGCGCGTGAAGATAGGCTGCGCCGCGCCAAATTTTGCGAGCCTGAAAACTACATCAAGTCTGAGTAAATTAACTCAGACTTGGCGAGAAAAACCGGCAAATAGCTCAGATATGGTGCGCTTTTCAGGCAAACTGTTCAGACATGACAACAAAACCCGGCTCCTACGTTGTGTGGGAGCCGGGTTAACGTTTAAGGTACGTTGACGTCAAAGCACATTTGCCACTAGTTGCGTTTATGCGCCGAGGTAAGCCTTACGAACGTCATCGTCGTGGAGAAGCTCCTGGCCGGTGCCATGCTTAGCAACCTTACCAAGCTCAAGAACGTATGCACGGTCAGCAACCTTAAGTGCCATATTAGCGTTCTGCTCAACCAACAAAATGGTGGTTCCTGCATCGCCGAGCTGACGAATGATCTGGAAGATTTCCTCAATCAGAAGAGGAGCCAGACCCATGGAAGGCTCGTCGAGCATCAAAAGCTTTGGCCTGCTCATCAGAGCTCGACCCATAGCAAGCATCTGTTGCTCGCCACCAGACAGCGTTCCTGCCAGCTGATTCTTGCGCTCGCGAAGACGTGGGAAATGCTCGTAGACCATCTTGACGGTCTTAGCGTTCTGGGAATCGGGCTGCGTATAGCCGCCCATCTCAAGGTTTTCAGCAACACTCATGCGAGAAAACACACGGCGGCCCTCAGGGCACAATGCCAGGCCAGCCTCAACAATCTTGTGAGCGCGCTGGCCTACAAGGTTTTTCTCGTCAAGCGTAATGGTGCCAGAGTCCGGCTTTACTAGACCAGCAATGGTGTTCAGTGTAGTTGATTTACCTGCGCCGTTTGCGCCAATAAGGGTAACGATCTCACCCTCGTGGATGTCAAAAGAAATGCCCTGAACTGCGTGGATTGCACCGTAAGAAACATTAAGATCCTTGACGGATAGCAGGGTTTTTCCAGCGCCAACTGCCTGGGTGTTTGTAGTTTCAGCGGCCATTAGCGCACCTCCTGCTTTCCAAGATATGCCTCGATAACGCGAGGGTTGTTCTGAACCTCTTCTGGCGTTCCCTTTGCGATGATGTTGCCGTGGTCAAGAACGGCCAAACCCTCGCAAATGCCCATAACAAACTTCATATCATGCTCGATGAGAAGAACAGCAATCTTGAAATCATCACGAATCTTAAGGACATTCTCCATAAGCTCGTCAGTCTCTGCTGGATTCATACCTGCAGCTGGCTCGTCAAGCAGTAAAATCTTAGGCTGCGTTGCCAGAGCGCGAAGAATCTCAAGCTTGCGCTGAGCACCATAAGGCAGGTTGCCTGCAAGGTTATTTGCAAGGTTCTCCATACCAAAAATGCGCAGCAGATCGCGAGCGTTATCAGCGCTCTCTTTTTCCTGCTTCCAGTGAGCTGGAAGACGAAGGACGTCCTCAAAGAAATGAGACGTCATGTGGCTACCCTGACCAACCTGAATGTTCTCCATAACAGTCATGTTGTTGAACAGTCGAATGTTCTGGAAGGTGCGGGCAATACCCATATGATTTGCTTCAACAACGCTTTTACCAGCAAGGTCGTAGCCGTCAATCATTACGGTACCACGGGTTGGCTTATAGACACAGGTAAGCAAGTTAAAAACAGTTGTTTTACCTGCACCGTTAGGACCAATGATGCCAGAGATCTCGGTAGGACCAAGAGCAATGTTGAAGTCGTTAACAGCAGTCAAGCCACCAAAGTCAATGCCAAGGTGCTCAGCTTGAAGAACTGGAATTGCACCAAGGTCTCGCTCAGGAATGAGGTTAGGAGACTCTTGCCTAATAAGTTTTGTAGTGTTTTTAGTTGCCATCGCTCTTACGCCTCCTTCGAATCAGTTGTGGCTTCTACCTGCGTATCCGCCTGCTCATTTGCCTGAACGCCTGCCTTCGCGTTGACCTGCACGTCTGTCTGCTCGTCCGAGTCATCATTGTTCCAAGGGAAGTCCCTGTTCATGACTCGCTTAATAATGCGAGACAGCGAGAAGTCATAGGAGCCAAACAGACCCTCTGGTCTGAAGATCATGACCAGAATCAGCACGATTGCATAAGCAACCATGCGGTAGTCAGCAAAGGCACGTAGAGCCTCTGGGAGTACGGTCAGGACAGTTGCGGACACAACGGAGCCAAACATAGAACCCATGCCGCCCAAAACAACCATAACAAGGATCTCAACGGACTTCATGAAGCCAAACTTGGCAGGCGCCATAACGCCGATGCAGCCCGCGTAAAGGCCGCCTGCAATACCAGCAAGAAATGCAGAGAAAACAAAGGCAAGGGTCTTGTAATACGTGGTGTTAACGCCTGATGCCTCTGCAGCAATCTCGTTATCGCGGATGGCGAGAATAGCACGTCCATGTCTAGACTTCATAAGAGTATGAATAGCAAAGATGGCAAGCGAAGCAACAATTGCGGTGTTTAGGTAGCCTGTATAAGCAGGAATACCCGTGAGGCCTGATGCGCCACCAGTAAGCTTGAAGCCAAGAGCAGAGTCAATGTTTACCAGGACAACGCGGATAATCTCTGCAAAGCCCAGAGTAATGATGGCCAGGTAATCACCGCGAAGACGAAGTGCTGGAATACCAATAACCACGCCCATCAGAGCGGCGCAAATGCCGCCAAACAAAAGACCCACAACAAAAAGAATAACTGCAGGTGTAGAGCCTGAGGCCATGGACTGAGCATCCAGACCAAAGAGTGGCATCATGCGAATGATAAAGATTGCGCAGGCATAACCACCAATGGACATAAAGCCAGCGTGACCCAAAGGAAGCTGTCCCAGATAACCAGTAACAATGTTCAGAGAAACGGTCATCAGAACATACACGCCAATTTGCTCAAAAACAACGGTCTGATAGCGAGAAATAAGGCCCTCTCCTACCAGGAAGTTTCCACCAAAGACAAAGAGTGCAACAAGAATTGCATTGATGGCATAGCGAGCAGGCATAGTGAGCTCACGACGGTGACCATCTTTTCCACCAAAACCAGTGACAATTACGGGGTTGTGGTTATTATCGCGTGGATACATTTTAGTCATGTGAGCCTCCTTACACTTTCTCGGTAACTGGTCGGCCAAGCAGGCCAGTTGGTTTCACAACAAGAACAAGAATCAAGAGTAAGAAGACTACTGCATCCTGCCAGACAGACAGGCCAAAGGCAGCAACAAAGACCTCGGAGAAGCCAACAATAAGGCCGCCAATAACAGCGCCAGGAATGGAGCCAATGCCGCCAAGAACTGCTGCAACAAATGCCTTGGTGCCCAGCATGACGCCCATGGTAGGAGAAACCTGCTGGTATGCCATGGAGTACAGAATAGCCGCAATGCCTGCCAGAGCGGAACCAACTGCAAAGGTAAAGCTAATAGTGCTATTGACGTTAACGCCCATCAGACGAGCAGCGCCCATATCCTCAGAAACTGCACGCATTGCCTTACCAAGACGAGTCTTCTGAACCAAAAGGGTCAGAACAACGGTCGCCACAATAGTAACGGCAACAGTCAAAAGTGCAGTGCCGGAGAGCGTCGAACCAAATACCTGAACAGTTCCCAAGTCAATGATGCTTGGAACAACCTTAGCGTCAGCACCAAGAAGTAGCTGAACTCCATTTTCAAGCAGGTAAGAAACGCCAATTGCGGTAATCAGAATAGAAAGCCTTGGAGCTTCTCTGAGTGGTGCATAGGCAACCTTATCAATAAGAACGCCCAGTACAACGCAGCCGAAAATGGCGAGAAGAACGGCGATTGCAGGATTGAGTCCTAACTGAACAAGCGCAATCCAAGCAACGTAGGAGCCAAACATGATGATGTCACCATGTGCAAAGTTAAGAAGCAAGATGATGCCGTACACCATTGTGTAACCAAGCGCCACCAGTGCGTAAATACTGCCCAATTGAAGTCCATTGAGCACCTGAGTCAAAAACATCTGAGGTTCTCTTTTCTATGAAGGATTGATCGTGTCATAGATGGACTCTTTGCCATCTTTAAAGGTAATAATCAAGGTGGACTTCACTGGGTCACCTGTTCCCTGATATGAAAGGGTTCCAGTAACACCTTCGACCACACCAGATGCAATAGCGTCAATAATGGCTTGCCTATACTCATTAGAGTTGTAGGTATAACCGCGTTTCTCGACAGTCTTAAGAGCGGAGCAAAGAATCATTGCTGCGTCATAGCCCAAAGAACAGAAGTTAGTTGGAGCCTCACCGTATTCCTCGGTATAAGCCTTAACAAAATGCTGAACTTTTTCATCTGGGTTTGAAGCAACAAAGGCAGAGCAATAGAAGCATCCTTCAAGGTCAGCCGCAGAAGCATAGTCCTGCTCGCCGCCAATGATGCCTGCCCAACCATCTGCGCCCATAAAAGGCTTTTTGCAGCCAAGCTGGCGAGCCTGCGTCACAATCTTGCCGTTATCCTGGTAATAGTTTGGAGCCAAAATGGCATCAGGATCCAGTCCAATAATGCTGGTAAGCTGGGCGTTAAAGTCAACAGCTCCCGTTGGATAACCCTGCTGGGATACAACCTCAATGCCCAACTCACGAGCCCTCTGGACAAATGCGTTGTTTACGCCAATTTCGTAATCGCCGCCAGAGTTAAAGATGGTTCCTACACGCTGATAGCCTTGCTTTTTAGCAAACTCTGCAAGAACAACGCCCTGGAATGGGTCGGTGACAGTAGCGCGGAACATGTTATTGCCGTGAGCAACAACGTCTTCTGCTGTTGCAGATGCCGTTACGCAAGGAATGTTGTCCAGTACCGATTTCTGTGCCAGTGCAATGGTTGGCGTTGAGGTAACGTCACCTAGAATTGCACAGACATTCTCGTCAAGAAGCTTGTTATAGACAAGAATGGCCTCAGTTGAATCGCCCTTCTCGTCCTCAACAATAGAGACAATCTGACGGCCACCAGCTCCACTATTCTTGTTGAATTCCTTGAGGTACAACAAAATGCCGCTACGTACCGCAAGACCATACTGAGCAACGTCGCCGGTATACGGTCCCATCACGCCAACGTAAATGGAGTTAGGGTCTTGGTTCTTTGGCGAACAACCTGCTAGAGCAAACGAGCCCGCAATGGTCCCGGCCACCTCCAAAAAGCGTCGTCGCGTTAGCTTATGTGCCATATTCATCTCCTTTTCTCCATAGCGTTGAATATGTGACACAACACAATATGGCTGCAGCCCTTAAAAAAGAACCACAGCCAAAAAATGTTATCTAACTTGAAATAATTTTAGAGAAACCGGATGTTTCTACGAACTCCAGCCTTTCGCGACGGTTGCGCGGTTGTCTTCTGACTACCCGCAGCTGGCCTACGTGTGCTACTTACGCCTCACGTACCAGGGGAAGCTCACCCGCAAAGTGACGAGGTTTGTAAGAGGCCTTGTCTGCGCTGGTCTTCTCGCCAAGATCAAGCGAAGAAATCTTCTTCATCTTGCTGGTGCCGCCCTCAATGAGGCGAAGGAGCTCGCGCGTTGGTCTCTCGTCAGCCGCCTGAAGCTCAGCTGCCATCTCACGCTCAACCGCGTCAAAGATGTCCTGAACATGCGATGACGTATCGTTTGTAGCCTTGATCAGCGGCATTGCGGTTGATTGTGCAACCACACCAGCGTAGTTTGGCTCGCGAGAAGGACGCATCTGAGCTGCGGTAACCTTGTGAGACGCAGCAGGTTTTGCACCCGACAACTCCACCGAGCTTGCAACTTCAGCCTCAGCAGCGGCCTGACCAATGAGCGGCAGCTGCACTGGATGATACTTGCGCATCTGCTGCTGATCATGGCGAGCTAGATGCTCGTCCATTGCAGCCAGCGCAAGCGTCCAATCATCAGCATGCTCAAGCTCGTCAATCGTACGCTTCTCAGGGAAGACTCCCTGGTCAACGTAAGAGATACGGCTAGAAATATCAGCAGCATGGTTGGTAAAATCTTCAGGAATAGCCTCGGCGCCAATCTCAGCAATACCAAAATCGCGCGTAATGGACTCTTCGCCCACAGCCTTAGTCCACCAAGCAGTACCAACGTCACCAACGGTTCCGTCAGCACGCTCGATAATAGGCAGGCCGTCCATAGGATCTTGTCCTAAGCGCTCAAGAAGTACCGCAGCAGCACCCTTTGCACGTGCAACGGTACGCTCACGCCAGCTCAAAAGCTTGGTGTAGTTCTCTGCAATCTGCGCATAGTCGTTTGTAGAGTGCGCAGGAGCCTTCTTTGCGCGAACGGGAAGAACTCCCTCTGCGGCCGTACTTACAACCTGTGACTTCTTTGCAGGTGGCTCGGCAGGCTGGACAGGCAACTCAGCAGACTGAACACGAATGGAACCAGTCATATCCCACTGAGAAGCCCTCATGTGCTTTGGCTTGTACGCAGCAATCGAGCGCCTTGAAGAGTCCAGTGGAATCACAATGCTCTCTTCTGGCGAGAAGTTCGATGCAGCTGAGACCTGCTTTGAAGATAGAGCCTCATCTGAGCTCTGGAACGTTGCAGCCGACTGGCTCTTTGCTTCTATTTCATCGATTTTCTCGCCACGATTTACCGAGCGAGAGACTACCAAGGCCGCACCAGAAATGATTGCAACCGCAGCAAGTCCCACTCCAATGCCTGTAAAGATTGCACCAAGAGGCGTTTGACGAATTTCATTAGCGGTAAGGGCATACGCAGATGCTGGCTCTGCTACCAGAACCAGTCCACTGAGCAGGCCGGCGACTACTGCCGGATTCCTACCTTCTGTCATACAAACTCCCCCTACAAACGCCAAGAAGATGTATGAAGACACACGCTAAATTTGCATATGCTACTAAACCCAATACGGGCGACGTGAGCAACGGGTGGGCTTCATTTCATCTTTGTGTAATCCGCTGCAACACATAATTGTGCTGTTAGAAATGACTATAGCGTAATTCATTATTTTTTACAGCGTCATTAAAACTTTTTCATAATTCTTCAGCAGTTATTCAACAAAAATGGCGAGAAAAAAGAAGTGCCTCCCAACATAGATTGGAAAGCACTTCTTGCGTCATCTTTAAATCTGACTAATTCTGTGGATAGTCAGACTGTGCAGCCTTCTTTGCAGATCTAATCAGGAAGTCCTGGTTATTGTCGGTCTGCTTAAGACCACTGATAAGAGCAGTAGTTGCACGCTCAGTGTTATTGAAGCCTGCAAGAATACGGCGAACGCCCCATACCATAGGCTGAAGCTCTGGCTTAATAAGCAGATCCTCATTACGAGTACCAGAAGAAACAGGATCAATAGCTGGGAAGATACGGCGATCTGCCAGGTCTCGATCAAGCTTGAGCTCCATGTTACCAGTACCCTTGAACTCCTCGAAGATAACCTCATCCATCTTGGAGCCTGTATCTACCAGGGCAGACGCAATAATAGTGAGCGAGCCGCCGTTCTCGATATTTCGAGCTGCACCCAAGAACTTCTTTGGTGGATACAGAGCTGCGGAGTCAACACCACCAGAAAGAATACGACCAGAAGCAGGAATAGCCAGGTTGTATGCACGAGCGAGACGTGTGATGGAGTCCAGAATAACCACAACGTCCTGACCCATCTCAACCAGACGCTTTGCTCGCTCAATGACAAGCTCCGAGACAACGGTGTGGTTCTCTGCTGGCATATCAAAAGTTGAAGCAACAACGGTGCCCTTGATGGAGCGCTCCATGTCCGTAACTTCCTCAGGACGCTCGTCTACCAGGAGACAGAAGAGGTGAACCTCAGGATTGTTGGTAGTAATAGACTGGCAAATGCGCTTCAAAATGGTGGTCTTACCTGCCTTTGGAGGCGAGACAATCAAACCACGCTGACCCTTACCAATAGGAGCCACCAGATCAATTGCACGGCCCGTAATGGAGTCTTTACCGTGCTCCATTGTAAGAGGCTGGTCCGGGAAAATAGGGGTCAGGTCTTTGAAGCGAGGACGATCCTTAAGACCCTCAACTTCCCCACCGTTGACCTGGGTAACCTTAAGCAGTGGTGGATACTTGCTATTTACGCGAGCAGGTCCCACCATGCCCAAGACGCTATCACCCGGACGCAGACCAAGATTTCTAATAATCTGCTGGTGGACAAAGGCGTCGTCATCGCCTTCCATGTAATTGCCCGTACGAATCCAGCCGTAACCTTCGTTGCTAATCTGAAGAATACCCTCAACAGTCTTAAAGCCCTCAGCAGCTGCAGATGCAGCGTATACAAGCTCAATCAAATCAGACTTATGAACGCCTGCGTACTCAATGCCCAGCTCAGTTGCTTTAGCACGAAGCTCAGAAAGCTTCATCTCTTGCAGAGCCTCTTTGGAAAGCGATGGCTCGCTTGCCTGGCCTTGCTTGCGATTCTTGTTGCGCTGGTTGTTCTGTCTACGATCGCGAGAAGGACGCTCCTGGTTGTTGGCGTGTGCGTTTTCCTGTGTCTTCTCGCCCTCCTGAACTGCTTCTTTTGGCTCAGCATTACGATGTCGACGACGTGCTGCACCCGTACGAGAACGTCCTGGACGCTCTGCTGGAGCTGCATCGGAATCTGCTACTGCACCAGAAGCCTGCTCCTGAGCTGCACCATTCTGCTGCTCAACACTACCCTGCTCTTCAGCAAAGTTCTTCTGAGCCGCATTGTCATTCTGGCCAGCCGCACCCTCTGCCTCTGCTTTAGTGAAGGCAGGAGCCGGAGTTACCTCTGCAGAAGGCTGAGTTGCGTCCTGAACAATCTTGGTAAGGCGATCAGTGTCTACAACGTCAGAAGAAACCTTGCCGCCTGCCTGGACCTGAGCCAGGACCTCTGCCTGTGCAACTTCAAGGGCACGCTCGTGAAGAGCACGCTCTTCCATCTCTTCTTTGCTAGGACGGCCGCGGCGACGTTTAGGAGGCTCTGCAATGCCAGCTGCGTTCATAGCCTCTGCCACAACAGCCTCTACCGCACGACGTGCCTCAGTCTCTTTTTTAGTTGGACGACCACGACGACGCTTTGCAGCAGATGAATTAGAGGCCTTTTCTTCAGTTGCCTCAGAATTGGTATTTTCTGAAGTTGAATTTTCTGAATTACTATTTTCACTCTTACGAGGTCTACCACGTCTACGTGGTGCTGGAGTATTTTCTACATCATTTAAAGAATCATTTTGGACCGAAGATGTTTCGTCCGACATGTACAAACCTCTCTGTTTGCTCATCAAAATAATCTGTAAAAATACGTGAGAAATATGATGAAGGGATAACAAACAAAATCAAATAGGTGCAAATCCAAAAGGAATATACCACGAAAATGCCCGCCTTATGATGAAAAAATAAATAAAATTCACCATAAAACGGGCAAATGGGGATTTATAACCACTAACCCTTAAACCTCGAGAAATCCATCTTCTAGATTTCTTTAATCTGCATAAATCATTTAAACAGCTGTACGGCTCTTTCTTTTTACAACAATATCTTCAATTTGCTGAACGATTTCTTTGATATACGTCTTGCCTTGAGGCGTGAGCTCAACCATAGTTACTCTTCTTGAAAGAGCATCGTCATGTTTGCGCTGTACCAGGCCACTTTCTGCCAAAGCAGTAAGAGACATAGAAACCGTTGGCTGCAAAAGACCAAGTGCGTCAACAATCTCTGTAATTGAAAGAGCGTCTTTAGGAGAATCTAGAATTGCAAGAAGGACCATATCTGCTGCCCTGCAATACAGAGCTCCCATAGCGTCAACATACATGACAATACGCTCAAACGAAGTACGTGAAAGCGCCTGGCCGGGTGCAATACGAGCACAGGTAAGCTTGGACAGCTCCTCAACTGCTTCTACACCCTTTTCTGTGATGATACACACTACGTTGCGTCGATCAATGGCGCCTTCATCTCTCTTGATGAAACCAAGCCTTGCCAGGTGCGAGGTACGATGAGTAATCGTAGGACGAAGAGCACTCTGATACTCGGCAATTTCTGAAGTCTTAACAGGAGCACCCTTCACATTGAGGCGACACAAAATAGCAAACTCTTCAAACGTGAGTCGTCTGTTAGCAGGCACCACTCTTCTAACCAAGTTGTAAGACCTGCGAATGGACATGTACTCGCGAAGTTCCATAGAGACCTCCACTCTTATGCCCGAACCATTTACTATTTGCTCGCATAATGAGTATACCCCTAAAAAACACGTGTTAACGTGGGGACAAAACAATAGTTAGTCAAAAATATGTTAGAAAATGGTGCTTATATGACATCAAAATAGGCTTTTATATGCTGAAATATAAAATTTAAGTAATAAATATTAATTTTATTATCTCTTTTATACATTAAAAAATTTTTTACATAACGGAGAAATATGTAAATTATCTGGAGAAATTCACTAAAGATACCGTGCAGGTATTCAATACTTGCACGGTATCATGACAAAACAACATAGTTAGCTATCGTTTACATTGCCTCAGGAGCAGAAACACCAATCAGATCAAGAGCAATTGCAAGTACACGACGAGTTGCATCACACGCAGCAAGACGAGCCTTCGAAAGCTCTGCGTCCAGTGGGCGTCCTTCAGAAGGAAGTACCTGGCAAACGGTATAGAATGCGTGGAACTGACCAGCAAGCTCTTCAATGTAGTGCGTAATGCGGAATGGTGCCCTATCGCGAGCACAACCCTCAACAAGACCTGGGAACTCAAAGAGTTTACGAGCAAGAGCCTGCTCGGCGTCTTCAGAGAGCAGCCCAAGATCAACCTCAGAGCCAATAGCCTTATCTGCAACAGCGTCCATACCAAGTGCCTTTGCCTCATCAAGGTCAACGCCAGCAGCGCGGCGCAAAATAGAGCAAATACGAGCGTGAGCATACTGAACGTAATACACAGGATTAGAGCTGTCCTGACGCTTTACCTGCTCAATGTCAAAGTCAATCATCTGGTTGGAAGACTTTGAAACAAGGGTGTAGCGCGTTGCATCAACACCAACCTCAGCGAGAAGCTCATCAAAGTGGATACCAGTTCCTTTACGCTTAGACATTCTGACGGCAACACCGTTTCTGAGCAGGTTAACCAGCTGGCCAAGCAAAACCTCAAACTGAGTTGGGTAACCAAGAGCTGTTGCAGCAGAGCGAACACGCTGAATATAGCCGTGATGATCTGCTCCCCAAATATCAATAACGTGGTCAACACGCTGGAACTTGTTCCAGTGGTACGCAACGTCGGAAGCAAAATAGGTATACTCGCCATTTGTCTTGATAAGTACACGGTCCTTATCGTCACCAAAATCAGTGGAACGGAAGAACAGCGCGCCCTCGTCAGAACGGTACAGATAGCCAAGCTTATCCAGAGCATCAAGTGCGCGGTCAACAGCGTCTTTACCCTGGTCATCCTTGACATACAAAGAACGCTCGGAGAACCAAACGTCAAAGTCAGCGCGGGCGTTGTGGCAGGTATTTTTGATGGACTCAAGCATCATCTTATAGCCGCGCTCGCGGAACTCTGTCATGCGCTCATCTTCAGATTTATCTGCCCAGGCCTCTCCGTCATTTTTGAGGAAGAAAAGTCCCAGGTCAACAATGTAATCTCCAGCGTATGCGTTGCCGCCAAGAGAGTTAATGAACTCGTCAGTAAACGGATGCTTCTCTGGATGAGCATCGTCTTCATCTGCAACGTAAGCATTGCGATCTTCTGCAAGCACCTGAGCAGCCGACTCCGCATCAATGCCGCGCTTCTGCATAATGTCAATAAGCTGCAGGTAGCGCTTGGAAATAGAGTGACCAAAGACATCCATCTGAGAGCCATGATCGTTGACGTAGTACTCGCGCTCAACCTCATAGCCTGCGAAGGCAAGAATGCGGCTTAGAGAATCTCCAAGCGCCGCCCAACGGCCATGACCAATGTGCAGAGGACCAACAGGGTTTGCAGAAACGTACTCTACCTGAACTTTCTGGCCAGCGCCAAAGGTAGAACGACCAAAATCGGCGCCCTGCTCACGAACGGTGTTAAAAATCTCATTGCCCGCAGCGGTAGACAGATAGAAGTTTACAAAGCCAGGACCTGCAACTTCGACACGCTCAATTTGAGGGTCTGTAGCAATATGAGCCACAAGAGCTGCGGCAATATCGCGAGGAGCCTTATGTGCCAGCTTTGCAGAACGCATTGCAACCGTAGAAGACCAGTCTCCATTTGATGAGTCCTGTGGGCGCTCAAGTCCCACATCATCAATCTGGAATTCAGGCAACTCACCCGCAGCCTGGGCATCTGCCAAGGCTTGACGTACAAGTTCCTCGATCTTCTCGCGCATGGTTCTCCTTTAAATTCAGCGCACGTGTGCAGCGCAATTACATAGTTGGTTGTGTAGCTTCTAGAGAACTACTCAGTTTCCTCGGAAGATTTTACCTGATGTTGAGCAGCAAGTTCATGACGCAAATTGGCCAGGCCACGCTCGAGACCCACAGGATAAATCTGAGGATTCAAGAAACGCGTATACGCTGCGTCCAGGCGCATGAGTGCCGCGTGACAACGGTCGCGAGCAACCTCAATAGACTCGCTCTCCCCTACACGCTTGCCGCCTTCTACCAGCCTTACCATCAGCTCGCGAGAAGTTCCTTCAAGCTTGTGAGTTGAATACGGGTCAATAATGTCGACAACAGTTGCCTTAGACTCTGGACTCTTGGTTACCAGGTAATCTGGGTCAAAAATCATGTCGCCTGCAGGACAGCCGTTTGCATCATAGAAGCGGCGAATGTGCTGAATGCCTGGGACGGTACGCTTGTAGGCCATCTCGGACAGCTTGATAACAGGAGTCCAAGGCTCAGCAGCAGACTGACGACGAGCGGTCAGCTTGTAGACACCGCCAAGTGAAGGCTGAGGATCGCAGGTGGCAAGCTTGGTGCCAACACCAAAGGCGTCAATAGGTGCTCCCTGAGCAAAGAGAGACTGGATGGTGTACTCGTCAAGATCATTTGAAACAGAAATCTTGATGTAAGGAAGGCCTGCCTCGTCAAAAGCCTTGCGAGCTTCCTTAGAAAGGCGCGCAAGGTCTCCGGAGTCAATACGAACAGCACTCAAGCGCTCGCCGCGCTCTTCCATCTCCTTTGCCACAATAATGGCGTTCTTGATGCCTTCGTGAACATCATAGGTATCAAGCAGAAGTGAGCAGTTAGTTGGGCTAGATTTTGCAAACGCCCTAAAGGCATCAAGCTCAGTATCAAACGACATTACCCAAGAGTGTGCGTGGGTACCAAAAACAGGAATGCCGTAAATTTTGCCAGCAAGAACATTTGAAGTGCTTGAAGCACCTGCAATATAGGAAGCGCGAGCAACTGCCAAGCCACCATCTGGACCTTGCGCACGACGCAGGCCAAAGTCAGAGACGGGATTGCCCTGAGCAGCCTTGATAACGCGAGCACACTTAGTTGCGGCCAAAGTCTGGAAGTTGACCAAGTTTAGCAGGGCGGTCTCAATGAGCTGGCAGTCAACAATGGAGCCCTCTACGCGGACCATAGGCTCACGTGGGAAAACAAGCTCTCCCTCGGGGATTGCATCAATGGTTACATTGAGCTTGTGGTTGCGCAAAAACTCAAGGAACGCTGGCTTAAAGAGACGGCCGCCACCAGGAGAGTTAATGCTTGCCAGGTAGTCAATATCGTCGTCTTCAAAGATAAAGTTTTCAACTAAGTCAGCAATTTGACCAGTTCCACAAGAAATGGCAAAGCCGCCATTAAAGGGATTCTCGCGGAAGAATGCGGTAAAGCATGCCTCTGCATCAACAAGACCGGCTTCCCAATAACCTTGAGCCATCGTGAGCTCATACAAGTCTGTATTAAGGCTAACGTCTGAGGGTTTGGTACGATCAGTGAGTGACATAGTTGCTCTTTTCGATTGGTCAAAAACTGACGGTGAGACGATATATCTAGAGTAGCAGTCCTACAAAATAAATTGGCTTACAACAAAGATAACTGCGAGAATTACCACAGTTCCAATAACAATTTTTTGCCCCAAAGGCATTTTGATGTCTTCGTCGTCCTCATCTGGCTCCATAAGGGCGCGACCTTTTGCGCGCTGCTCCTGAATGCGACGAATTTGCTCGGCCTCCTGCTGAGCTGCCTGACGTGCAGCACGCTGCTGATCTGCAACAAGCTGAGCATCTTCAGCGGCAGCTGCCTCTGCTTGCGCTTGCGCTTCTACTTGGGCTGCACGGGTCTTCTCGGCACGAAGCGTCTCAAGCTCAGCGCGCTCTTTCTCTGCGCGAAGAGCCTCGAGCTCCCTGCGCTCTTTCTCTGCGCGGAGCGCTTCCAGCTCGGCGCGCTCCGCGTCCGTGAGCGCAGCCGCCTGTGGCGCTGGGGTGGTTTGGAGCTCTTCGGGTTTCTCGACAGACATGGTTACTCCTCAGTTAGTGTGTCGGAGGTGCTTGTGGTGGCGTCGTTGGCGGCATCTCCGTGTGCCATGCGAAGCTTGAGCGCGGGACCCTCAACGCCTGTTGCGTCAAAGGCTGGCACAAAACTCTCGGAGACGGTTCCACCCTCCTGCCACCACAGATTTTCAAAGCCCAGGTCATCCGCATGACAGAGCACCAACTCGTACTCCTCATCAGAAAGCGTTCCAGAAAGCGGACCGCCAGCCGTGCGCATGCGCTCGTTGGGCGTGTACTGATTCATGATTGATACGTCTACATCATTATGACAAAGATTCCAGACGCGGTTGAGTACCTCGCAGGAATCGTCCGCGTGCGTGGGCATGACCAGGTGGCGCACAATGATGCCCTGCATCATGCGACCGTCGTCATCCAGCTTGCGACCGCCACGACTCATCACTGAGTCATGCATAACCTCAAGTGCCGCCATGGACATCTCTGGATAATCTGCTGCGTACGAGAGCTCTTTTGCCAGCGTGGGGTTTGCGTACTTGACGTCTGTCAGCCAGATATCAATGACACTCGAAACTTTCTGTACCACCTCTGGCAACTCATATCCCGAGGTATTGCACACTATTGGGAGCGTCAATCCTGCCTCTTTTGCCAGCGTCACTGCTTCAATTATGTGTGGCGAGAAGTGCAAAGGAGTGACAAGGTTAATGTTGAGTGCACCCTGAGCTTCAAGCTCAAGCATCATCTGGGCAAGGCGTTCAGTTGTGACTGGCTTGCCAAAACCCTCTTGCGAGATTTGATGGTTCTGACAGAACACGCATCTGAGCGGGCAACCTGTGAAGAAAATTGCGCCTGATCCGGCCTCGCCCGAGATGGGAGGCTCCTCCCAAAAGTGCAGCGCTGAACGAGCCACACGAATGGTGCTTGAAGCTCCACAAAGGCCCGCTTTACCAGCGTTTCTTTGAGCATGGCAACGCCTTGGGCAGAGTTCACAGACGTCGTAGGCAGAAAACGTAAGGGCATGAGGTGATGGTGCACTACCCAAGGGTTTCTCGCCTCCCGTCGTATCTGCCCAGGCAGATGGTGGTATAAAAAACGCGCAGGGTCTCTGCGCGCGTCAAAGTCATGGTGGAGATAAAGGGATTCGAACCCTCGGCCTCTGCCTTGCGAAGGCAGCGCTCTCCCAACTGAGCTATATCCCCGTTGCGGTACTTATTGTGGCAATCAGGGGCAGGTATGTCAATGATTATGCGGGCGGAATGAGCGGCTGTAGGCTTGCGAGGAGGCTCGTGGCGTTTCCGCAGACCATCGCAACTCTTCCGCGAGCCGTCAGAGCTTTAACACAGGCTACCGAGGCAGAAAAATATCCTTCCCCGCAGTCATCTATGAACCCACCTTCATAAGGTGGGCGCCGCACTCGGGCGTTCCAGCTTCCTTAACAACGAAGGATGCCTGTACTGAACACGAGATTAGGCTCCCTGAAAAAACTTGTCGGTTCACCCAGTTTAGACCGCGGGAGAAGGACAATTCTTACTATAAAGAGATTATAAAAAGATTAAAGTCTTGACTTGTTTTTTAATGAGCAGCACAATTAAATGGTATGGATTTTAGCAGTTAAATACTGTTTTTTATTGGAGGGTATACGGCTTGAACCTCTGGGTAACCATGTTTTGTGTTTTCCTCTCGGCTGGTCTTGGTTCAGCTCTGATTACCCCTGCCGTTCGTCAACTGGCTTGGAAGCTTGGAGTTGTCGATAAACCCTCTGCTCGTCGAGTCAATAAAAAGCCTATTCCTCGCATGGGCGGCGTTGCAATTTTCTTTGGGTTAGCCGTTGCTATGCTGGTGCGTTATGGCGTTGAAGCAATCCTTGGACATGCCGAGATTACGCTTTCTTCTCGCTATTACCTGAACGTTAATTTTTGGGTTGTTGGCGCAGCCTTTGCGGTAATTTTCTTGACCGGATTGCTTGACGACATTTTTTCTCTCAAGCCTATTCAGAAACTCGCTGGTCAGGTAATTGCAGCAAGCATCGCGGCTGCAAGCGGTCTGATTATCGGTAACGTTGTTGATCCGTTTTCCGCGTACGGCTTTGTGGATCTTGGATGGCTCGCCTATCCAGCAACTGTCATTTACCTGGTTGCTTACGCCAACATCATTAACCTTATCGACGGCCTTGACGGACTTTCTTCAGGTATTACCTGCATTGCCTCTACCACTATGTTTGTGCTTTCTATCTGGGCGGGTCGCTTTGACGCAGCTCTTTTAAGTGCAGCAATCGCAGGCACCACACTGGGATTCTTAGTTCACAACTCCTATCCTGCAACAATCTTCATGGGCGATTCTGGTTCGCTAACCTTGGGATTTGCTCTGGGAACAATTTCGCTTTTGTCTGTCACTCGTTGGGCGGGACTCACAACCATCATTGTTCCTCTCGTCGTTGCAGGTATTCCAATCATCGATACCTTCTCCGCAATTGTTCGCCGTACCCGCGCACACGTCAGTTTTGCTACTGCCGACCGCGGACACATACATCACCGCTTAATGGCTCACGGTTATAATCAGCGCCAAGCGGTACTTTTGATGTACGGTTGGACTGCCCTTCTGTGCGTTGGCTCGCTCATTATGACGCAGGTCAATACGCTGCCTCGTATTGCAATTTTTGTCATGCTACTTACTATGTCTGCTTTCTTTGCAAAGTACCTGCACCTCTTTGAGCCTGTTCTGCTTCACCATACTGATCCAAAGACTGGTGAAGATGAACTCATTACCCCTAAAGATCCAGGCTTCGATGAAGAGATTAAGCAGCTCCACGAAGAAGAACACGAGCACATCGAAGAACTCATTCACAGAGACCACAAGAGCGAATAAGCTGGAAACGGATGCTCGCAAGCCAACTTTCCGTGAGCTCGTGGTTCCGTTCACGGCTGCAATTGCGACTGCACGGGTTTCTCGCCAAGTGCGCCAACAACCAGCTCACGCGCCTAAAAAGTGCAAAGAATCTGTATTTGAGGTACAGATTCTTTAACAAAATCAGGCAAATCCACAGTTTCTTTTGCATTTTTAGGCAAAATTTACAGATTCTTTGACGAAATCAGGCACGTGAAAGATAGGAGCTTCGGCCCTGAATTTTTGAGCCTGAAAGCTGCATCATGTCTGAGTGAATTTACTCAGACATGGCGAGAAAACCCGGCAAATAGCTCAGATATGGTGAGCTTTTCCGGCAAATCGTTCAGACATGGCGAGAAAATCAGGCGCGTCGTGACCTCAACTGTGCGCGCCGTGACCTCGACCGGTCGTGCTCCCAGCGAAATTCTCGCCAAAAGAAAACCCCGCACATCCAAAAGGACATACGGGGTCTAGCTATCTAGCTGTAATGAAATTGCTCAGTGCAAACCGAAGTTACTCAGCAAGTGCCTTCTTAGCAATCTCTGCAAGATCTGCGAAGCCCTGCTCGTCAGAGTAAGCAATCTCTGCGAGAACCTTGCGGTCAAGCTCAACACCAGCGAGCTTGAGGCCGTGCATGAACTTGCTGTAAGAAAGGTCGTTGATGCGTGCTGCAGCGTTGATACGCTGAATCCACAGTGCGCGGAAATCACGCTTCTTGTTACGACGGTCACGGTAAGCATACTGACCAGAATGCTGTGCCTGCTCCTTCATACCACGGAAGGTACGAGAGGAAGTTCCGTAATAACCCTTTGTGCGCTCGACGAGCGTCTGACGCTTCTTGCGACCAGCAACTGCGCGCTTAACTCTTGCCATATCTAATCACTCCTTGTTATTTGATCTGGTGGGTGGCGCGCTTAGTTCTTAGCGCCCATACGCTGAGAAACTACTGCTGCATCGCCAGCGGAAAGAACAGCTTCTTTACGGAAGCCACGGATACGCTTCTGGGACTTCTTGGTAAGAATGTGGCTCTTAAAAGCCTTAGCACGCATAATCTTGCCAGTACCGGTGCGGCGGAAACGCTTAGCCGAACCCTTGTGCGTCTTCATCTTAGGCATACTACTTCTCCTCCTGTGTGGTGCCATCCTCAGCACCCTCGGGCTTCTCGTCAAACGCTCCCTTGATTGGAGCAACGAGCATGTGCATGTTACGGCCTTCAATGAGCGGTTTCTGCTCAATTGTGGCAAAAGGCTTCAAATCTTCAGCAAGGCGATCAAGTACAATACGGCCCTGCTCTGGGTGAGCCATCTCGCGTCCACGGAACATGATGGTGATCTTGACGCGTGCTCCCTTCTTGAGGAAGCGCAGTACGTGACCCTTCTTGGTCTCGTAATCGCCCACATCAATCTTTGGGCGGAACTTCATCTCTTTGACTTCGATCTTGACCTGGTTCTTGCGAGCTGCCTTGGCCTTGCGAGCCTGCTCATACTTGAACTTACTGTAATCAAGAATCTTGCATACAGGAGGCTCGGCATTTGGAGCAATCTCTACGAGATCAAGACCGTGCTCACGAGCTCTCTTCATTGCATCATTGACGCCAAAAAGACCAAGCTGACTACCATCAGCGTCAATCAGACGGCACGTGCGAGCAGTGATTTCCTCATTGATGCGAGGACCATCGTTCTTGGCTATCTTGTACACCTTCCCTCTTGGACAATTGCTTGTCCGACAATAAAAAACCCAGTGCACAAGCAACTGGGAGACAATACGCACAAATGTTGTGCGAGATAATAAATTGTCTGACCAGACAGCTGCTTTTGCGCTGTGTAGGTGGGGACTCACGTTCAATCCCGCTTCAAAAGTACCTTGTAAGGTTACCTCTAACAAGAAGACATTACAAGTACCAAGTTAGATATGACGAGAAATTCACATCTAGCTTAAACTTTTAGCTGGTGCCCGAGGTGGGACTTGAACCCACACGAGTTTCCTCAAAGGTTTTTGAGACCTCCGCGTCTGCCATTCCGCCACTCGGGCTAAAAAGTTTGCATAGGTACTATACCGCACCTATGCAAATCTGTCTTGCTAAATCATCAAAGTTATAGCTGATTTAATCCTGTAAGAATGGATTAGTTGCTAACTCTGCCTCAAGAGACGTTTGATTTCCATGTCCTGACAAAATAATGGAGGTTGGATCAAGCTCTGTCTTGATGCGGTTCAAAGAAGCCTTAAGCGTTTCAAAGTTGCCGCCTGGAAGGTCTGTTCTTCCTGCAGAACCCTGGAAAAGCGTATCGCCTACAAAAACGGCGCCAGTAGCAGTTCCCTCTCCCACCAAAACAATGCCGCCAGGAGTGTGACCAGGAGTTTCCATAATTTTGAACTGTGCAGTTCCAACAGAGAGAACATCTCCCTCGTGGAGAAAACCGTCTGGCTCTGGAGCATCATCATAAATCTCGTTTGAGTTATGAGCTCTCTGTGCAAGCTCATTATCTGCCTCGTTGATTAGGTACTGAGCGCCAGGCACAGCAAGCTTCAGAGCCTTAACGCCGCCAACGTGATCAGCATGGCCGTGAGTAGCAACAATGTACTTAAGCTCAAGGTTCAAGAGCTGTGCAGCAATCTCTGCACCCGATGCACCGGCATCAATAATCATGCACTCATTACCAGAAACGTAAATGTAGCAGTTAGTCTCAAGAGGACCTACTTTAAAGACACCAATCTGGTCTTTTGCGTGATGGCAACCACCGTGACCGTGATGGCCGCAGCAGCCACCGTGACTGTGCTCACCGTGGCCATGCTCGCCATGATGACCGCAGCAGCCACCGTGTCCGTGCTCTTCCTCGTGATTATGGCCGCAAGAGCAGCCCTCATTTTGATTAGCCATAAAGTCTCCTTCTCATCTGATTAGCGCCTTCACCTGGCATAATACGACGAGCGTCGTAGACAGAAGGCACGCGAGTTACAAATGCAAATAAGGTATCAAGCAAGCTGGTATCAGAGATAGAAACCAAGAAACGCATACGTACTACGCCCTGCTCACCCACTTGTGTAGCTGCAGAAAGAATGTTTGCACCAGCGTCAGACAGCGCAACCGTGACGTCCTTAAGAAGGCCCATACGATCCGTTGCCTCAACGACAATCTCTACCCTAAACTCAGTAGCGCCGCTGGCATCCCAAGAAACAGGGATGATACGCTTTGGATCGTTGAGCAGGTCTTTAACGTTAGGGCAATTGGCGCGGTGAACAGAAACACCGCGACCGCGTGTAATGAAGCCCACAATATCGTCACCTGCAACAGGATTGCAGCAATGTGCAAGATGAACAAGCAAATCTGGATCGCCGTTTACCACAACGCCGCAGTTAGACTTCTTGGGACGACTTCCCTTGGTGGTACGAGAAATAACGTAGGAGCGAACCAAAGGTTGATCGTTTGCAATTGCCTTGTTCTTCTCCTGAAGGCGTGCCGCATTACGCTCTTGCTCAGTAACAACCTCAGGTTTTTTCTCTTCCAAAATCTCGCTTACGCGATTGACAACCTGCTTAACAGACTGATTACCTGCACCAATTCCCGCAAACAGGTCGTCTACGCTGCGATAATCAAACTGCTCGGTGAGCTGATCAAGCGCCTTAACCGTACGCGTAGCGCTGATGCCATAGCCACGCTTGCGCAGCTCTTTTGCAAGCTCAGAACGACCGCGCTCGGCATCATCAGACTTGTTCTCTTGCGAGAAGTACTTACGAATCTTTGCACGAGCAGACGGCGTCTTTACCAGCGTCATCCAGTCGCGAGAAGGGCGAGCGTTCTTGTTAGTCAAAATCTCAATGCGATCGCCCATCTGAAGCGTATGCGTCAGTGGAACTACAGAACCATTAACGCGCGCACCAACACAGTGATTACCAACCTCAGTGTGGACAGCGTAAGCAAAGTCCAGAGGTGTTGAATTGACACGCAAGCTCATGACCTCGCCCTTTGGCGTGAATACAAAAATTTCATGCTCAAAGAGGTCTACACGCAAGTTATCCAAGAACTCGTGGGGATCGTCAATATCGTCTTCAACGGCCCAGTCAAGACTGCGGCGAATCCAGTTGATAGTTGAGTCAATAAGCTTGTCTTCAGAGGACATCTTGCCCTTTGAATTGCCCTGCTCCTTATACAGCCAGTGAGCAGCAATACCGTACTCAGATGCCTCGTGCATCTCGGCGGTTCTAATCTGAATCTCAATAGGGCGACCATCAGGGCCAATAACTGTTGTGTGTAAGGACTGATAGAGATTTGCCTTTGGTGTTGCAATGTAGTCCTTGAAACGACCAGGCATTGGATGCCACAGTGCATGGATAGCGCCAAGTGCTGAATAGCAATCGCCTACGTTTTTAGTAATAACACGCAGAGCGATAAGATCGTAGATGTTGGAGAACTCTCTGCCCTTGCGGACCATCTTTTGATAAATGGACCACAGGTGCTTAGGACGTCCCGTAATCTGGAAGTCAGTAAGACCGGCAGCATTAAGCTCATCTGTCAGAGTCTTTTTAGCGTTGTTGAGGTCATTCTCTCTTTGTGCACGAGAGTCAGAGACCATGCGCGCAACACGCTGGTACTCCTCTGGTTCAAGCCAAAAGAAAGACAAATCCTCAAGCTCCCACTTAACCGAAGAGATGCCCAAGCGGTCAGCAAGTGGTGCATACACGTCCATGGTTTCTCGCGCCTTAAACAGACGACGATCCGGTGGAAGTGCTGCCAGCGTACGCATGTTATGAAGACGGTCAGCAAGCTTGATGATAACAACGCGGATGTCCTTTGACATGGCAAGGAACATTTTGCGCAGGTTAAGCGCTTGTTTCTCGTCCATTGAACTGACTTCGATGGACGTAAGTTTTGTGACGCCGTCAACAAGCTCAGCCACTGACTCACCAAAGCGAGAAGAAATTTCATCTAGTGAGGCAGACGTATCTTCTACGGTATCGTGCATAAGGGCACCGCAGATGGTGTCTTCATCCATATGAAGATCGTGCGCAAGAATAAGGGCCACTTCAACTGGGTGGTTGATATAAGGCTCGCCAGAACGACGGCGCTGATCTTTGTGATAGTCAGCAGCAAAGGCATATGCAGCAGCAATCTTTGCCTGGGCTTCCTCAGGTAAATATGTACGCACGGCTCCCTCAAGCAGGCGGTAATTATCCGCGCCTGGCGCCTTGGCCTCTTTTGTGGTCCTCTCGTCACTCATCAGAGGACTCCCTTCCCCCATCAAACGTTGAACCAATTTCTGGAACGATGGGTTTTGTTATAGCATCTGCCAGCTCATCTGGTGAAGCAGAAAGTACCCACTGAGCAAATGATTCAAACTCAGTGTGCGCTTTAAGCCCCTCAGCGTAGCGCGCAGACTCCAGCAAGTCCATGTGCGAAGCTTGACTATTGACGGAGATTGTTCGCGTTTGATCAAATCCTTCAATGCTAATAAACCCTAGCTCAGCAAAAACGTCAAGTGCAACACGAACGGTTTGCTCGTCAGCCTTAGATCGCGGGTCAATTTCTAGCGCCATCTGCGCAATATCTTCATCGGTAAGTGCTGAATCAGCTGTCTGAGCACCAAGCTTTGGCTGCAGTGCCGTAAGCGCGCGGTAGACAGCTACCAGAGCTTCTCGCTGTGGTGCATGAGAAGAAAGGATGCGCTCGTTAACGCGCATGTCATGCGCATCAAATAGCATCTGAATTACAGAAGGCTTACCGTCTCTACCTGCGCGTCCGCTCATCTGATTGAAGGCAACGCGACCAAACGGCAGGTGATACAGAATAACCTGGCGAATATCAGAGATATTGACGCCTTCGCCAAATGCACTGGTAGCAATGATGCAACAAACGTCTCCACGCCTAAAAGCGCGTTCAACGTTCTTGCGTATCTGAGGTGTTAGACCCGCATGATAAAACGCAATTTTATGACCAAGTTCTGGAATACGATGGCGCAACATACGCGTCAGTGCCTGCGCTTGCTCCCTTGAATTGACGTAGACAACCGTTTTTGTGCCATCGGACACAAGAGAAAGCAGCGCACATTCCCTATCCTTAGCACCGCGAAGGTCCTTGAGTTCAAGGTTAGTACGAGCCGTTTTGTCTTTGTATACATGCTCTGCTTCAATAGAGAGAAGCTCACAGATGTTCTGAGCCGACTGCGTGGTAGCCGTAGCTGTTGTGGCAAGTACCTGCGGGCTCCCAAGCATCTTTAGTACCTGTGGCATTTGAGCGTAGGCAAGTCTGCCCTCAGAAGCATTCATACCCACATGATGTGCCTCGTCAAACACTACAAATGAGATGTTTTGCGCCTTGGCAAATTGATCAGCGTGGAGCGAGAAGAACTCTGGAGTAGTTAGCACAATATCAAGCTCATTGTTTGTCATGCGAGCAAACAGGTCTTCTCGGCTGGAAAGGTCTGTTTCTCCGTTGAGTACCTCGACAGAGATTCCCAGGGGCTCAAAGGTGTTTTTTATGCTTTGAACCTGGTCGTTGATGAGGGCGCGCAGCGGATAGACAAACACGCTCATTTTATGTTGCAGCAGCGCAACACGAGCAGCATGAATCTGGAAGATAAGCGATTTACCTCTACCTGTTGCCATGACAGAGAGACAAGACGTTCCTTGAGAGAGGACCTCTAGTGTTTTCTTTTGCAGAGGCAAGAGCTCTCTTGAACCAATCATGGACGTGACTAGGGTCTGGGTAAGCTCCTCAGCAGAAAGACTTTCCAGCTCACGGCGCTTTTGCTGCGCCTGTTCTTGGGAGGCTGCATCAGCCTCTGTAGTCTCCTTGGTAACCACAAGGGGCAAGTCAGCAGCGCTGCCGAGAAGATCTGCTTCAATGGGGCCGTCATCTTCATCGGTAAAGTCTCTGTAGAGAATATCTCTGACCATGAGTTTTGGCTTAGTTCTGCCCTGCCAGGTCTCGTTAACCGCTTCAAAAATCAAATCAACAGCGCCATCATACTCAGCTGCTGCCTCAACATGAGGCGTTCTAAACATGATGGATGAAATTGAAGAAATGCCATTTGAAGCCATAAAACAAAGATGAGCTCCGCCTGCGCCAACACGCGAGCGATTCTTCATCACCACACCCTTAACGCCAAAGAGCGGCTTTTTATTACCCTGACCAAAAGGTTGCAGAGCCTCAAGTGCATCAATGGAGTTGATGGTAATCTCATCAAGGTTTACTAGTGCTGTTACTTCTCCTGAAGCCTCAAACTCTTCTTCTGGAAGCTCTGCCATAACCTTTGATAAACGCTTTCTAAATGCGTCAATCTTTGCTGTTTCTACCGTTACGCCAACGGCTCCTTGGTGGCCACCAAAACGGACGGTAAGGTCTGCACACTGTTCAACGGCGTGGAATAAATCAACGGAGCCAACAGAGCGGCCAGAACCGCGAGCAACTCCATCTTGGATGGTAAACAGAATGCAAGGCACGTGATAGCGATTAACAATTCTTGAAGCAACAATGCCCTTTACGCCCTCATGCCAACCCTCTTTGGCAAGCACAATTGCGTGGCCGCCATCGTAAATTTCTTTTGCCTGCTCAAGTGCCTCATCGGTAAGCTTTGCCTCAATAGCACGACGCTCGGCATTAATCTCTTCTAACTTGCCAGCAAGAATGGTTGCCTCTTCAGCGTCTTCTGTAAGAAGAAGGTCAAGCGCAATATCAGTAGTACCCATGCGCCCTGCTGCATTAAGGCGAGGAATAATAGAAAACGGCAGATTATCTGCAGAAATCTGGGCAATATCTTGACCAGCAACAGCAGCTAGAGCCACAAGACCTGGACGAAGACCTTTCTGCAGGCGTTTGACACCTTCAGAAACCAGCGCGCGATTCTCTTTGTTGAGCATCATCATGTCAGATAGCGTGCCCAACATAGCTACGTCAATATAATTAAGCCAAAGCTGAGGCTGATCTTGAAGCTGTCCTAAAACTTGCACCAGCTTAAGGGCAACGCCTGCACCAGCAAGTTCTCTAGAAGGACAATCTTCAATAAGCTTTGGGTCAGTGACTGGAATACCCTGGGGCACCAGATCTGCGGGCTCATGATGATCGGTAACAACAACATCAATCCCCTGCTGCAAAAGCCAAGCAACCTCTTGAGCAGCAGCAATGCCATTGTCTACCGTAATAATTAAATCTGGCTTTCTATCTTGCAAAACTCTTGCAAGAGCCTCTTTAGAAAGTCCGTATCCCTCACCAAAACGATGCGGAATATACGGCAAAACATCTGCTCCCAATCGACGTAAAGCCAGGGTAAGCAAACACGTTGAGCTCATTCCATCAACGTCAAAATCACCAAAAACGGCAATCTTTTTATGCTCAACAATTGCCTTGTGAACGTGGGCGGCAACCTCAGCCATTCCAGGAATACACTGTGGATCAAGCCAGTCTCTTTGCAAAGATGGCGAGAGAAACTCTTGAGCTGTGGCTACATCAGTGAATCCACGTGCTACTAATACACGAGCAACAAGTGGCGTAACGTGCAATTCTTTTTTAAACAGCGACTCTAAATATACGTCTTGTGTAAGAACACTCCAACGAGTGCTTTTCTCGATGCCAGGCATCATGTCCTCTTTTCTGTGGCGGCAGAGCCAGCCAGGGGCACCTCGGGCGCCCGCGAATGTTTATCTCTTTCATTCTACCCATGTCACCGGACAAAAAATGACTAGCCCACAAATTAGTGAGCTAGTCATAAAAAATTTAAATCAAAGTTGCTCGCGCAGGGCTATCAAGATTGCTTGCGCAGGGCTATCAAGAAGACGGGGTTCTCGCCAGGCGAACTTAGAAATCAACCACGCCGTCAGAGTTTTCCCACTCCTCAACAAAATCGCTGTAAGTACCTGCGAGAATTGCTTCTCGTGCCTGACGCATCAACTCAAGCAGGAAGTAAATATTGTGCGTAGAAAGCAACTGACCGCCCAGCATCTCGTGCTGTTTAACCAGGTGATTGATGTACGCGCGAGAATATCCGCCCGTACAGACAGGACAGGTGCACTTGGCATCAAGAGGGCCTGCATCTGCAAAGTACTTTGCGTTCTTAAGGTTCATGCGGCCCTCATGAGAAAATGCGGTACCCATACGAGCGGTGCGCGTTGGAAGCACGCAGTCAAACATATCAATGCCACAAGCAACACCGCGGATAAGCGTGGACGGATTACCAACGCCCATCAGGTAGCGAGGCTTGTTACGAGGCATGTAATCGGCGCAAAGTGGCGCCAGCGTCTCAAACATAACCTCGTGAGGCTCTCCAACGGAATAGCCGCCAATGCCATAACCAGGGAAATCACCAATGGACTCAAGGTGCTCAATGGAGCGCCTGCGCAAATCAAGGTGCATGCCGCCTTGAACAATGCCAAAGAGCGCCTGATCAGGACGGGTATGAGCCTTAAAGCACCTTTCGGCCCATGCGCTTGAAAGCTCAACACCACGCTCAACTTTTTTGCGCTCGGCAGGATAGCCTACGCACTGATCAAGCTGCATAACAATGTCTGCACCAAGATTCTGCGCAATCTGCATATTAGTTTCTGGCGTCCAATACGACCATGCGCCATCGTAATCTACGGCACGGAATTTAACGCCCTCGTCAGAGAGCTTCATGAACTCCTCGTGACTAAAGACCTGGAATCCGCCTGAATCCGTCAGAATTGGTCCATGCCACTGCATAAAGTCATGCAAGCCACCCATCTGTGCAACCAGCTCATCTCCTGGGCGCTGAGACAGATGGTACGTATTTGCCAGAATAATTTTGGCGCCAAGGTCACGGACGGTATCGGTCATCAAACCTTTAACGGTTGCCTTAGTACCAACCGGCATAAAAATAGGCGTTGGAATATCACCATGAGGCGTATGGAAGATGCCGGCGCGTGCATGCGTCTTAGGATCTTCGGCGAGAAGTTCGTAGGTAAACCAAGAATCTTCTTTTTTCTCTGCCCAATTCTCTGTATGTACGCAGGAAATGTTGGTGGTAAAACCCTGTGCTTTTTTGGAGCCGTCTGGCATGTAACCTCGATTACAACGTGCGGAGAGCATCAACCAAAGCTGTCTTGCCCTCTGTTTTCTGGTCCTTCATTTTTATCACACGTGCAGGACATCCCGCTACCACAGCATTTGCTGGAACATCTTCAACTACCACAGCACCTGCTGCAACAACAGCGCCCTCACCAACACGAATGCCCTCGA
The DNA here is from genome assembly GCF_000565075.1 of Atopobium sp. BS2. GTDB lineage: Bacteria > Actinomycetota > Coriobacteriia > Coriobacteriales > Atopobiaceae > Lancefieldella. The sequence continues at coordinate 97,886 of NZ_JDFG01000012.1, forward strand.
TAACTACAGCGTTTGCACCAATAAGAACGTTATCCTCAACAATAACTGGCGTAGCAGATGCAGGCTCAACAACGCCAGCAAGAACGGTGCCGGCGCCAATGTGGCAGTTCTTACCAACGGTTGCGCGACCGCCCAGAACAGCACCCATATCAATCATGGTGCCCTCACCAATAACGGCACCAATGTTAATAACGGCACCCATCATAATGACGGCGTTGTTGCCAATCTCAACGCGCTCACGAATCAGCGCGCCTGGCTCAATACGTGCGTTTACGTCCTTCATGTTCAGCAGAGGAACACCGGAGTTTCGACGGTCATTCTCGATATCAAAATACTCAAAGGCGTCTGCATGCTGCTCAACAACGCTCTTGAGCTCAGACCAATCGCCAAAGACAACCTTTGAAGTGCCCTCGCCGTACACGCGAGAAGAGCCGTAAGACACAGAAGCGCCCTCACGCTCTTTGACATAGAGCTTAACAGGGGTTTTCTTCTCTGACGTAGCAATGTAGTTAATAATTTCCTGGGCGTCCATGCGCGTCCTTTCTCAAACAAACAGGCACTGACCTGCAAAGGCCAACATGTGCATTTATCCAAAAATCAAATCTTCAAAGGTATAAAAACCGGGAGCTTTTGTAAGCAATCTCTGAGCACAAGCAACGGCACCGTTCACAAAAATCTGACGTGATGTTGCGCGATGAGTCAGACAGACTTCCTCATCCTGTCCAAAGAAGTGCACCTCATGAGTGCCAGCCACCGTGCCGCCTCTGAGCGCAAACACGCCAATCTCGTCTTTGGTGCGAGCTCCGCAGAAGCCCTCGCGGCCAGAAACAACGGGACGAGTTCCCTCTGGGTCAATAGCGGCGAGCAGCAGCTTTGCTGTGCCGGACGGAGCGTCAACCTTCTGGTTGTGGTGCGTCTCCACAATCTCGGTATCCCAGCCGTTAAGCGCCTCAGCAGCCATTGCCACCGCGCGCCTCAACACGGCAACGCCCACCGAATAGTTTGCCGCGTGAATCACCGGCACGCTCTCCCCCAGCTGCTTCAGCTCTGAAAGCTGCTCTGGCGAGAAACCCGTGGTACCAGAAACAAATGCGCACCCGCGCTCACGTACAAAGCCGACAACAGCATCAAAAGCAGCAACGCCAGAGAAATCCACAACCACGTCAGGAGTCTGCTCAACAGTGCTCAACTGATTGATATTCTCGTGACCAAACGCGCCAAGCACCTCAAAACCGTGAGCAATAAGGGTTTGCTCAATGAGCTTTCCCATCTTGCCGGTACCAATTACTACTGCACTAGGCATCAAGAAGACCAGCCTTTCTCATAGCGTTTTCAAGCACCTCGGCGTGCTCATCAGTCATCTTCCACAAAGGTAGACGATAATTTTCTTCCATAAGTCCCATACGAGCCAGCGCGGCTTTTACTGGAATTGGATTGACCTCGCAGAAGAGGGCGTGTACCAGGTCAAGATACTGAAGCTGAAGCTCGCGAGCAAGGGAGACCTCTCCGCGGTGCCATGCAACTACCAGGTCATGAACCATCTTTGGATCAAGGTTAGACCAAACAGAAATGACACCAGAAGCGCCAAGAGAAAGCAGCGGCACAATCATGTCGTCATTTCCAGACCACATAGTAAAGTCATCGCTCAAATAACGAGCAACCTTTGTTGCGTATGCAATGTCTCCAGAAGCCTCTTTAATGCCCCATGCATTTGGATGTGCCGCAAGCCTCTGAACATTGTGCTCAGAAATTGAGCAGCCCGTTCTACCAGGAATGTTATACAAAATACAAGGAACATCAACGCGGTCGAGTACATACGAGAAGTGCTGGTAGATGCCCTCTTCGTTACTCTTGTTGTAGTAAGGAGTAATCAGCAACAGACCATCAACACCCGCCTTCTCTAGAGCCTCTGCTTTGCGCAAAGACTCAGCAGAAGAGTTGGAGCCAGCACCGCCAATAACAGGAACTTTGCCCTGAGCTCTTGCAAGGATTGCCTTAACTACCTCGATGTCCTCCTCGTCTGTCATGGTTGAGGACTCGCCGGTAGTACCAAGAGCGAGAATACCGTCAATTCCCTGCTCAATCTGGAAGTCTACAAAGTGCTCAAGTGCCTCGAAGTCAACATTTCCCTGAGCATCAAATGGGGTTACTAAAGCGGTAATTGCACCAGTCAAATTCTTCATGTCCATAGTTTTTCTCGCCCTCTAACGTGTGGTGTTTATAGTTGTTTGTTGCGCAAGATCAGAAAAATCGGAGCCATCAAATGCAAGCGTTGCAAAGTAATCGGCTTCTGTCTCAGCGCGGCGAATAAGCTGCACGGATCCGTCTTCTAGAAGCAGCAGCTCAGCGGAGCGCAGACGGCCGTTGTAGTTATAGCCCATCGAGAAACCATGAGCGCCTGTATCGTGAATGAACAAGAGGTCACCCACAGCCACCTCTGGGAGCTGGCGGTTCTTTGCAAACTGATCGTTATTCTCGCAAAGTCCGCCCACAACGTTGTACGCATGTGTTGCAGGGGCATCCTCTTTGCCCATAACAGTGATGTGATGATAGGCATCGTAGATTGCAGGACGCATAAGGTTTGCCGCACACGCGTCTACGCCTAGGTAGTGGCGGTACGTCTCTTTTTGGTGCAAAACGCGGGTAACAAGCGCACCAGCGGGGCCCAAAAGCCAGCGTCCAAGCTCGGTGTAAATGGCAACGTCTCCCATACCTGCGGGAACTAGAACCTCTTCAAAGGCATGCTTTACACCCTGACCAATAGCCAAGACGTCAGGCTCAACCTGGTCTGGCTCATACGCCACACCAATACCACCAGAAAGATCAATAAATCCAATATGAATATCAAACTCTCTGTGCAGCTTAACGGCAAGCTTAAAGAGGACGCGCGCAAGGTTTGGATAGTAATCTTCCTCTTGAGCGTTACTAGCTAGGAAGGCATGAAGGCCAAACTCAGTCACGCCTTTGGTCTTAAGATACGCAAACGTCTGGAAAAGCTGCTCTTCTGTCATGCCAAACTTAGCATCATCGGGATTTCCAATAATGCCGTTTTGCGACTCAAACACACCGCCTGGATTAAGGCGTGCGCACATGACCTGCGGCATGTTGCTTCCCACTGCTTCTTCAAGCGTTGTAAGCATGTCGCCGCCAGCGTCCAAGTTGATAATGGCTCCCAGCTCATGAGCGCGAGCAAAGTCAAGCACTGTAGTGTCGTTTGACGAGAGCATAATGTTTTGACCGGTGACTCCACAGGCTTTTGCAAGCGTGAGCTCGGTAGCATTTGCACAGTCACAGCCGCAACCAAGTTCTGCAAGCAATCTCACAATATAAGGATTTGGCGTAGCCTTAACCGCAAAGTACTCTTTAAAGCCAGCGTTCCAGCTAAAAGCCTCTTGTAACAGCTTTGCACGACGAACAATCTCTGCCTTGTTATACAGGTGAAATGGCGTTGGATACGTCGTAGTGATTGCCTCTAGGGCATCTACAGAAACAAACGGTTTCTTACTCAAAGCTCCCCCTCAAATTGGGGGCGCAATACACCGTCAAAGTAGCACCCCCGAAATCTCGGACAGTCTTGCATGTATTTCATACAAGCCCACCTGACAACCACGCCTGATTGCCAAGTTCGGCGAACCTCGCCTCCTTCTGGGGTCACTGCCTGCCGACTAACCCAGAACCCATCGTGCTCGCTCCTCTATTGACAGTAAAACCCTACCACAGAAAGCTCTGTATTTGGGCTAGTTTTGTTCTTCTCGCAAAGTATTAACAAAAGTCTTAAGGCGAGAAAGGCCTTCTGTTAGATTCTTGTCAGAAGCAGCGTAACTAATACGCACATAGCCCTCAGCGCCGAAGAAAACACCAGGTACCAGTGCTACACCAAACTCTTTGATTGCTCGCTCACAAAATGCCTCAGAATCAAGGGCAAATTCCTTGATTGATGGGAATGCGTAGAAGGCTCCTTCTGGCTCTTCAACAGGAAGTTTCATGTCTTCAAGTGCAGAAAGCACAATCTGCCTGCGCTTTTGATAGTTTGTGCGCATAGGCGTGACATCGTAAGAAAGTGCATAGAGAGCAGCTGGCTGCAAAAATGAAGGAATAGAAGACACTAGCTGGGCGTGAACCTTTCCAATATCTGTCGCAAGCTCATCAGAGGTAGCAACCCAGCCAAGTCTCCAACCCGTCATTGCCCATGGCTTTGAGAAACTATTTGTCACAATGCAGCGATCAGACAAATCTGGGTAGAGCTCAACAAAATGTGGAACGTCCTCAACATAGGCAAGCTCTCTATAAACGTCATCACACAAAACATAAAAGCCGTGTTTGCGGGCAAGTTCCGCTACCGCATCAAGCGACTCTTTTGTATAAACACATCCCGTAGGATTGTTAGGAGAAGTCAGCACAATAAGCTTTGTCTTCTCTGAAATCTTTGATTTAAGCTGCTCAGCATCAATCTGGAAATGATTGTCGCTGGTATCAAGCGGCACGACTACACCACGATTAAGCTGGCAGAGTGTTTTGTATACCAGATACGCTGGTTCAGGAATGATAACCTCGTCACCTGGATTCATAAGGGTCAGCATAGTTGCAGAAATGGCTTCCGCAGCTCCCACGGTAACTACAATGCCGTCTGGGCCTACCTTCATACCACGAGCAGACTCCCAGGCAGCAATGGCCTCCCTAAGTTCAAGAGTACCAACGTTGGGTGGATAATGCGTGTTTCCAGCTGCAAGTTCTCTGTCTACTAAGTTGCAAATAGGAGCTGGAGTGTCTTCTCCCGGCTCTCCAATAGTTAAAGAAATACATCCTGGTGTTGCAGCAGCAAGTGCCGAGAAACGCCTGATACCAGAGGGTTTGAAAAGCTCTAGTGTTGTATTTCTTGATAGCGACATACAAACTCCTCAACATACTTTCAATCCATAATAGTTATCATTTAAATCATACGACACTTGATTGATACGAGGTTCGCATGAAAAGAGTTTTGTCTCTTGGCCTTAAGTTTATTATTGGCCTTCTAAAAAGGGTTCTTGCACCACTTTTCAAATTTGTAGGCGGGCTTATTGTTCTAGCTTTACTGGTTCTTGGTGGATATGCCCTCTACCTGCAGCTTAATTATTATCGCATTCCTGACAATACTCCTGTATCCAATCAAGGTGCTTCTCCTGAGGCTACAACAGTACAGGTAGGCCAAACCTACACAGCTTCGACCTACAACATTGGCTTTGGTGCTTACACCCCTGATTACACCTTCTTTATGGATGAAGGCATCATGCAGGATGGCACGCGCACCGTGGGAACTCACGGCCGTGCTGTCAGCAGAAACTCCGTGCTTTACACCACAAACGGTGCCCTGAACACCGTTTCTTCTCTGAATGGTGGTACAGCTCCTGACTTTATTCTTTTCCAAGAGATTGATACTTCATCTGACAGAAGTTGGCATGTGAATCAAGTTTCTGAAGCAGAGAGCCGCTTTGGATCCTACGCATCATATTTTGCGCAGAACTTCCACACCGCGTTTCTCGCCTATCCACTCACTGAATTTCACGGTACTTCTAACTCGGGAATTCTTACGCTTTCAAACGTACTTGCTTCAAGCGCAACTCGTCGTACTTACCCCATTGATGAGTCGTTCCCCACAAAATTCTTTGACCTAGACCGTTGCTTTATGATTACACGCTACCCTACCAGCGATGGTCATGAGCTGGTACTTATTAACAGCCACATGTCTGCCTACGACAAAGGCGGCACCAGCCGCGCTCAACAGCTTGCACTTCTGACCAAAATAATGTCTGAGGAGCGCGCTAAGGGTAATTACGTTATTGCGGGTGGCGACTGGAATCATGCCATTTTAGGTTCACTTACACTCTATCCTTCTGTTCAGCAGATACCAGACTGGGTAGCAGAACTCAAAGATTCTGATTTGCCAGAAGGTTTTAGCGTTGTAGCTCCAGACAACCTTACCGACGTTCCTACCTGCCGCGGAGATGACATTCCATACGAGAAGGACAAGACGTACACCACCACAGTTGATGGCTGGATTGTCTCGGATAACGTTGTTGCAACCGCCAGAAACATTGACACGCAATTTGCCTATTCTGATCACAACCCGGTTCTTCTGTCTTTCACTTTAAAGAGTAAAGAATAGGATTGTCTGCCCTTCAATATATTCATATTATGTGCGTATTATACCTATAGTACGCACATATTTATTGACTTTGCCGTCATCATCTTGTATAACATAGCTACAAGAAAGGCGGGTCATTATGGCAAAAGTAAGCACAAATATAAATTTGGATCCAACGCTTAAAAAGAATGCCCAGGAACTTCTCAGAGATTTAGGCATGGATCTTACTACTGCTATTACCATTTTTCTTCGTCAGACTGTTCGTGAGCAGGGAATCCCTTTTGAAATCAAGCGAGAAATTCCTAATGCTCAAACTATAGAGGCTCTTAATGAATACACCAACATGAAAGAGCATCCAGAAAATTACAAGCACTATGCCTCATTCTCCGACGCAATGTCGGAGGTCCTAGATGCTTAAAATTGTTCTCTCTAATCAATTTAAAAAAGACATTAAAACTAAAGAATAATTTCTGTTTTGTTGTAACCACAACAAAAGCCATATGGAAGTCCTGTCACACTTTGGGTATAAAGTAAGCCATAGTAGACTTTCTAAACTTATCCGAGAGGAGCCCGTATGGCACAGGTTCTTGATTTAAGCAAATCCGTTTATGAGATTTGCACTAAGTATCCCGTTATTAAAGGCCTCATGGCAGAAAACGGCTTTGCCGAGATTACCGAGCCAGGCCGTCTTCAGACCATGGGTCGTTTTATGACCATCCCTAAAGGCTGCGACCACAAAGGCGTAGACCTTGAAGAGCTCAAGGCAATCTTCCGCTCCCACGGCTTTACCATTCTTGGCGATGAGGAGCCTGCAGCAGCAGAAACCCCAGCTGACGAGAAACCCGCAGAGGCAGAGAACGCACCTATCGCGCAGACTCCTGAGGAGCGCAAAGCTCTTATCGCCCAGTACCTTGAGCGCCTCAATGACGGCGAGGACATCGAGGCTGTTCGCGAGGACTTTACCCGTAACTTCAAGGACGTCTCTGGCTCAGAGATTTCTAACGCTGAACAGGAGCTCATTGCTGGCGGCGTTCCTATGGAGAAGGTCCTCAAGCTCTGTGACGTTCATGCCGCTCTCTTTGAAGGCAAGGTCTCTTGCGCACCAACAGGTGCTGTTGAAGAGACCCCTGGCCATCCTGTTTGGACCATGCGCCAAGAGAACGACCGCATTCTTGCCTTTATCCACGACCGCGTTGCTCCAGATGTGAAGCGTGCTCGTACGCTTACCGAGTCTTCCAGCAACGAAGAGTGCGCTGGTGTTGCAGCAATTCTAAAGGCTGATATGGACGCCTTTGACGAGGTCTTTGTTCACTACAAGCGCAAGGAAGAGCTACTCTTCCCTCATCTTGAGCGCCACGATATCACTGGTCCTTCAAAGGTTATGTGGGGTAAGGACGACGAGGTAAGAAACGCTGTTAACGGTGCAGAGGCTCTGCTCGAGACTGCATACGGCCAGTATGATGCAGGCCTTATGGCAGCCGTTGCTGACTATCTGGATGAGGCTATTGAGGGTGCTGAGTCCATGGCTTCCAAGGAAGAGAACGTCCTCATTCCGCTTTCCCTTGAGCACCTAACCGCTACCCAGTGGACCCAGATTGCCGCTGAGGAGAACGAGTTTGGTCACGCATTTGGCGTCAATCCTCCTTCATGGCACGCAGATCCTCTTGAGCTTGCAAACGACAAGCTTAAAGAGATGGAAGCCGCAGCCGCTATGGACGAGAATAACGCTGAAGCAGAAGAGGAAGCAATTTCTGCTGACGGTAAGGTTAAGCTCTCTACCGGTGAGTTCACCATTCCGCAGCTTGAGGCTGTCTTTGCAACCATTCCGCTTGACATTACCTTTGTTGATGCAGATGACAAGACACGTTACTTCAGCCACGGCGACACCCGTGCTTTCCCTCGTCCTAAGAGCTGCCTTGGCCGTGACGTATATGACTGCCATCCACCAAAGAGCCAAGAGGCTGTTCGTCGCATCCTCACCGAGTTCAGGAGCGGTCGTAGCGACTCCTCCGAGTTCTGGTTTGAAGTAAGAGATAAGTTCCTCTACGTCCGTTACTTTGCTGTTCGCGATGAAGAGGGTAACTACCTAGGCGCTCTTGAGACCACTCAGGACATCGGACCAATCCGTGCTCTTGAGGGCGAGAACCGCAGAGGTTCTGACAGCTAAGATCTTGCGCGCGTAAAACCCTGAGTTGCCTCTTAAAAATTTTGTACGACTTGGTAGGCGATGTGTCCTTTTTAAGGCACATCGCCTACACTATTTCTGGCCAAAAGAGAGGAGCCTCAGTGCTACATCGTTTACTCGGCACTAAATATGCATACGCCATCGTTGCAACTTGTATTGTCATCATGTTTTTGCCGTGCGCCATTATCCTTACGTGCTTTGGCATCTTTATCACACCAGTTTCACAATATTTTGGCGTTCCCCGCGTTGCCTTCTCTGCGGTCTTCTCGGTACTCTGTATTGCCATGACGGTAGTTCTGCCATTCATGGGCAAGTTCTATAAAACACACGACACGCGCCTAGTGCTTTCTGCAAGCGTTATCATTTGCGCAATCTCATACGGAGCTATGTCAGCAGCTCAAGAAATGTGGCATTTCTATCTCTGTGCAGTGGGACTTGGTATTGGCGTACCTGCACTCATGTTCTTGTGCGTCCCCGCCCTCATTAACGATTGGTTTGACCAGCGCGTTGGTACCTTTATGGGCCTCTGCTTTGCATTCACCGGCATTGGTGGCACTGTCTTTAACCCCATTGGATCCGCCATCATCTCGTCTGGCCCTGAAGGTTGGCGCGCTTGCTATCTGATTTTTGCTCTGGTCATGCTTGTAGGAACACTCCCCTTCACCCTTTTTGTGGTGCGCGAGAAACCCCAAGACCTTGGCCTTACTCCCCTTACCTTCTCCTCTACTGACGAGAAAAACGTTGAGGTTGCAGAGACTTCTTCTACCGATATCTCTGCCGATGACGCAATGAAATATCCAGAGTTTTTTATGGTTGCTGCGTTTTATGCACTCATTACCTTTAACCAGCAAATCTCTCAGTACTTCCCAAGCTATGCAGCAACCTTTGCAGAAACTGCTCCTGCCATTGCCGCTGCCACAGGCCTTCTTGCTGGAACAACTATGCTGGGTCAAGCAATTGGAAAAGTGCTTCTAGGTGCTTTAAGCGATATCTCCGTGAAGCTTGCTTGCTTTGTAGGAATTTTCTCGGGCATTGTTGGCTTACTTATGTTGGGGATTAAGCTTCCAGTATTGCCACTCTTGCTGGCAGGAACCTTCCTTTTTGGAATTGCCTATGCCCTTACAACGGTTGGCTCGCCACTTTTGGTACGTGCGGTCTTTGGTAAAAAAGATTCCACTCTTATTTACTCAAGAATTGCAGGCGTAAGCAGCTTTGTCTCTGCGTGCGCGCTCATTATCTGGAGCTTGATTGTAGACGGCTCAGCCCACGGTTTCTTAGTGCTCTTTGGCATTGGCATTGTACTGATGAGCAGTTGTCTTGCGCTTGCGCTCACCGCACTTAAGCGCGCTGACAAACGAGCATAAGGTTATCTGACTCTGTTGGATCAACTTCTGGATCCAAAGGTACAACCTCTACCTGTTCAAACACTGTGCGAGCAGCATCTAGGAGCACTTCAAGTTGATGTGCGTCCTCTCCTACCTGTGCAGAAACTACATTTGTAAGATATCTTCCGCCAGGAGTAAGGCAGTGTGCCACCTGTCTCATCCACTCAACAGTCATCATAGCTGCAGATGGAACTTCTCCGCTAAAGCAGTCGTTTAAGATAGCGTCATAGCGCCTATTATCAGAGGTAGATAGGTTCTTTATATACTCAACGCCATCAGCTACCTGTACCTGAAGCCTACCATTACTCTCTCTAATAGCTTCATCCACAAAGAAATAGCTGCGAGCAAGGTCTGCAATTTTAGGATCAAGCTCCAGTGCGTCACAAGAAACCTCTGGATAATGAGCCACTAAATATCGAGGATACGAGCAACCACCAGCACCCAACATTAAGACTGAGTGCACGGAACAAGCAGCTTCAAACAACAAGTCATACAACTCAAGATAAGGAAATACCAGCTGATTCTTTCTAGAATCTGTGTACGTTGCACTTTCATAGGCGCCGCCCTGCCACAACACACGTATTTCTCCACCCTCACCATCTGAGATAGGAAATACCAACGCAGGGCCATTCAGTGTCTGAGGTTCAACGAAAATGCCTGCACAAGTTAGGAGCTCCATATCATGAGCAGTAAGCTGTTTTTCTGACATGGAGCTCCTTCAAGTGATGTGTTGTATGCGATGTACGTAAGTATAGCTAGTACACGGGGTTTCTCGCCAGGTACTACCTCAACTCAAACGAATCGGCATCGGTGATGCAGACGCAGGTGTCATAGAACGCCTTGAGAGCCTGGTATCCCAGAAGCGTGTCTTTAGTGCCCGCAGTCTCGTACACGGAGTGCATAGCAAGCTGTGGCAGGCCCACATCAACGGCGTGCATGCTGGCCTGAATGTTGGAGAGGTTGCCTAGCGTTGATCCGCCTGGCATGTCGCTTCTGTTAGCAAAGACCTGGTAAGGAATATTTTGCTGCTTCCAAATAGCCTCGACAATGGCGCGGCTAAACGCATCGGTGCAGTACGACTGACGGGCTGCTTCCTTGATAACCATGCCGCCATTGAGATAAGGCTTGTTGGCAGCATCGTGCTTCTCGGGATAATTGGGGTGTACCGCATGCGCATTGTCGCAACTTACCAGCAAAGATGCCGAGAGCGCTCGGTAGTAATCTTCCTGTGTAAAGCCAAGCATGGCGTTTACGCGCTGCAGCGTGTCTTTAAGGAACGTAGACTTTGCGCCCTGCTTGGTATTTGAACCAACTTCCTCATTGTCAAAGCAGGTGTACACGGAAATGTCCTGTTCATTTGAAGACGCAAGGAAGGCCTTGAGTGCTACAAAGGCGCACTGCAAATCATCAAGGTGACCAGCGGAAACAAACTCCTTCTTAGCACCCCAAATACGGCCGCCCGTGTGATCAACTAAGAACAAATCGCGAGAAAGAATGTCCTCTTGAGACACACCTACTGCGTCTGCTACCAGGGCGTTAAAGGCGCCAGGATTAAGCTCACCAGCACTAAAGAGTGGCATCAGATCTTTAGCGCGGTTGAACTCTGGCGAGAGACCATTTTTGTGCTCAAGATGAATAGCCAAGCTTGGAATCATGACAACATCGTCTTCAATGTTGACTAGCCTGGACTCTACCTTGTTTCCTACTTTGACCAGCACACGACCGGCAATACCCAAAGGACGGTCAAACCACGTGTGATCAAGCATGCCGCCGTATGCCTCGGTGTTCAGACGAAGCGAGTTGCCCTCACCGGTAAGCTCTGGTTGAGCTTTTACCTTGTAGGTTGGAGAATCGCCATGGGCAACAGCAAGCTGGAAGTGATAAGGAGCATCAGCGCTTGAGGTTTGGGACTCACGGTACTTCTCGCCAACTTTCCAGGCAACAATTGAAGAATTGTTGCGCGTGGTAAAGTAAGAGCCGCCTGGCTGAACATTCCAAGAAGAACCCTCGGAGAGATAGGTAAAACCGTTCTCTAACAGGTACTCTTTGATGGTTTGCGTGGTATGAAACATAGAAGGGCTCTGCTTAATAAAAGCAAGGAGCTCCTCAGAAAGAGCAAGTGACTCATTCAAATCAGACATGCGTAAAACCTTTCATAGAACTGTGTTGCACTCAACAGCCTAGCACGCATTTTTGGTGAGGCGCGCACTTTCTAGAAAATGACGCAAAGAATACGCGCTTCAGGGTAGATACTTATATGTTGAACTAATTCTCACCCACCAAAGCGAGAGTGTATGGATATCAATCAAGCTATTGAGCACGCTAATGCGTTTGTCATACCTGGCCTTCTTGTTGATGATCAGTCCATTATCGGCGAGGTCAATAAAAACTGTGATGCCATTAAAACGCTGCTTGATGCCTGGAAAGAAGCTCCTCTAGGCCAAGAGCCTGTAGAGTTTTCTGTCATTCAGCAGCTTGCTGATAGAACGCGCTCACTCTGTGATACCTACGGTGTGGAGAGGCTCAGAAACCATCGAGGCGTTGGACTTTCTCGCGGTCTTTCAAACGACGATCTTGCGGCTGCTGTTGCAAAGATGCAGCGTCGTCGCCCTAAGGCTGTCTTTAAAACCGCAGGTCCGCTTCTTAATGACTTGCAAATTGCGTATGTCGAGAAGAGCGTTTCTGGCACGGTACTGGGCATTGATATTGAGACCACGTCGCGTTTTCCTGAGCTGGGCTACATTGTTAACGTGGGCTTTGAGTTCTGGAATCTTGGTCGCAACACCGTTGCCGTAGAGCCTCACACCGCCTACTTTGGCATTCCAGAGATGTACAAAGAAAAGGGCGTCCCACTTGCCGATATTCACCAAATTACCTGGAAAGATGTTGAGGGCAAAAAATCATTTAGAGACGATAAGAAAGCCCAAGAGGCCCTGTTGGCAACTATGAAAAAGATTCCTTTTATGGCACATAACGCTGCCTTTGAGGATTCTTGGTTCATGTTCAACATTGATGGCTACGCAGAAGCTAGAAAAGCGGGCAAGATTATTGTTATTGACTCCCGTGATATCTGCCGTCGCTTGGACCCAGAAATTAGGTCTCTTCCCCGTGAGTCTTCTCCTGCCGCACTTGAGAACTGGGCACGTCGTAGGCATACCCTTGCGGCGGACGAGAAGGAACGTCACTTGGGACTTGAAGACGTAGACCTTATGATCCGTACCGTGCAAGCAGAGTTTGCAGACCACAATATGTTTGAAGACTAGGCAACGTTGTCGGTTACCTGTGTTCAAGCGTTATACTAAAGAGTGCATAAACTAGATTTTCTCGCTAGAAAATAACTGCCAAGGAGGAGTTTTGTCAGAGAAGCAGGTTAGAGTACGTTTTGCGCCATCACCAACAGGTAAGTTGCACATCGGAGGTGCACGTACTGCTATCTATAACTGGGCTTTTGCTCGCGCAAATGGTGGCAAGTTTATTCTTCGTATTGATGACACAGATCCTACGCGCTCAACTGAGGAGAACACTCAGATTATTCTGCGCGCCATGAAGTGGCTTGGTCTTGATTGGGACGAGGGTCCAGATAAGGGCGGCGATTGCGGTCCTTATAGCCAGACCGAGCGTCTTGATTTGTATCGTGAGGCAGCAAATAAACTGCTGGCAGAGGGCAAGGCATACCCTTGCTTCTGCACGCCAGAGAAGCTCGCTGAAGACAAGAAGGCCGCAGAAGAGCGCCACGACCCCTTCCAGGGCTATCAGCGTACCTGCAGAAACATTGATCCTGCAGAGGCACAGCGCCGCATTGATGCTGGCGAGCCTTATACCATCCGTATCAAGGTTCCTCTGGACCGCGGCGACGTTATTGTCCACGACGCTGTTCACGGCGACGTAACCTTTAACGCTCGCGAGCTTGATGACTTTATCATCTTCCGTTCTGACGGCACCCCAACTTATAACTTTGCCACCGTTGTTGATGACGCTGGTATGGGCATTACCCACATCATTCGTGGCGATGACCACCTGTCTAACACTCCTCGTCAGATTATGGTGTACGAGGCTCTGGGCGCACCTGTTCCAACCTTCGCGCACATCTCCATGATTTTGGGTCCTGACGGCAAGAAGCTCTCCAAGCGCCATGGAGCAACCTCTGTTGAAGAGTATCGTGACCAGGGCTATCTTGCAGATGCCTTTGTCAACTACCTGGCTCTTCTCGGCTGGTCACTTGATGGCGAGACAACCATTGTTCCTCGCGACGTTTTGGCATCTCAGTTCTCTCTGGACCACGTTTCCAAGAACCCTGCTAAGTCCGATCCAGAGCGTCTGAACTGGATTAATGCAACGTATCTTGCCAATATGGACAACCAGACCTTTGCAAAAACTGTTCTGATTCCAGAGCTTGTAAGCGCAGGTCTAGAGCCTGTTCAGGGCAATACAACTGACGCAGATGAGATTTACGCAACTCGTCCAAGCTGGTATGACCTGCTCTCCGAGATTCTTCGTCCTCGTACCACAGTAAGCCCAGACGTCATTGAGAAGTCCCGCTTCCTATATGAAGGCGCAAACGTCACCTTTGACCAGAAGAGTGTTGAGAAGGGCCTTACCAAAGACGCTGCTCAGAGTGTTACCGTCCTTGCGGCTGCAAAGACCGCTCTTGAGGGCGTTTCTGAAGACGAGTGGAAGGCTGCAGCAATTGACGCTGCCCTTGAGGTGCTTCCAGAGCAGCTTGACCTTAAGAAACGCATTGTCTTCCAGTCCATTCGTGTTGCTGAGTGCGGCAACATGGTCTCCCCTCCTCTTGGAGAGTCTATGGAGCTTCTTGGTCGTGAGGTTTGCCTTGCTCGCCTTGACCGCGCTCTGGAGCTTTGCAAATAACGCGTTGAATGCGCGCCTGCCGCGTATTCTTCCAAGCGTAAGTGGGTATCAAAAGTAAAACCACACAAGAGCTGTAAAACAGATGGTTTTGCAGCTCTTTTATCGTTATCGTTTGTTTAGTTTTGGAGTAGCTATGATTTCTATGTCTGCGTTTGAGGTCCTAGGCCCCATTATGGTGGGTCCTTCTTCCTCGCACACAGCAGGAGCCTTGCGCATTGCTCTGGTTGCACGCTCGCTTGCACCAAAGCAGCTGGAGCGCGTTGAGTTTTGGCTCTACAACTCCTTCTCTCATACCCACCTTGGTCACGGCACCGATTACGCTCTGATTGCAGGCATCTTAGGCCTTGCTCCAGACGATACGCGCGTCCGTGAAGCACTTAGCCTGGCAGAAGAAGCCCATCTTAACTACAGCGTTATTGAGAAGGGCGACGACGAGACTCTCCATCCAAACACCGTAGAAATTCACCTCTACGGCGCAGATAACGTTCACGTTTCTGTTATGGGCGAGTCTGTTGGCGGCGGCCGTATTCGCATCTCTGGCGTCAATGGCGTACGCATTCGCATGTCTGGCGATATGCCCACTATCTTTGTTTCGCATCACGATAAGCCCGGTGTTCTTGCAGCTCTCACTACTATTTTGGCTACACAAAACATCAATGTTGCAACTATGCGCACCTTCCGCTCAGAGCGCGGCGGCTTTGCCCACACTGTCTTTGAGATTGACGAGCCTATTGAGCAGAAAGTCCTCGACCTCTTCCAGCTGGCACCTCACGTTTCGTATGCCGCTCAGGTTTCCATTCCAGGAGCAGCTCCACAGGTCACAAACGACGTGCTTTCAGGAGCCTTTGACAACGGCGCAGATCTTCTCGCCAGGTGCTCCAAGACAGGAGCCTCTATTGGCCAGATTATGCGCCAGCGCGAGAAGGACCTGCGACCAGATGCCGACGTAGACGCCGAGATGGCTCATGTTCTTGAGATTATGCGCGATGAGGTTCACGACACTATCAAGACGCCTCGTCAGTCCATTGGTGGTCTGCTCAACGGCCAGGCCAAAACCGTAGCTAACACCCCAGCTGCAATCTCAAGTGCGCTTATGGGCACCACGCAAACACGAGCCGTTGCGTACGCTATGGCCGTGCTTGAGCGCTCAGCAACCATGGGTGTTATCGTAGCCGCTCCTACTGCAGGCGCTTCTGGCGTTGTACCAGGATCGCTTATCTCGGTAGCAGAAGAGATTGGTGCCACCGACGAGCAAGTTATTTCTGCGCTTTGGAATGCAAGTGCTATTGGAGCCATCCTAACCACCAACGCAAGTGTTTCTGGCGCTGAGGGCGGCTGTCAGGCAGAGGTTGGATCTGCTGCTGCCATGAGCGCATCTGCACTGACTGAGCTCTTGGGTGGCACTCCACAACAGTGCTTGGACGCTGCTTCTATTGCCATCTCTAATCTTCTAGGACTAGTCTGTGACCCGGTCAGAGGACTGGTTGAGTATCCTTGCCAAGATAGAAACGCTATTGGTGTAGCCGCTGCCGTAAGCTCTTCTCAGCTTGCTCTTGCGGGCGTTGGTAACCCAATTCCGTTTGATGAGGTTGCACACGCTATGGCAGAAGTTGGCGCCGCGCTCCCTGTTTCTCTCAGAGAAACAGCTAAAGGTGGTCTTGCCGCAACTCCAAGCGCTCCTACCGCATGCGCAAGTTGCACCGGCTGTGCCCCTCTTGACCAGGCGCTTATTGATGCAGAACGAATGCTCAGCTCAAATACTAGAGACGTTCCTTGCGCTTAGAGATGCGTTTTGTATAATATTTTTTGCTGCAAACAGAATTTCTTGAAATTATTGCTTGCATCTCTGACGAGTCTCCTTTATAGTTATTTCTCGCGCTGATGCGCACGGATGACATCTTGGGATATCGTCTAGTGGTAGGACAGCGGATTCTGGTTCCGTCAACGGGAGTTCGACTCTCTCTATCCCAGCCATGTCCTCCCAGTCATACATGGCCCGTTCGTCTAGCGGTTCAGGACGCCGCCCTCTCAAGGCGGAGATCACCAGTTCGAATCTGGTACGGGCTACCAAATGTTCAAGGACTTCTTCGGAAGTCCTTTTTGTTTATCTCAACACCACTTTTGCTTCTATCGTAAAATAGACCAGTCTGTTTGAAATAACTGTCACGCCCAGTTGTATGACCCAGACGTGCGACCCAGAAGTATAAGAATTTTTACTAACACCTTGATTGGATCAGGATGTGGCTTGAGTTCTTCCAAAGTGTAGTTGTCATTATTGCCCTGCTCTACGTGCCGGGTGTCATTTTGTTGCATGCTTCCGGCATGCCAAAGCCCTGGGCACTTGTTAGTGCTCCTTTGGTTAGCTGCGCACTCTTCTTTATTGAGGGAGAAATCTTTAGCGCACTGAACATCCCCATCCCCTTGGCTGTAATGGTTCTTGTTCCACTGCTGATCGCAGTTCTAGTCAATGGCTACGTTTTTTATGTTGCTCCCAAACACAAAGAACACCACAGAGGCGAGAAACCCAACAAATCCAAAGCAATACGCGCTGGCAAGCAATCAACTAGCTCTGTACCAGCATTCATCTGCGAAGAACTCCCTTTCTGGATGCCTCTTCTGTACGTAGCAATTGGTCTTCTTACCGTAGGACTTCTCTTCTTACCCACCCTGCCTTCTGCCAGCTCCTTTGTACAAGGCTGGGATATTGTGCACCACTTGGACGTCACGCAGGCAATGATTGAGTCTCAAAAGTACTCATCAATTCACTATGACTTCTACAGCACCGTAGAAGCTTCAATTACCCCTTGGGAACCGGGGACTTCGGGATTTTATCCTTCAGGCTGGAACATCATTGTTGCACTAACAACGCAGCTTGTTTCTACAACCGTTCCTATTGCAGGAAATGCACTCAACTTTGTTAGTGCAGCCATTGTCTTTCCGCTCTCAATCTGCTCGGTTATTGCAAAAGTTCTTCCTAAACATCGCATTGCGCTTATCAGTGGAGCTTTTGTTTGCCTAGCATTTTTTGTTTTCCCTTGGTCGCTTCTCATCTATGGACCAATCTTTCCTAACACCGTAGCCTTCTGTGTAATGCCTTCTATTTGGTGGATTTTTATGCAGATGACTCGCTCAAAAACACCAAAACACGACCTCATCTGGCTTATTGTCATATTTGTTCTTGGCTTGATTACCCTCTTTATCTTGCATCCTTCCACGATTTTCTCGTCAATTGTTGTGCTTTTACCTTGGAGTTTTGCACGCATTGGCGAATCAAAACGCAGGGTTGTTCTCTTTGGAAAACAAATCAAGCCTGTCACGCTAGCATACGCATTCTTTATCTTTGCGCTGGTTATTTGGTCTGTTTTCTACTACGTTTTGATTGTTCGAGGCGTGGCTCTCAATTTCTGGTGGAGCGCCTACTCTAGCCTGCAAGATGCTATTTTGCACGCCCTTGGCATGGACTTTATTGGACAGTCGTACGCAGGTGGAGAGCTTGTTTCTCCACAACCGATACTTTCAATCTGCGTGCTTGTAGGCGCTGTATGGACGTTTAAGCACAAGCAGGCTCGATGGATGGTATCTGCCTTTATGTACCTGTCTGTACTCTGCATTTTTATTATTACGTTTGACGTTCCTCTGAAGGGATATCTCTCGGGATTTTGGTATACCGATCCGTTCCGCATTGCGGCAAGCTGCGTCATTATGGCAATTCCGCTGGCAGCACTTGGCCTAGCAACTCTTGCCGAAGCTGCGCTGGAAACGTTTGCCTCCTGGAGAGAAAAAGCTTCTCAGGCTCAGACCTGCGTCTTTTGCAACGTTTGGGCTAAACCTCTGATTGTGGGAGCGGTCATTGCGTGTGTGGTTGTGCTCAACTATGTGGTTCCTATGCCAAACCTTAAATCTGAAAAGCCAATTCCTGCTGCTACTGCCTTTAAACAGGCTTCCGAGAAGGCCTATGGTGATCACTACATTTTGACATCGGAAGAATTGGAGTTTTTACGTCGCGTGGAGCTTACCGTTCCTGCAGGTGCTGTTATTGCAAACCTACCTCAAGATGGCAGTCTCTGGGCATATGGCACTAACGACTTACATGTGCTCTGGCGCTTCCCTAACGGCTATGACGCTTCAGAACGTCCCGCAAGCGCTATTCTTCGTAAACGCCTTAATCGCATTTCCAGCGATCCCGAGGTACTTCAAACGGCACGCGACCTTAACGTACAGTATGTCCTTATTCTGAACAACGTTGTTGATTACTCCAACGCTGTTACCAGTACCTACAAACCTGGAACCTTCAGAGGTATCACACAAATAACAGACACCACCCCAGGTTTTGAGGTGGTGCTAGAAGAAGGTTCTATGAGGTTATACAAGATTACCTTGTAAGAACGTTATGCCTGAAGTGCAGAAACTGCGTCCTTAAGCTCCTGAACACGATCAGTTGCTTCCCATGTGAAGTCTGGATCTTTGCGGCCAAAGTGTCCGTATGCTGCTGTCTTAGAGAAGATAGGACGGCGCAGCTTAAGATCTCTGATAATGGCACCAGGACGAAGATCAAAGACCTTCTCGATAGCCTGCTCAATAACAGCATCGTCAACAATACCAGTGCCAAAAGTATCAACCATGATAGACAGTGGATGAGAAACACCAATGGCGTAGGCAAGCTGAACTTCGCACTTCTTTGCAAGGCCTGCTGCTACGACGTTTTTGGCAACCCAGCGCGCTGCATATGCTGCTGAACGGTCAACCTTAGTGCAATCCTTTCCGGAGAAAGCGCCGCCACCATGACGACCCATACCGCCATAGGTATCAACAATAATCTTTCTACCGGTAAGTCCTGTGTCTCCCATAGGTCCACCAACAACAAAGCGGCCAGTTGGATTAACGTAAATGTCAGCGTTATCCCAAGCAATGTTGACCTCACCCATAACAGGTGCAATAACGTGGTCGATCATATCCTGCTTGATAACAGACATGTCTTCAATCTCTGGAGCATGCTGCGTGGAAACAACAATGGCTGTGACCTCAACGGGTTTCTCGTCCTCATAACGAACGGTAACCTGAGTTTTGCCATCTGGACGCAAGTACTCAACCTCGCCAGACTTACGCACCTCTGAGAGACGCTGAGCCAAGCGCTGAGCCAGGTAAGCAGGCATTGGCATCAGAACATCAGTCTCATCAGAGGCAAAGCCAAACATCATGCCCTGATCGCCTGCGCCGATAAGATCAAGCGGATCTGTAGTGCGTCCTGCCTGCGTGTCATAGGACTGATCAACGCCCTGAGCAATATCGGGACTTTGTTCGTGAATGAGGCTTAAAACGCCGCAGGTCTCGCAGTCAAAACCATATTTAGCGCGGTCATAGCCAATATTTCTGAGAGTATTGCGAACAATCTCCTGGACATCAACGTAGGATTGAGTGCGAATCTCTCCAGCTACCACAATAGTTCCTGTAGTCGCAAAAGTCTCGCATGCACAACGAACGTTGTCCAAGCAAGCAGGAACACCACTTGGAGAAACGTATCCACGCTCTTCAAGCTCTGCCTCTTTTGCCAGGATTGCATCAAGAATTGCGTCAGAAATCTGATCGCAAACCTTGTCTGGATGTCCCTCAGTAACACTTTCTGAGGTAAACAAATAGTTTTTGTGTGCCATGAACTGTCCTTTCACGCATGGCTTCTCTGCTTATGCAGAATATTTGCGTTCTTCTACGCGCAACCACTCTTACTATACCCACCAAAGACACTTTTGAGCAGGATCAGTCAAGAAAATTGTAAAAAGAGCACCACAAGGATGCTCTTTAAATTGCATAGTTAAGCTGGCATTATGCAAAAACTCGTATGATTACTCGTCTATTCCAATACCAGCAAGTGTCATATCTAGCAGATTCTGTGCAAGTTCGTCAGAGCCCTCCGCACCGCGACGCTCTCCCATCAGGCCAATGGCCGAGAGAACCAATGCACCCGTAATAGAACAGGCAGCAAGTCTTGAATCAACGCTTTGACGAATAAATCCCTGCAATTTTCCCATCTCTAGCTGGTTAGCAAGGAGAACAACCACGCGAGAAAGTGGTCCTTCAATGTTGGTAATAAGTGCCTGCTCAGAGCTTGCAAGCTTGTTAATTAAAGCCAAAACCAAAGGTGAGTCAGGCAAAATATGAGCAGCAAGTTGAGCGATGATTGCATGAAGCGTCTCTTTTGAGGCGGGCTTATTACCAATGGTATGCGCAATATCTTTTGCAAGCTCATCAACGCTCTCGTCAAAGATTGCCTGCAAAAGGGCCTCTCTATCAGAAAAGTAGTAATACAGCGCGCCCTTTGAAAGACGAGCTCTATCAGAAATCTCACTCATTTTGAAGTTGGTATTTCCACGAGCAAGCATGAGCTTAGTTGTCTCGTGCATAATACGCTTACGTGTAGCTGCGCTTTTCTTAGTACGAGCTTCGGCACGAATATGAGAAATGGAAGGCGCTGGAGCTTCAGGTTCTTCTGCAGGCTGTTGTTCATAAGCATTATGGTGTATGACTTCTAACGTAATATAATCGCGCTTCTCGCCCATGAACTCCCCCATACGACACTATCCGTCATATAAAATGACGCCTCTCTGATATTTTTTTATGCCTACTATACCGTTTTACCGAACCTATAAAAATACAAAGGCCTTACTTTTTTTATTGATTAAATCTGGCACTCTTTATTATTTTTACCAATTACCCTGAGCAAGAATGGCGAGAAGATCTTCTTTTCTATTCTTCACTTGACCTGCTAAATAAAGCTCAAAAAGCCTACGTTGACACACACCGACAGCAGGTCCTGGCTGAAGCGAGAGCACTTCCATAATTTCTGCGCCCGAAATGCACAGCTCTTGCGGATGCTGAGCAATCTCTTGTTTTGCCTCATGTAAGAGGAGCTCTCTCATAGCTTCAAGCGTTACTGCGTAGCTGCGATAAGGATTTGCCTTTGCCAAGGCATCAGCCTGCTTCAACGTCAAAAGGTCATACGCAAGGGCAATGCCATCCGATTTACTTGCCTCGGCTAACAGGGCAATCATATGCCTGAGCGACGCCGTTGTAACATCCACATCATAGTCATGCAATGCCACAAGAGCGCAAACTTCATTACTCAAATGCTGCGATAAAGCTAAGCGTTTAAGCAGGGCTTTTGCTACGATTGCACCTTTTTCTGGATGACCATAAAAATGGCCTCTTCCATCTGCGTCAACGCTAAACATTTCTGGCTTTGCAATATCATGTAGAAGAGCAGCCCACCTAAGCGCAGGTGTTGCAGTACCTGCTGTAAAAGCCTCTGTTGCAGAGCAGACTCGAGCTGTATGTTCCAGCACGTCATAGGCGTGATACGGACTTCTTTGATCAAAGTTTTGAAGTGGTAAGAGCTCTGGAATTGCTATCGCTAGAACAGGAAATCCCAGCTTGATAGCATGAGCAATATGGCCAGCCTCAACAATTTGAGCCACTTCTGAGCCAATGCGCTCAGATGCAACCTGAGAGAGTAGCGGTGCACACTCGATAAGTGCCTGATGTGTCTTCTCCTCAATTGAAAACGAGAGTCTGCATGCAAACCGCAATGCTCGAAGCATGCGAAGAGCGTCCTCTGTAAAGCGAACCTTAGGCTCCCCAACAGCGCGAATTACACGTGCAGATAAATCTTCTTGACCGTCATAAAGATCAAGCAATCCCCTCTTTGGGTGATATGCCATTGCATTAATAGTGAAGTCTCTACGAGCAAGATCTTCCTCTATACGAGAGACAAACTGCACAGAATCAGGACGACGACCATCAAGATATTCTCCGTCACAGCGATACGTTGTGACCTCAATAGGGTGCTTCTCGACAACAGCAGTAACGGTTCCATATGCAATACCTGTTTCATGCACAGGAATGTCTGCAGCCTCAAAAGCCGCTTTGCTCTGCTGCCACGTTGCCGATGTTGTGATGTCAATATCATGGGCAAATGAGCCGCGTAGGGCGTCTCGCACCCAGCCACCCACAATCCACGCCTCAAATCCGGCATCTTCAAGAACTTCTAATGCACGCAAGGCATACGTGGGAACTTGTAAATTCACGGGGCAAGAAAGGCATGGTGAAGAGCTGTTTTTCTGTATGCTCATAGCCATTCCTTCCGCAGTTGCTGATGGGAAAAGTATACATCCTTCACACGTCATTCACATCCTTCCTGCGGTTTTAAAATGACAAACGTTTGTTCTAGATTTTTCTTTACTTCTTCTCCATTCGTGATAGTCTAAGTATACGAACAGGCGTTCTATTTTCAAGTAGAAAGTTGCTGCCATGGATACTCTTGATAAACTCGCCATACTTGCAGATGCAGCCAAATTTGACGCGGCGTGCACTTCTTCTGGTGTAGACAGAGATCCGCAGGCAGGAAAGGTAGGAATGGCCTCAGCGGCCGGCTGTTGCCACTCATTTACCCCTGATGGTCGCTGCATTACGCTGCTAAAAGTTTTACTTTCTAATGCTTGTTGTTATGACTGTGCTTACTGCGTCAATAGATCTTCTGCACAAACCAAGCGGGCTACCTTTACACCACAGGAATTAGCAGAGCTTACCGTAGATTTCTATAAAAGAAATTACATAGAGGGACTCTTTCTTTCCTCAGGTGTTATAGGATCGCCAGACCACACCACAGAACTCATGATTGAATGCCTCTCCTACCTTAGAAATGAGTTGCTGTTTAACGGCTATGTTCATGCAAAAGTAATTCCCGGAACAGATCCAGATCTTATTGATGCCATTGGCCGCTTAGCAGATAGACTCTCTGTCAATCTGGAATTACCTAGCTCAACCTCACTTACTAAACTTTGTCCTCACAAAAACGCAGAAACGGTTACTAAACCCATGTCTTTCATTCACCGCCTACGTGTCTCTGAAGAAAGGCAATTGCTTGAAGCTAAAAATGCATCAAAGGGCATTGTGAAGTCTGCTGGCAAATCTAAGGGCATTGTTATTCCTACTCAGAAGCAGATCATAAAAGAAGGTTTAGCTCTTCGTTCAAACTGCTTGAAGAATACCTTTATGCGCTCATCAAGGGTATCTTCAGGCAAGAGGTCCTTCTCGCCCGCTGGACAATCAACGCAAATTATCATTGGAGCTTCTCCAGAATCAGACAATCAAATATTGCACTTATCGCAAGCGCTTTATCAACAATTTGAATTGAAACGAGTATTCTTCTCTGCCTATATTCCTGTTATAGAAGACCATCGTCTTCCAGAGTTGGACACTCCTGTTCCCCTGCGTAGAGAACACCGTCTTTACCAGGCTGATTGGCTTATGCGCTACT
The DNA here is from genome assembly GCF_000565075.1 of Atopobium sp. BS2. Lineage (GTDB taxonomy): Bacteria > Actinomycetota > Coriobacteriia > Coriobacteriales > Atopobiaceae > Lancefieldella. The sequence continues at coordinate 121,756 of NZ_JDFG01000012.1, forward strand.
ATGCGTTTTCTCCTGATGAGCTAGTTTCTCCGGAAGCACCTTGGCTTGATTTAGAAATTGATCCAAAGCTTGGATGGGCGCTGGCACATCTTAATCAATTTCCTGTAGAGATTATGGATGCTCCACTAGAAATACTTTTACGAGTGCCCGGTATTGGCCCCACCGGCGCACGAAGAATTATTGCTGCAAGAAGACGGTCTCGCCTCACCTTTGATGATCTGAAACGGCTGGGAATACAGCTCAAACGATCTCATCACTTTCTCACCTGCTGTGGCGTAAGAGATGCCTCAGCTCCACTTGACCAAGAACTGATTAAACAGAGGGTAATTGCTGATGCCAAAGCAAGTTCGTACAACAAAACAAGACGCCGTATTGAGTCCTCTCAACTCAGGCTCTTCTGATCAGAGCGTAGAGCTTGTCTCACTTGTTCAGAGGCTTACAAGACTCTCCAAGCCTCAGAAGGTTGTTATCTCCTGCAATCCAAGCTTAGAAGGCGTTGTAGGGGCTGTAGGGCTCACTTATCTCTCACATGCTAACCCGGCACACGTGCGTCTTGTTAGAGAAAGCTTTTGTCAGCCTAGCCTTGGGGAGCATGTTCTCTGTGGACCAGACCCTTCTGATGACTCAGTAGTAGCCTTGGCTAAACGAGTTCTAACTGGACTAGAGAAGAAAGTAGGCACAAGAGAAATAACACGTCGCATTGTTTTGGCATGTGCTTCAGATGCTCATACTATGCCGGAGATTGTGCATCGATACATTCGTCTTGCATTCTCCTATGGTGTAGGAGCCCTTGAAGATATTGCAGACCCAACCGTGGCAGAGTTTAATGCGCTGGCTAGACAGGTAGAAACTGAACGAGAGCATACGCGGCAATTTGTGCGGTTTTCTCGTATGTCAGATGGCTCTTTTATGTCTGTATTTCAGCCTAATGCAAACGTAGTGCCACTAACCTGCAATTACTTTGTCAAACGGATGAGTACAGAGCGGTTTTTTATTGTTGATCCAGCTCATCATATAGTCAGTTTTTATGCACCAGAAATGAAGACCTTTGGAACCATTCAGCTGGACGATGCCTCTTTGGAAGAACTGCTCTCTAGAACAGACCTTGCAACTGATGAGAAATACGTGCAAGCCATGTGGAGGCGCTTCTATGAGGGAGTTGGTCTAGAGGGTCGCGGGCCTGCAGAAAGAGGATATGACTTGCGCGCCCATTGGATGCCAAAACGCGTATGGCAAGGGCTCCCTGAACTCACTGCAAGCACAAATGCAGAAGCTGCGCGTAGCCAAGGCGTACCTATTCGCTATCAGGGACGAGAAAACAGAAAGGATGTGCATCATATAGAACAAAAGCAAACATTCTGCAAAGAGCTTACTTCTGGGTTATAAAGCTGCCGCTTAAGACGACTGATAACAAATAAGCGCCCAGCAGAGCTGAGCGCTTATCAGTACAAAGGTAATGGCCTAAGACTTAGTCAAGGTCGTTGAAGTCACCAGCTGCAGGTGCAGGTGCAGAAATCTGAGTCTGCTGAGCTGCAGGCTGAGCAGCATTCTGGGAACCAGTTGGAGCATTGTTGGTAAGAACAGTCTCTGGGAAGACAGAGTCTGCGTCATCCAAGAAGTGCTGGAGGAGCTTACGGTACTCAGCGCGGAAGTCCTCACGGGACTGCTTGAGGCGATCAATCTCATCAAGCTCAGTCTGCTTCTCTGCAAGAGCCTGACGGATAACCTCACGAGCCTTCTGATCTGCCTCGTTGCGAATGCGCTCTGCGTTTGCACGAGCGTCTGCAACAAGCTTATCTGCGCTCTGCTGAGCAACAATGAGGACCTGAGAAATCTGGTGCTCAGATGCAGCAATAGCTGCAGCGTTTGTCTCCTCAACAGAAGGAACGCTTGCGTTCTCCTCAAGGTTTGCAACCTGTGCCTGTGCTGCAGCAAGCTGCTGCTCAGTGCTGGTCAGACGGCCCTTAAGGTCAGCGATCTTTTGAAGCATTGCATCAACCTCAGAAGCGAGTTGCTCAAGAAATGCGTCAACTTCCTCTGGATTGTAGCCGGTCTCAGCAGGAGAGAATGTCTGCTGCTCGATGTCTGCTGGTGTGATTGCCATCTTTGTTCCCTTTCAGTCTGCGAGTAGACGTACCACACATCATAACTACTCAGTTTGTATTCAAAGACAAACTAGTTTCTATATTAGTATAAAGCCCAGCGTCGAAATGGCAAAACGTCCCACAAGATTAAGCACAAAAAGTGCAACAATCGGTGAGAGATCAACGCCAGAAATTGGAGGAATTACGTTCCTAAACACACTGAGGTATGGCTCAACAATTTTGCCAATTGCCTCAAGAATGTTCTTAACCGAATCATTTGAAACGGTAATCCAAGAGGACAGGCACCATACCACAATGCAGAAGCTGTAAATCCTCAACAAAGTATAGAGCGAGTTCAAGACATAATACGAAAACACAAAAACCTCCAGTTACCTGGTAATCTCGCCCTCATCAGCAAGCTTATCAAGATCAGCCTGCGTCAAAGAGATGCCATGAGGAAGTACAACAAAAACGCGGTCAGCAACTTCTTCAACAGCGCCGTCAAGTCCATAAGAAAGGCCAAAACTGAAGTCCAAAATTCTCTTAGCAACCTCAATGTTGGTGTTTTTAAAGATAAGGACAACTGGCTGACCAGTACGAACACGACGAACTACCGACTGAACATCATCATAAGAAACAGGACGAAGAACGTATGGTGGCAGCTGTCCGGAATAGCTTGTACGGCTCACAGGACGAAGACCAATATCACCAGGAGTTGGCAGATTTGGGCTCACAGTATGCTCGTAAGAAGGAGTGTATCCGGAAGGCTCCTGACGAGATGCATACGCAGAAGCGCGCGAACGCATATCCTGCTGAGGATTGTAAGAAGCGGCTGGATTAGTGCTGATTGGCTTGCCAGAGCGCGTATACACAGAAACGCTCTCTGCCTCTGGTCTGGATGGATTGCCCAGTAGTCTGTTGGAAGCGCCTTGCTGTGCACGATCATCGTACGAACGTGGAGAAGCTCCGTCTACCTCGTCATAGCCTTCGTCGCCATAATACTCATCATCGTAGTACTCATCGTCCTGACCACCACGAAGCTTTGCTCTTAGCGTATCAAGAATGCTCATCATTGTGCCTTTCTGTAACGCACGTAACTTCTTACTACTGTATCAAAAACTTGCAACTATTTTAGTGCCCACTCAACGTATAGGCTGGGTCAAACAATACTCGACCCAGGCGAATAGTAGTAGAACCCTCTTCAATGGCATACGTAAAGTCATCACTCATGCCACAAGAAAGAACATCTAACTTCAAACCAACTTGTTGGCTCAAGCAATCACGCAATTCTCGAAGTCCTGAGAATGTTCTCTTTGCGCGCTCTGAATCATCTTTTGGTGCCATAGTCATCAGACCTACAACAGAAATGTGAGGAAGCTCAACAATCTTTTGAATAGACTCTGACACTTCTTCTGGCGAGAAACCCGATTTTGAGGCTTCAGCGGAGACGTTTACCTCAAGGAGAACAGACTCCTCAGTACCCTTCACCTCAGCACGCTTTGAAACCGCCTCTGCAAGGTGCTCGGAAGAAATTGAATGAATGTAGCGAACCTTGCCAACTACCTGGTTAATCTTGTTCTTCTGAAGATTACCAATCATGTCAAAAGATATCTCAGACGCAAAAGGAGCCTCAGATAAACACGTCAGTTTATGTGTCAGCTCTTGTGGGCGATTCTCGCCAAAAACCCTATAGCCTGCCTTATAAGCTGCAAGGACAGCCTCAACAGGAACGGTTTTGGAGACAGCTACAATTTCAATCTCAGAGGCGCTTCTGCCGGACTTTTTTGCAGCATCCGCCACAAGTGACTCAATCTGAGCTCTACGAGCCTTTATAAACTCAAGATATTCGTCTGAATCGTACGCCATAGCCATCATCTCTTGCGGTGAATACATCAATATCTTACGTAACGTTTAACGACTTTTGTCGTAGACCTAAACACCTTCTCCGATAGCGCTAAACGTCTTCTACCCTACTTTGACGCCATGTAAGCAACAGCCGCGTGTCTTCCGCACTTGCCATGCTCTGCTCGGTACGAGAAGAACCGCTCAGTTGTAGAGGCGGTCGAGTCAGTAACCTCTTCAATAGCAGACGCGCGTACACCAGCATCTACCAGTGCGGCTCTGACGGCATATCCAAGATCTAAGTACCTCTCGCCAGATGCACGGTCTACAACGCCGGGACCAAACTCTTGTGAGAACATCTGAATGAGCTCAGGAGAAACCTCGTAGTCAGCGCCGCCAATGTGCGGACCAATATAGGCTTTGACCTCAGAAGACTTGGCGCCAGTTGCCTGGCAAAGCGCCTCGGTTGCGCGCGCAGAAATGCGGGCAATTGTGCCTTTCCAGCCAGAATGCGCCACCGCAAATCCGCCGGGAGCTACAAGAATTACGGGCACACAATCGGCAAACGCCAACATCACAGGCGTATTTTGAACCGTACATACTATGGCGTCTGCACCAGCTTCTGCCTCAGCTTGAGCCTGTTCAAAAGCCTCTGATGTATTGGAAGTCAGACAAACTACCTTGCTTCCGTGCACCTGATGAGGAATAAGCAGTTGCGAGAAAAGCTTGCCAGCTCCAAGAGCCTCTAAGACCAGCTGGCGGTTCTTTTGCACCTGTTGCAGATTGTCTCCACACCTACTGCCTAGATTGAGGGAACTAAACTCCCCTTCTGAAAAACCGCCAGTACGCTCAGTAAATGCGAGCGTGACCCCGCATGGAACCTCAGGATCCATGAGCAGGGTCACGCCGTGTAAGCACTGTCTATTCAGCGCGCACATGTTTAGATGCGGCTACGCTTAAGGAAGTCTGGAATATCAAACTCTTTCTCATTAGAAGAGTTGTTGGTGCGAGCAGGCTGTGGCTGAGCAGCTACAGGACGAGTTGGCTGTGGCTGAACAGGACGACTTGGACGGGTGGTACTCTGAGTGTTCAGAGTTGGAAGCTGCTGCTGAACGTTAGAGTCATTGAAACCAGTTGCAATAACGGTTACGCGAACCTGATCGCCCAGGGACTCATCAACAACAGTACCAAAGATGATGTTTGCATCAGGATCAACGTTCTTAGCAACCAGGTCAGCTGCCTCGTTAATCTCCTGAATACCAAGGTCTTTGTTACCAGCAATGGAGAGAAGAACGCGGGTTGCACCCTCGATGGAGCTCTCAAGCAGGCGGCTAGAAATTGCCTCAGTTGCAGCATCAGCAGCGCGGTTATCACCAGCAGCAATACCAATGCCCATCATTGCGCTACCTGCGCCCTTCATGATGGTGCAGACGTCTGCAAAGTCGAGGTTGATCAGGCCAGGAACAGTGATGAGGTCGGTAATACCCTGGGTTCCCTGGCATAGAACATCGTCAGCCATGCGGAATGCCTCAAGCATAGTGGTCTTCTTCTCAGAAAGATCAAGCAGACGATCGTTTGGAATAACAATGAGCGTATCAACATTCTCGGAAAGAGTCTTGATACCGTCAGCTGCAGAACCATAACGACGACGGCCCTCGAAGGAGAATGGTTTAGTAACAACGCCAACGGTCAGTGCGCCAACGTCATTCTTTGCAATATCAGCAACAACTGGAGCAGCGCCGGTACCAGTACCGCCACCCTCGCCAGCAGTAATGAAGACCATATCAGCGCCAGCAAGTGCAGCCTTAATCTCGTCGCGGCTATCCTCTGCTGCCTCTTTACCAACCTCAGGGTTAGCGCCAGCACCAAGACCCTTGGTGATGTCAGTACCGATGTGAACCTTAATGTCAGCATCGGAGATTGCAAGAGCCTGTGCATCGGTGTTTACAGCAACGAACTCAACGCCACGGATGCCTTCTTCAATCATGCGGTTGACAGCGTTAGTTCCGCCGCCACCAACGCCAACAACCTTGATAACAGCAAGATAGTTGTTAAGGGTATCGGTGTCCTTAATCATGTCTTCCTCCTTGAGGCACGCTTGTGCCCGTTTGTCCCGGAGCGCGACTGCGCTTAGGCTACGTTTATGCGCTCGCAGAACCGCTGTATAAAACCCTAAACCTCAAGTTAAGGCTTACGCTTCATGCAAAGCGGGGTATATTTGCACAACTGACCCATACAAGTCAAATAATATGTAGAAATTGTGAAGAAACCTGGTAAACGGTAGGAAACTATTCCCTAACGGCGCGCATTGTCTGCGCGTTTACCTACGAAACACCAGAACCAGACTGAACATTTCCGGTAGAAACTCGCCTATAGGTTGGGCTTGCAGGTGTTCTTACGTTCAAGTACGTAAGCTCTCCTGGGAACTGCTTAAGCATTGCCAGAATCACTTTTTCTTTGTCAGCAATCTGTGTTGGAGAGCCTAGGGCAACCTGTACACCATTGGTTAGGGTGACAGAAATAGCATCAACGCTACTTGCTGAGTAACTCACAATTTGCGAAGTAAGCTCTGATGAGAACGTAGACTGATACTGCATAACCGCTTGAATTTCTGCGTCTGTTGCTGTGGTGCCTGCTACAGGAGAAACTGTTGCAGGAACATCGGTAATCAGTAGCTCACCTTCTGAGGTTGCCTTCTCAAGCGCAACGGTAGCGGTAGTTTTTCCTTCTGGTACGTTGAGCTGATCTGCCTCTAGCCAGACGTTATTCTCGCCCAAATACCATGCAACGGGACCAGAAGAAAGCGCCACTATAGCTGTGACCTTACGCTCTGTGATAGTAATGCGCAGCGTATTGGGGAACTGCCTCTCGTACGTTGCAGAAGCTACCCAAGGATCCTTCTGTAGTTCTTGGGTAATAAGGGATTCATCCATATTAAGCAGCGTTGTTCCCTCTTCTACTGCAATGAGCTTTTGAATTTGCTCGTTTGAGACGTGCTCTGTTGGCTCTACCTGAATGTTGGTAATAGCAAAGACTGAGGAAGAACGTAGGACGAGAAAAGCAATGCCAGCGAGAAGGGCAAGGCTAAGCAAAACGATAAAGGCCGTGCGTACTGCCTTAAACGATACCTTTCTGCTGTGTTTAATGCGCTCAGCTCGAGCTTGAGCTGCAGTTTTTGTAGCGTTATTTGGCTTTTTAGTAGAAATCTTTTTAGCAGAAGGCTTGGCGTCAGAAGCTGTAGCCTCAACCTTTGGCTTAGGCTTAAACGCCTTGCTCATAAAAGAAGGCTTAGTAGCCCCTGCCGTCTGAGCAGCACCAGACGATAAAGGCTCCCTTTTTGTGCCCTTACGGCGTGTTGTTTGCTTTGAAGTATCTTCTGCCATATCTTCCCTATGCCCCAAAACCCAGAAGTTTAACCTCTGGCTGAAGATCAATATCAAACTTTTCTTGGACCGCATCGTGTGCTCTGCGCATAAGTGCAATGACATCTGAGGCGGTGGCGTTACCGGTATTCACAATAAAGTTGGCATGAACATCAGAAATTTGTGCGCCGCCCTCAGTAGCTCCCTTAAGACCACACTCTTCAATAAGTGCACCAGCAGACCTACTACCTGGATTCTTAAAAACAGAACCGCAGCAAAGCTGACCAGTTGGCTGAGTATTTCTTCTACGCTGCAAGAGTGTATCCATGCCAAGAGCAACTTTAGGACGATTAGATGCTGTCAGCGCAAACGTTGCCTCAAGAATGATCTCATCTGGAGCAAACGTGGTATAGCGATAACCCCATTCAATCTCGGAGGCATCGTAGCGTATAAGACCCTTACCAGGCTTAAGTACCACGCAATCACGGACGGCTTTACCAATCCAATCATGCCTGGTACCTGCATTCATCGAAAGAGCGCCGCCGATAGTTCCGGGGATACCAGCACACATTTCAAGGCCAGAAAGACCTGCTTTCATAGCCTCATTGCAAACGCGTGCCGTAAGTGCACCTGCACCTGCAGTAATGAGGTTATTCTCGCCAACTGAAATGGTAGAAAGCTCATCGTCAAGCACAATAACGCAGCCGTTGTAGCCCTTATCAGAGACAAGGATGTTTGAACCTTTACCCAAAAGCACCCAATCAACTTTATTAGCTGCAAGCACCTCAAGCACACGCACCAACGCCGCATGGCTGTGAACAGCAGCAAAAAGCGACGCCTTACCACCAATCCTAAAGGAGGTATGGTGGCTCAGCGGCTCATCTTGCTTGATTGTTGCATCAAGGGCCCCAGAAAGGCTTACATAGGCGTTAAACAAGCTCACAGCAAAGGCCCTAGTTGCTCTGAAGACGCTCTTTGAGTGCGCGGATAAACATTGGACCAATCTGAGTGACGTCTCCTGCGCCCTGAGTAATCAGCAAATCTCCTGGCTGAACCGTATCAAGAAGGTCGGCGATAAGATCGCGGCGAGAAGGGATATAGCGCACGTCAGGAACAGTATTGGCAGCCTGAACTCTTAAAGAGACGGTCTTGCCTGAGACACCTGGAATAGGAAGCTCACCTGCGGAGAAGACATCCATGACGCGCAACACGTCAATGCCGTCAAATGCGTGAGCAAACGAATCTGCCAAGTCCTGTGTTCTGCTATAGCGATGTGGCTGGAAAACAACAACAACACGCTTAAAGCCAAGAGGAAGAGCTGCAGACATGGTTGCTGCAATCTCGGTTGGATGATGGCCGTAATCGTCTACGACGGTAATACCGTTGATGTCGCCTACGTGCGTAAAGCGACGGCGTGCGCCCTTGAACTGGGAAAGCGCTGCTGCGGCCTGGTCAAGATCAAAGCCAAGAGCATCAGCAACAGCAATTGCAGCGGTTGCGTTTGCAACATTGTGCTTACCAGGATTAGCTGGAAGTACCACAGAGATAGTCTGACCAGAAGGAGTCTTGATGGTAAGAGGATTCTCAATACCAGCTTTTCTCTCCTCCTGTGTGCAAACAAAATCGCAGCTTGAATCAAAGCCGTAGGTTACTACGTGCCTACCAGTTGACTGAGCAAGTTCAACGTAATGAGGATTATCGCCGTTGATAACAACAGTTTCTTCCTTATCAAGCAAGCTCATAAACTCACAGAAGGTCTTCTCGATATTCTCTAGAGAGCCGTAGTGGTCAAGGTGATCTGCCTCAATATTGGTGACAACAACCACGTTAGGGTTAAGGAACATAAACGAACCGTCAGACTCGTCCGCTTCGCAGACAAAATACTGGCCATTACCGTTTTTACCGTTGGTGTCGTAGCCCTCAACAACGCCACCTATCAAAAATGATGGATCAGCGCCAAGCTTGTCCAGCATGGTAGCAACCATAGAAGATGTGGTGGTCTTGCCGTGAGTGCCCGCAACAGCAATGGTCTTGCGGCCGCGCGACAAATACGAGAGCATCTTAGCGCGAGGCCAAATAGGAATGGAAAGCTCACGTGCGCGAATGACCTCTGGGTTTGTCTCTGGGATTGCGGTAGAGGTAACAATGACATCAGGCATCACAGCGTCAATAGTGGCTGCGGTGTGGCCGATGCTTACCTGAATACCTGCATCTTCAAGCTCTCTAACATAATGCGAGCTCTTTAGATCGGAGCCGGTAACGGTGCAGCCGCGCTCGTGCAGAACAAGCGCAATTCCGCTCATACCTGCGCCACCAATTCCAATAAAATGTGCACGCGAGATGGTCTTCTCGCCCATGGAATCTGCCATAAGAGAGCCTTTCCAAGTATTGTTATCGTTTGAGTCTTGGACATTCCAAGACATGTTTACTCTAACGCAAAACCGAATGTTTTATGCGCCACAAACGGCACTTTCCACAGCGTCAGCCACAAGAGATGCGGCACTGCGCTGGTCAAGTGTAGCGGCTGCCTCGGAAAGCTTTTTGCGCTGGTCCGCGTTATCTACCAGCTCAAACAGAGCTGTCGAGAAGGTCGTGGTGCCCACCTGGTTATCTGGCACCAGAATAGCTGCTCCCGCGTCCGACAACAGGTGTGCGTTAGTAGTCTGATGATCTGCTGTTGCCAGAGGGTACGGCACCAAAATGCTGGGGAGCTCAAGCGCTGCAATCTCGGCTACAGAAGATGCTCCGGATCGAGAAACCACCAGGTCAGCCGCAGCAAGGGTGGCACCCATGTTGGAAATGTAGGGCTTAACCTCCCAGCGAGCAGCCTCCTCGTCAGAAAGCTTCATAAGCGAGACAACCTCGTCGTAGAGCTTCTGACCTGTTGACTGGATGATGCGCAGGTTAGGACGGGCAAGAAGCTCCTGCTTAAGCGCAGCAAACGTCTCGTTGATACTACGAGCGCCCAAACTACCGCCAAAGATGAGCAGCAATGTCTGGTTGTCTGCAATACCCAACTCCTGCCTCGAGGCGGCTCTGTCAGCAGAAAGAACACTCTTACGTACAGGATTACCGGTAACCACAATGGTGTCTTGAGCCTTTACGTGACCCTCAAAAGCCTTACGAGCCTCTGGGAACGCAATGCACACCTTAGATGCTTTACCAGCAGATACACGGTTAGCAAGACCGGTTACTGAGTTCTGTTCGTGAATCAAATAGGGGATGTGTAGCTTTGCACAAAGCTGAAGCAAAGGCAGCTCTACGTAGGCACCAAAGCCAATAGCAACATCGGGGGCACCATGCTCTTTAAAGCGCTTGTGCAGCTGCATCTTTGCGCGCTCAAGATTGTATGCCGCACTTATGAGCGTCCAAGGACGTCTGCGATCAAAGCCATTTACATGGATAGATACCAGCTCAAATCCTGCCTCAGGTACCAGCGTACCTTCAAGCTTGTTGGGCTGACCGTAAAACGTAACCTGGTGGCCGCGCTCACGAAGCTCCTCAGCTAGAGCCAGAGCTGGGTTAATGTGACCAGCGGTTCCACCTGCAGCAATTGCAACAGAGAGTTTCTTCTGTTCTGCCATGCAATCCATCTCCTAGAAATCAGCTATCGGCGAGCCCTGTTGTTTCCACGAAGCCTGTCCGATGCAGAAGGTCCCAAATCAATTCTGCGCCTTCCGGAGGCATCTGTCGTAATGCGACCTTGAGGGGCGTCGTCATCTCTTGAGCGCAAAACGCCTCGTGATGGGCGCGCGGAGCTTTGTGCGCTGCTCTTAGGGCGAGAAGAACGTGGGAGTGGCGTGCCTACTCCTACCCCACCGTCAACCATGGTAAGACCAGCAAAACCTGGAGCATCAAAGGTATCCTGCTCTTCAGCTATGCTCCAAGAAGCGCGCTGTCTATCGTACTCGGTCTCTGGAAGCCTTGACTGCCTTGAAACAGACATCAAAAGACCAACCATCAAGATACTAGACATGATGGTTGAACCGCCGTATGAGATAAACGGCAGAGGCTTACCAGAAAGAGGCAAAAGGCCCAAAACACCACCAATGTTAACAAAGGCCTGGATGATAAACATAGAGGTACAACCTGCAGCAATAAGCCTACCGGTCAAATCTGGTGCATAGCGAGCAATCTTAAAGCCTGCCCATACCAGTGCGCCAAATACAGCCAAAAGACCTAAAACGCCAATAAAGCCCAGCTCTTCTCCAATGACCGCAAAAATAAAGTCATTGTGAGCCATAGGAAGATAGGAATATTTCTGGCGAGAAAAACCAAAGCCAACACCAAAAATACCACCAGAGCCAAAAGCATAAAAGCCCTGTGCAAGCTGATAACCTGCACCGTAATAATCAGCCCAAGGGTTGAGCATAGTAACAACGCGAGCACGAGAATAATCATCTTTAAGAGATAAGAAGGCAAAGCCAATAAAACCCACAACAGCAATAGTTACCAGAACTCTTCGATCAAAGTCAGAAAGATAGCCAATGACCAGAAGCGTTCCCACAATAATCAGCGTGGAACCCTTATCTGGCTGAGCCAAAATTAACGCAAGCGGAACGACTGCGGCAAAAGCAAACTTTTTAAAGAACTCCATCTGATCTATGGTCTGATCAATAAAGTACTGCTGAGCCAAATACGAGACAGAAATTAAGATGGTAATCTTTGCAAACTCAGACGGCTGGAAAGAAAACGGTCCAACTGAAATCCAACGGGTTGCACCATATGCATCAGCGCCAGCAATAGGAGTAAAAATAATTGCTAGCATTCCAATGGTCACAATCCAGATAGGTACCTGGAAGTTTCTTACTACTGCACGGTAGTCAATGCGAGAAACAATAAACGCTAACGCAACTCCTGCCGCAGCAAAGCCAAGCTGACGCTGCACGTAGTAGAAGGGGTTATAGCCCATGTCCTCAGAAGTCATTGCAGAAATCGAGGATGCGGAATAAATCATTACCAGGCCAAAGCACACCAGAATAGCCGTTGATACCAGAAGCACCAGACGAGGCTGCATAAAACGCTCTGGAATAGCACCAAAGCGGCCTTTGGCCTGCGAGCCCTCGGAAGATTTCTGGCGAGAAGTACGTGGTTGCTGCGCGCGCCCCCCTGTTCTGTTTCTGCTGGTAGCCATTATCGACCACTCTCTTTTTGAGCAAGATCTGCCACCAGCTGTTTAAAGACACGACCACGCTGAGCCATGCCTGTAAACTCGTCAAATGAGGAACAAGCTGGTGAGAGAAGCACTACAGAACCTGGACGAGCAAGCTCTACCGCACGGTCAAAAGCTTCATGCATATGAGGCTCTTCTACCACTTCTGCATGGCTGCCAGAAACGCGGCGAAGCGCCTCTGCAAAGCGAGGACCTGCCTCTCCAAAGCAGATTGCGTATGCACAGGTAGCGGATACCTTCTGAGCAAACTCATCAAGCTCTGTGCCCTTATCGTGACCACCAAGTAGCAAAATAACGTCTTTACCTGGGAACGAAGTTAATGATTTTTCAACTGAATCAGTGTTTGTTGCTTTGGAATCGTTAACGTACAAAACACCATTAACCGTATCAACTGGCTCAATTCTGTGCTCAAGCGGCATAAAGTCCAACAGGGCATGCCTAATAGAAACAATATCAAGTCCCAGGAATAAGCCACATGCAGCTGCAGCAAGAGCGTTGAGTGCATTGTGTGCTCCCCTAATGTGGAGTGCATCCGCTGCTACAAGCTCCATCTCTTTACCAGATAGCCTGACTACCAGCGCTCCATTGCGTACAAAAGCGGCGTTTTGCGTACCGGGATCTGTCTGAGCAAGATGGCATACGGTAATGCCGCGTGCCTCAAGGCGAGAAGACGCGTCCTGACAAAACTCATCCAAGTCAGAAACAATTGCCAGGTCATTTGCATCAAGGTTGGCAAAAATCTTCTCTTTAGCTGCTGCATACGCCTCGAGTGAACCATGCCACTCAAGATGATCCGGCGTAATGTTTAAAAGCATCGCAACGTGAGGATGCAATTTTTGAGTAGTAGCAAGCTGGAAGCTTGAAAGCTCTGCTACAAACCAGCTCTTAGGTTTTCTCTCTGCAAGTTGGTCCGTAATAGTTAATCCGATATTGCCAACAGCGCTTGCATCAAGGCCTGCATACTGCAGAATAGACGTGGTCAAACTTGTGGTAGTAGTTTTACCGTTTGTACCGGTAATACCAATCCACTGTGAAGGACTCTCTTGATAGGCAAACTCTGGCTCGCCCATAATCTGCTGAGAAGCTACCTTTGCACTTAAGAACAGCTCAGAGGTGTCTGGAATACCAGGAGATGCAATAGTCAGGTCAAAGGTACCCTTAACCTGATCGGAGCCGCATTGTACCTGTACGCCTGAGTCTGCAAGCTCTTGGATCTTCTCGCCAACAGTAGCCTCTGCGCCGCCTACAAGAGTTACGGAAGACACACGACCCTCTGGCTGCTGCAGCAAATACATGCAGACAGAGACGCCGGTCTTACCAAAACCAAGAACACATACATTTCCAAGTGTTTCTAGAAGCGACACGCAAGCGATCCTTTCTAAGAGCAATATCTTTAGTGAAGCTGGAAGTACAGAGCAAAGCCCAGAGCGGCAAATGCGCCGGAAATAATCCAGAATCTAAAGACTACTTTTGTCTCGTTCCAGCCAAGTTTCTCAAAGTGATGATGCAGTGGAGCCATCAAGAATACGCGCTTTTTAGTTGCCTTGTAGCTGACAACCTGAATGATAACGGACAGTGCCTCGATGATAAAAAGACCGCCCATGACCAGGGAAACTACCTCGGTCTTGGTAAGAACGGCCAGGGCCGCAAAGGCAGCACCCCAGGCAAGAGAGCCGGTGTCTCCCATAAAAATGCTTGCAGGATAGCTGTTAAACCACAAAAAACCAATACAAGCGCCTGCGATAGATGCGGCAAAAACAGCAAGGCTACTCTCGCCATAGCGGAAAGCTACTGCAGCCATAAAAATCATGACAACCATAACGCAGCCACCAGCCAGGCCATCAAGGCCGTCGGTCAGGTTAACAGCGTTGGAGAGGCCAGCCATGAGCAAAAAGACAAAGAAGAGATACAGCCAAGGGATAGAAATAATATTTCCGCCTAAATTGACGGTGGTAGTAAGGATTCCCAGGTTGATATCAAGGCCACCAGGGAACGCAATAATGGGCGTAATGCCCCAAATGTTGACTGCTGCCAGGCAAAATGCCACAGAGATAGTAATGAGTCCAGCCATCTTCTGAGATGCGGTAAGACCAAGGCTTCTACCGTGGGCAACAGACTCAATATCGTCCAGAAGACCAAGCGAGCCTGTGAGCAGCATAGCTGCCATAGCAAGAATGAGGTCGGTGTTCCACTGAGCAAGCGCAATACAGGTAAGCACAATGCTTACCAGCATAACGACGCCACCCATAGTAGGAGTACCCTGCTTGACCAGGTGTTGCTGAGGGCCGTCAGCGCGAACCTGCTGTCCTACTCCCTCTTTCTTCATCAGTTTGATAAAGAGTGGCATTAAGATCAACGTGATGATGCAGGAGACACCAAGCGCCACAAACACCTGGTATGTTGGGTAAATAGTCTGGAAAAACATTACTCAGTAACTCCTTTTACAAAAATATCAAGCTGGGCAGACCTCGATGCCTTGGCGAGAAGAACGTCTCCTTGCGCAAGTACTGGTCCGAGCACGGTAAGTGCTTCGTTGACATCGCTGAACTGTTCAATTTTATCTTCCGAGAAACCCATGACGCGTGCGGCTTCAACCATTTCACGCGCGGCTCCCGTGCCTACAAAGGCAACGAGGTCTGGGTTCTTAGCAGCAATATAGGCGCCCACATAACCGTGAAGGCGCTTCTCCTCTGGACCAAGCTCGCCAATCTCTCCGATAAGAGCAATGCGGCGACCCTCTGCAGGCATCTGCATCAAAACGTCAAGCGCTGCAGCTGTTGAGTTAGGACTTGCATTATATGAATCGTCAATAATCTTGGCACCACAGGTTGCGTCAAGTACCGAAAGACGCATACGAGTGGCAGGCATCTGCTCAATAGCCTCTGCAGCTGCGTCAAGGTCAAGACCAAGCGTCTCTATAGCCTCAAGTGCCAAAAGAAGGTCGTCGACAACAACGCGCCCAGGTACCTCAAGGGTTACCGTGCGTGACCAGCCGGATGCAGCAACAATAGTGGCAGTTGGAAGGCCCTCCTCGTCAAGAGTGACCTGCTGTGCGCTCATGACGTCAGCTTCTGTGGCGCCCACTGTCTTGCAAACAACGCGAGCAGGGCGAGCAAACTCATCTGCAATGAACTTGGTGTAGTCCCCCGCCGAAGCCTGAATAAGCGTAGGTTCAATTGAGCCAAATGCACGCATGCCCGAGACAATCTCTGCCTTGGCGCGCGCAATGTTTTCTCTGCTGCCGAGAAGACCAATGTGGCTGGTACCAACGTTGGTAATGACCGCCACTGTTGGACGGGCAACAGAGGCAAGCCTGGTAATCTCGCCGGCGTGATTCATGCCCAGCTCAAGAACAAGTACCTCGGTATCCTCTGGAGTAGAAAGTACCGTAAGTGGCAGGCCAATGAGGTTGTTGTGATTGCCAGCGGTGGCGTGAACACGACGGGTAGCACCAATGCCGCGACGAAGCATTTCTTTGGTAGTAGTTTTACCGACCGATCCGGTTACGCCCACAACCAGCCAGTTTGGATGGGCTTCTCGCCAAGCAGCAGCAAGAGCTAGCAGAAATGCCTCACAGTCATCGTCAGCGGTTTCAAGAACGCTGACTCCTGTGGCGGCCAGGTTGTCGAGCAGATTGTCTGCTACAGGCTCAGATGCCACTACAACAGCAGCGCCCGCCTGAGCAGCAGATAAAAGATAGGAGTTTCCATTGACCTTCTCGCCAGCAAAGGCCACGAAGAGCGAGCCTTCCTGGACCTCGCGAGAGTCGATGACGGCCGCGCGCGCAACCTCGCGGGTTCCGCGGTGGAGCAGTCGTGCATTTGTAGCTGCGACTATCTGTTCAACCGAAAGCTTAACCATGAGCTCTCCTAGTTATTGATTGGTTGAATATTAAGGCGTGTAGCTGCGTCTTTTGCAAATTGCGAGAAGACCACAGCAGCAGACTGCGACGCAAGCTGGTGGGTATCGTTAAGTCCAACGTAAACCATCAAATCAGATTCTGATGGATTCACGATACCGCAGAAGGAAGCAACAAAACCGGAATTCTCGCCGTACGAGCCGGTTTCTTCCACAACCTGCTGGCCCGTACCTGTTTTACCAGCAACGGTATAGCCATAGATACCTGCACGAACACCGGTACCCTCTTTGACAACGGTAGTCATCATGTCAAGCTCGGCCGAAGCTGTGGAAGCGGAAATAACGTCTTTAGTAGGCCAGGTAACCTCTTGACCGCCCTTAGAAACCATAAAGTGCGGAGTCACCATAGTTCCCTTATTAGCAACAGCGGTATATGCGCGAATGACCTGGATAAATGGGATTGCAAGACCCTGACCAAACGCCATGTTTCCACCAGTTGGGCCTTCATATTCGTCCAGAGAGCGGACAATTCCTGTGGCCTCACCAGGGAAGTCAATGCCTGTGGTGTGACCTATACCAAACTTATCAATTCCTGCTGCAAAGCGCTCATCACCTATGAGCTGTGTCTCGAGGAAGGCCATACCAACGTTTGAGGAACGTCTGAGCATCTCTCTTACGCTCATGTCCATGGCGCTGGTACGCCAGTCATCGTCGGTAACCTTGTTATCGCCAACTTTGAGCTCGGTTGGGATATTGAAGGTTGAATTTGGACCAAAGAGATTGTCATCTATACCAATTGAGGTAGTAATTACCTTAAATACGGAGCCTGGCTCATAGATACTTGAGACAAGCTTGAGGTTGAGGGATTCGTAGTCAACGCCGTTATCGCTCTTAAAATCTGGCAGAGGGTATGAAGCTGCGGCATAAATCTCTCCGGTACGAGGATTCATAGCCATGATTGAGCCACCCTGCTGGGCCTCAATGTCTTTTACTGCAGCAGTCAGCTGCTCTTCTGCCTTCTTCTGCAGCTCAATATCAATGGAAAGAACAATATCCTGGCCGTTTTGTGCCTCAGTGATATTGGAGGTGCCACCTGCAATTGGTGTACCACCAGCGCCGGTCTCTACAATCATGTGGCCGTTAGTGCCCGCAAGGATATCGTTGTAGTAATACTCCAGGCCAGAAGCACCCTCATTATCAGCGTTTACAAAGCCTAGAATCTGAACGCCAACGTTGCCGTATGGATAGACACGCTTGGTGTTATTAACAAAATAGACGCCTTTGAGGTTTTTCTCGTCAAGTGCTTTTTCAATCTTGGAAGCGGTGTCCGTGTCAACACGACGACGAACGTAGACAAAGGTAGTGTCTTGCTGCAGATCCCCAAGATAGTCTGAAGGACTTCCGCCTAGAAGCGAGGCGAAAACCTGAGCCACGGTGCTGGCGTCTTTGATTTCTGAGGGATTGGCGTAGATGTCTTTGCAGTCAACGCTCATGGCTAAGACATTGCCGTTGCGGTCGTAAATGGTGCCGCGACGAGCGTGCAAGACAATGTCGTTGGTGCGGTTATTCTCGGCGCCCTTTGCAAGATCTGCTGCCGTAAAGATTTGCAGCCAAGCAAGCCTAAGAACAACAATTGCCACCATAATGGCCATAGCAGCTGCTACGCGACGGAGTCTACCTTCAGGGCCAACACCATCCGAGCCACCGCTGCTACCACGATGACCACGAAAATGCACACGAGAGGCCTCGTCGTACGAGGCCTCAGGAGTTTTTCTGCGCGATGCGCGAGTATGTCGATTCTGCGTACTCACAACGTATATTTTACGCCTAAGCGTTGTTGTTTACATCTACAACAGGGCGATTTGTCTCAAGAGTCATGCCGTAATTCTGAGTAGCAATGCGCTCAATGCGTGTAGTGCTTGCAAGCAGAGAGCGAGAAACGCGCAGGGAATCGTTAGTTGCAGTTGTTGCGCGCATTTCATTTCTGATGACGTTGTTAGCCTGAAGAGTTGAAACCGTAGCGGTGGAGATACCAATACGGACAACACCAAGTGTCAGGAAGAGTGCTGCAGCAACAGCAATAAGCTTGACACGCTGGATGAACTGGCTGCTTACGCCACGGCGAGCATCAGCATCAAGGCCGCCACCAGGGACAACCTCAAAAGATGTGCGAGTGCTCTGTTCAGGAGCGTACTCATGCTCAAACTGAGTTGTGCGTGCTACAGCTTCTGATCCGTAACGTGCCATTAAACTTCAATCCCTTCAAAAACTTCTTAACAACAAGCAACAAGTGCTATGGGGTACTTCATTTCTCTGGGTCGCGTTTAACCGCTACCCTCATCAGGGCGCTTCTCGCCCTTGGGTTGCGCTCTATCTCTTCTGGAGTGGCCACAAGAGGTTTGCGCGTAATCACGTCAACTATCGGCACTTGACCGCACATACAAACCGGAAGGTCTGGCGGGCAGATACAACCTTGACTCAGCTCGGAGAACACGTGCTTGACAATGCGATCTTCAAGCGAGTGGTACGAGATAACGCAAATCCTGCCTCCTGGATTAGCCCAGGCAATTGCACAGCGTAGTCCGCGCTCCAAAACCTCAAGCTCGTGGTTTACTTCAATACGAAGTGCTTGGAACGTCTTTCTGGCGGGATGTCCGCCGTGACGGCGCGCTGCTGCGGGAATTGCTGCCTTGATTACCTCAACAAGCTCAAGCGTCGTTTGGATGGGACGCTTTTCTCGCGTTTGCACAATGCGTCGTGCAATGCGTGAGGCAAATTTCTCGTCTCCGTAAATTCGAAGGATTCGGGCGAGGTCGGCTTCGTTGTAGGTGTTGATGACCTCTTGTGCAGTTGGAGTTTGTTTGCCCGGGTCCATTCGCATATCCAACGGGGCATCTTCGTGGTACGAAAAGCCTCGCTCTGGGATATCAAGCTGAGGAGAAGAAACACCAATGTCAAAGAGGAAACAGTCAACTCCGGGGACTTCTGCAGAGACGAGAAGTTCATCGAGGTCGCCAAAGTTTCCCTTAAGCGGCAAAAACTCCGCGTTTGGTACTTCTTGCTTCAGGCGAGCAGCTGCTGCTTGATGAGCCATTGCATCCTGGTCAATTCCAATGGAAAGACCGTCTGGAGCAATCAGCTTTGCCATCTCTACGGTGTGGCCCGCTCCTCCCAAGGTGCAGTCGCAAACAACTTCACCTGGCTTGGGGTCCAGCTCGCGCAGCACTTCTGCAAGCATTACTGGTTGGTGCCGATATTCGACTTTCAAGTTACCGTCTTCTACCTTCACGATCTTCTCGCCTCACTAGGCGCCAAAGATGAGGTCCTCGAGCGTTGCAACGCGGTCATCTGCCGAGAAGAGGCTGTTCCACTTGTTGGTGTTCCAAATCTCAAAGTGGTCGCCGTTACCGACAATGGTGACGTCGCGGTCAAGCTGGAGCTTCTCCCTAGCCTGTGGATCGGACTCGTCAATCTTTCCCAGGGCAACACGGCCGGCCGAGTCAATGTCGACGGTTGTTGCTGCTGCGTTCAGCATGCGAAGTGCTGTGACGTCGTCGCGGTTCCTTGGGTTGAGGTTCAGACTTGCAATCCAAGCCTCATACGCCTCAGGTGAGTAGCCGTAAAGCGCGTCCTGTCGACGGAGCAAGATGACAACATCGCCAAGCTGCTTGCGCTGAGGTGCAGGAAGAGTCACGCGAATCTTGGAGTCCAGCGAGCGCTGATACTGACCAGTAAGCATGTCTCCCCCTTTCACGTTGGCGCCCCTTGCCGCGCGGGCTGTGTTTGTGTTGTGTGTGCGCGGCAACGCTTGGGCATAGTCCGTCGATTGAACGTGGAATAAATATAACTCATTCCGACACTTACACACACTAGAAAACACTTTCCAACACCAAGTATTTTTCTTATGGTCTAGCTGGGGATTAACGTAGATGTGAATTGATAGAGTAAGACCACAATATGTAGTGTTTAAAAAAATCCGAACTACAAAAGAACGGATTTTCTTAGTCTTGGACTCAATTTATTAAATTTTTTATGAAGTGAAAATTTTTGAGGAAATTGTGGTGAACTCGTGGCGAAAATCACACGTTACTCAAACAAAACCTTCGTCTTGCTTTTACGCAGTCACCACTTTGCCCCACACCTGTCCCACGCTTGTCCCACGCTTGTCCAACACTTGCGTCAAGCGCGATTATTTGTCCGCATGAACGTGGGCTCTTGGGTGAGCCTCAAGGTACACGTCTCTAATGTGCGACCTATCTACGTGCGTATAGAGCTGCGTAGTTGAAATATCTACGTGTCCCAAAAGCTCCTGCACCGAGCGAAGATCAGCGCCACCCTCTAGAAGGTGTGTGGCAAAACTGTGGCGCAGTGTGTGAGGATGCAAACCTTCAATCCCCACTACCCTGCCGTAATTTGCCACCAGTTTATGTACCGACTGGCGAGAAATGCGTCCACCTCTGGCGTTTACAAACACCTCAGACACCTGACCGTGCTTAAGCAAAAGCGAGCGAGCCTCATAAAGATATGTTTTAAGCGCACGATACGCAGAGCCCAACACAGGGACTATGCGCTCTTTGGAACCCTTACCAAAAACACGCAAGAGTTCATCTTCTAGAAGGACACCCCGAACCTCAAGATCGCAAAGCTCAGACACACGAAGACCGCATCCATACAACAACTCAAGTATGGCTCTATCGCGAATACCTAGAGGCGAATTAGGAAACGGCTGATCAAGCAGTTCTTCTGCCTTCTCTTGAGAAATAACATCAGGAAGCCTTTGAATTCTTGCTGCGGTAGGTAAATCTTCTGCTGGAGATGACTTACAAATTTGCTCAACAGCCATAAACTTGTGGAAGTTTCTAAGTGCCGCAGTGTGGCGCTCAACCGAAGCTGGAGCCATACCTAAATCTCTAAGAGAGCCTATGTACTCTTCAACATCTGAGCGAGTTACCTGGTTGGGCAAAGTAATTTTTTTGCCATTCAGCCAAAGCAAATAACCCTCTAAATCTCTGGTATAGGCATCAAGAGTATTTACAGAAAGACCTCGCTCAACAGCAACGTACGCTAAAAATTCTGTACGCGCCTGAGCGAGGTCCATAAGTATTCTTCCCTAGTAAAAATCTGCTTAGAGAGACTGGTTTACATCATGACGGTCAACACCCTCATGATGAGCGATTGCTGCACGTGCAAACTCACGGAACAAAGGTGCAGGATGAGTTGGACGGCTCTTGAACTCTGGATGTGCCTGACTTGCAACAAACCATGGGTGAACAGACTCTGGAAGCTCAATCATCTCTACAAGGCGATCATCTGGAGAAACACCAGAAACGACCAGACCAGCCTCAACAAGCTGATTACGGAATACGTTGCTTACCTCATAGCGGTGACGATGACGCTCATAAACCAAGTTGTTACCATATGCCTCGTGTGCAAGAGTTCCCTCAACAACCTTGCAAGGATAAGAGCCAAGGCGCATGGTGCCGCCCTTGTCAGTAATATCCTCCTGATCAGGCATAAGATCGATGACAGGATATGGAGTATCTGGACCAAACTCTGCTGAATTTGCACCCTCCATGCCGCAGACGTCACGAGCAAACTCAGTAACAGCCATCTGCATACCAAGGCAAACGCCAAGGTAAGGAATCTTGAGCTCACGAGCACGACGAATAGCAACCATCTTACCCTCTACGCCGCGAAGACCAAAGCCGCCAGGAACCAAAATACCATCTGCGCCAGCAAGCTCCTGCTCTACGTCTTCTTCTGTCAGCTCTTCACCGTTCACCAGGCGGATATCAACGTGCCTGCCATAGAAAATACCAGAGTGGTGAAGTGCCTCAATAACAGAAAGGTAGGCATCAGGCAGTTGCGTATACTTGCCGACAACATAAATTCTTGTTGCGTCTTCAAGCGCATTTGCCTTGTGCATAGCAGTAGTAAATGCTTCCCAGCCGCCAAGATCACTTGGACGGACTTCAAGACCAAGACGCTCAAGTACCTTCTTGTCAAATCCCTGTGCTGCCAGATGTGCTGGAACATCGTAAATTGAAGGCAAATCGTTGTTTTCAAAAACGCAATCTGCATCAACATCGCAGAAATTAGCGATTTTCTCGCGAATAGATTCATCCACAGAATGGCTAGAACGGCACACGATAAAGTCTGGCTGAATACCAAGGGAACGAAGCTCTTTTACGGAGTGCTGCGTAGGCTTAGTCTTAACCTCATGAGCTGCTGCAATATAAGGAACAAGGCTCACGTGAATAATAGCAACATTGCTTGCGCCACGCTCTTTTCTAAACTGGCGAATTGCCTCAACAAAAGGCTGAGACTCAATATCACCAATGGTGCCACCAAGCTCAGTGATGACTACATCAGCGTTAGTAACCTCTTCAATGCGAGCAAAACGAGCTTTAATTGCATCAGTTACATGAGGAATTACCTGAACTGTACCGCCAAGGAAGTCTCCAGCGCGCTCACGCTGAATCAAAGACTGATAAATGAGACCAGTGGTGAAGTTAGACTCCCTGGTAAGATTCTCGTCAATAAAGCGCTCATAATGACCAAGGTCAAGGTCAGTCTCTTTTCCGTCCTCAGTAACAAAAACCTCACCATGCTGGAAAGGACTCATAGTGCCTGGGTCAACATTGAGATATGGGTCAGCTTTTTGCATCATGACCTTATAGCCACGAGCCTTAAGAAGTCGGCCGAGAGATGCAGCAGTGATTCCTTTTCCAAGAGAGGAAACAACGCCACCTGTTACAAATATGTGCTTGGTCATGGATTACTCCCGTAGGTAAGATTAGCCAATTACATTTCTACGGGTCTTTATATTATTCCGCTTTGAGACCCATAGAGCCGAGAAATTTAATCTCCAAACAAATACATTGTTATGTCCATGTAGTTCTGAAAAATCTAGCGGACTTCTGACAGCAGCTCATGCGCGTGAGCCAAAGAAGCCTCAGTTATAGAGCCTGAAAGCATGCGTGCAATCTCTTCTTCTCTCTGAGTACCAGAAACCTCTGTAAGAGAAGTTACAGGGATCGCGTTATGTTCTTCTGTCTTTGAGACTACATACTGTTTAGAGGCCATAACAGCAACCTGTGGCAAGTGAGTTACCACAATCACCTGATGTGTTTTAGCAAGCTGCGCTAAAACCTCTGCAAGAGCAACGGCAGTAGCTCCACCAACGCCAGCGTCAACCTCATCAAATACAAGCGTATCGCAGACGTCAGACTCTCCCAGAACCACTTTACATGCGAGCATGACACGAGAAACCTCACCACCAGAGGCAATCTTTCTAAGCGGACGAGCAGTCATCTGAGCTGAAGGCTTATACATAAGCTCAATCTTTGTAGAGCCAACTTTATTCCACTGCTCAAAAGGAAGATCTTCAAAGTTCAATTCAATCTGAGCTGAACCCATCTGCAGATGACTCATTTGCTTAATAACTGCATCACAAAGTTTTGGAGCTGCAGCAACACGAACCTTCTTAAGTGCCTGGGCCTTTACGGTAAGAGTCTCTTTTGCCCTATCTACCTCTGCCTGTGCCTCACGGACAAGCTTTTCTGTGTCTCTTGTAACCTCAAGAAGATTTTGAGCTACCTGGTATTTTTTAAATACGTCTTTCATGCCAGGGCCATACGTTCTCATAAGACCCTGGAGACGAGCCATACGACTTTGCATCTCTTCAAGTGCTTCTTCATCAAAATCAAGAGATCCAACATAGCTTCTGAGCTCTGAAGAAACATCCTCAATCTCTATAAGTGCACTTGAAAGAGACTCTGCATAATTACCTAGCGTAGCATCAAATGTTGCAGCACTTTGAAGCATCTGAACTGCATCAGAGAGAGAATCAATAACGCCCTCATCTCCTGAGAGCAACTCATGTGTTCCTCCTGCAGCTTGAAGAAGAGCCTCTGCGTGCTCAAACCGAGGAAGTTGCTCTTCTAAGTCTTCTAGCTCCCCTTCTTTAGGAGAGACCTCATCAATTCTTTGAACAAGAAATGCCGCTTCATCAATCTTTGCATTGCTAGACTGGCTTACTTCAATAACTCGTTGAAGTTCAGCGACTGCAGCATGATAAGCATGAAGAGCGTCTACATACTCTGTCTGGCAAGATTGAATATCTGATCCAATCCATGCGTCCAACATGCTGACATGGTTCTTTACGTCAAGCAGCCTTTGATGCTCATGCTGACCACACAGATCAATTGATGTTCCAATACCTCCGGCCAGTTCTTTAACTGATGCCATGTGGCCATCAATCTCTACTCTGCCTCTGCCATCAGCAGAGACTTTTCTAGAGACTACAATTCCCTCTTGATCTTCTGGCGAGGTAAAAAAGCGTGCCTCAACCCTAAGAGCGTCTGTTCCTTCTCTTACTGCAGAAGCATCCGCACGCTCTCCTACTAAGAGCTTAATGGAAGATAAAAGAGCGGTTTTACCAGCACCTGTCTCTCCTGTTAAAACAGTTAAACCTGAGGCGGGTGCAAGAGAAGCGTCTTCAATAAGTGCAACATTTTGCACGCGAAGTTCATCAAGCATATATGACCTGCTTACTGACCAGTTTTACCGTAAAATACACGAGAAACTGAACGATAGAAACTATCAGCACTTCTATCAAGCAGAATGATATCTCCTGGTCCACGGCTAATACGAGCTTTGGTAGCCACACCCTCTTCTGGATGCTTAATGTTTTGCCCATCAGAGAAGAAGTGACATGTCGCCGGCCTATCTTTTGACATGGTAATTTCAACCACATCAGAAGGAGAGGTAAGGAATGCACGAGCCAAAATAGTATGTGGTGCGATTGGCACGCAAACCATTCCCGAGAACTCTGGTGTAACAATAGGGCCACCAGCAGCAAGAGCATAGCCGGTGGATCCAGTTGCTGTACTAACAACAAAACCATCACCGCGAAGCTTATCAATATGGTTGCCTGATACAGAAACTGTAAACTCAACCATATCGCCTGCTCCACCTCTGGAAACTGCAAAATCATTGAGCGAGAAGGTCTTCTCGACGTAAGTTTCTCCAGATGGAAGCTCATACTCTGTTTCTATTGCAAGTGTTGCTCTTCTAGATACGTGAAGCTCTCCAGCAAGAGCATCAGCTACCATCTCAATCATTTGATGAGGAGTTGCACTAGTTAAAAAGCCAAGGTGACCATAAGAGATACCCAAAATTGGAATTTCTGAATACTCAACAATTTTGGCGGCCCTCAGAAGCGTTCCGTCTCCACCAAGAGAAATAACAAGCTGGCAATCAGAACAATCTACAACTTTATCCGGGAATAGCTTTTTATCGTGTGCCCATTGAACATCACAGCCCTGCTCAAAGAGCCATTCTTCAAGTTCACGTGCACCAGAAACAGCAACTTCTCTTGAATAATTTGGAACAAGAAGTACCTTCACGCAAACCACTCTCCCGATTTTGCTTGATTGCACAACTGAAACAGTTAAAGCGTCTGATTCGATGTACTTAGTATACCTAAAAAAATACAAACAATACTACAAAATAGAACATTCGTTCTATTTCACTATTTCTACAGAATGACTCGATACCACTGAAGCAAGATCCAAATCATGCGAACCTGCCTCAAGCTGTCCAAACAGTAAATATTCCACGTTGCCCTTAGCACCGTGAATAGGACTTTCACACGCGCCCAAAGGACCCATATGAGCTTCCTTAAACGCATCGGAAACCTTTTGCAGCGTTTGCAGGCGCACGGAGGCATCAGTCACAATACCGCCCTCACCCACTTCTTCCCTCTTAGCTTCAAACTGTGGTTTGACCAGTGTAACAAAGGCTCCTTCAGGAGCTAGAACATCTAAAACAGAAGGAAGAATTGACAAGATTGACGTAAACGATACGTCACATACAGCAACATCAAAAACGTGCGAGTAGCCCATTTCTGGCAGGGACGTAATATTTGTACGTTCGAGCAGTTCAACCCTGCTGTCGTTTCTGAGCGACCAATCAAACTGCGCATAGCCAACATCAACCGAGGTAACCGAAGCAGCTCCATGTTGAAGCAGGCAATCGGTAAAACCGCCAGTTGAACAGCCAATATCTAGACATTTTTTATTTTGAACCGTAAAATCAAAAACTTCAAAGGCACGCTCGAGCTTAAGTCCACCTCGGCTCACGTATGGAATAGCACCTTTTACGTGCAGAAACAATCCCTCAGGAACAAGCTCTCCCGCTGAAGTTAATCTTCTGTCGCTTGTAGAAACATCACCCGCAAGAATTGCGCGTAATGCAGCTTGAGTGTCCTTGAAAAATCCTTGCCTAACCAGCTCTTTATCGAGCCTTTGGCGAGAAATGCGTTGAGCCACTAGTGCTCATCGCTTTCTGAAACCGCGTCATCAGACGACGTTTCATATGCAGCTGAAGCCTCAACCTGCTCAGAAGAAGCCTGCTCATCAGTGGCAGCCGCTGCGCCGCTTGCGTCAGCTGCGTCCCCTGCTGCCTGGGCCTGAATCAGACGCTCTTCCTCTTCCGGCGTAAACTCTGTGGTGTCAACCATGTTGACAGCCTTTGAGCCTAGAGCAATTGCCTCATCAAAGAGGTCAAGAGAATGCTCCAGCGAGACGTTTTTATCGCGAACTTGATCAACAATTGAATCAAGTCTTGCGGTTATCTGGCCAAAGCTCTGATATTCAGACGTATCGATTTTTGCCATGACTACTCTGCATCTTCCACAGAGCTCTCTGGCTCTTCTTCAGAAACGTCTTGCTCAGCAGACTGCTTATGGCACAGAGAATAAATGTCTTCTCCAGCCTCAATGTCATCAACAATACGACCAAGAACGCCGTTAATAAAGCGAGGTGAATCATCGCCACAGTAAGCGCGAGCAAGGTCAACTACCTCGTTAATAGCAACAGCTACATCAACCTCAGGAACCTCAAGAATCTCGTAAAGAGAAATTCTTAGGAGATTGCGGTCTACGGAAGGCATGCGATCAATTGCCCAGTCTTTTGAGTAAGCAGCAATGATGTCATCAAGATCATCTCTAATGCCATCTGCTCCTACTGCCAGTGACTGCGCATACTCGTCAAGAGGTCCCTCGGAGAGCGTGTAGTCTCCGTCGAGGACCTCAAGAACGCTGCGATTAGTGGCTTCAGCCTGGAATAAAAGCTGTAGTGCTTGGCTACGGGCGCGGGTACGTCCAAAAAACTTAACGCTCAAGCCTACTCCTTAGGAAAAACAAGGCTGTCAATGTAAACATCAACGGAAGCAATGCTGACGCCAATCTGCTCATTTACAGCAGTTGCAACAGCAAGCCTTACCTCAGATGCAAGCTTTGTGAAAGGATAGCCATAGAAAACGGTAAGGTGTACTCCAAGGTGGAGCTGACCGTTCTCTACACCTGCCTCTACAGCCTTCTCTGGAGCAAGGCTTCTGCTGGTAAAGACGTTAATAAGGTTGGATGCCAGGGTATCGTTTCCGCCAACGGAGGCAACACCTTCAACACTTCCAGCTGCGCCGGAGACAACCGTTGAAATTACATCTTTTGAGATGCCGATGCCTGCTATACGAAGCTCTGTTTCAGCCATGTCTACCCCCTAAAAAGACAAACTGTCTTTGAAATAATTACTCAATACTGTTGGATGCCAATGCACCCAAAGAGAATGCATTAAACGCGAGAAACAAACTTGCCGTCGCGGGTGTCAACCTTAATGCGCTCACCCTGGTTCAGATACATTGGGACCTGAAGAGTTGCACCGGTCTCAATAGTTGCTGGCTTAGTACCACCCTGAACGGTGTCACCCTTGAAACCTGGATCGGTCTCAGTGATCTCTGCCTCAATAAACATTGGAGGCTCAACGCCAAGAAGCTCAGTGTCTGCATAGAGAAGCTGTGCGTTATCGTTCTCCTTGAACCAGACGCTCTTCTCGCCAATGAAATCAGCAGGAACAGCTACCTGATCGTATGTCTCATTGTCCATGAAGTAGAAGGACTCACCGTCGTTGTAGAGGTACTGCATCTCTTTGGTGAGCAGAAGAACGTTCTCAAACTTGGTGCCAGCGTTGCAGGTCTGATCGATAACGCGGCCAGAGCGAAGGTCACGAATCTTATAGCGGACAAAAGCGCCGCCCTTACCTGGCTTTACGTGCTGGAACTCAACGATGGTGTAGTACTTATCGTTAATCTTAAGGCCAAGGCCGTTCTTAAAATCTGCGGTGCTGATAGTTGCCACGTCTAACTCTTTTCACTCGGTAAAGTCGCGAGAAGAACGTGAATTTTCAAACTACCCGCGACACGTATATGCATGTTGGATTTTATCAGTTTCACGCCTTCCGTGCTGGCGGCTCTTGTGAAAATGCAAAATTTGCTTACTTCTTTTTAATAAAACTCTCTTTAATAAGGCGAGGAAGCTGTGGAATTGCCATAAGTCCGTGCTTAAAAACAAACCAGAAGTTTGGAGAACGCACGAGTTTCTCCTCCCCTATATAGGCGCGAATTGCCCTCAGTGTTGCCTTGTTGTCTCGCGTAGAAAACGAATAATTACCATTGCTTTTAGTAAAAATGGCAAAGCGAGAAATGCTTTTGGTGCGTCCCATAACTGAGGCAGCCACATGATCTATCTGATCCCAGGGAATCTGAATGTAATCTTCGGGATTTTTTTGGTTGTAGAACTCAAAGGCCTTGTTGCCAATAAGGATATCGCCATACGTAGCTAGCCCATGAAATGACGTTGCCTTTGCGGTGAAGTCAACCGTACTGTTTTGAGACTGAGCCATACAATCCTTTCAAAAAATGGGTCGCACCCATTATAGAGCGCGACCCATATTCGTGCGACTTTAAGTACTAGAGCGTACGCTTACTCATTACATAAAGCCAAGGAGTCGACCAATAATACCAACGGCAAAGAGAGCCAGGATGATAGCAATTGGAGAGACCTTCTTCTTAAGCAGTGAGCAGCAGAGCAGTGTCAGACCAACAGCTGCCAGTCCAGGAACAAGGGAATCAAGGTTGGACTGAAGTGTGGTTACCTTCACTGGATCAAGACCGTTTGGTCCAAGTGCAGCGTAAAGCTTTAATGCCTGGTGCATTCCCTCTACTCCTGAAGGAATGCTTGTCCAATCAATGTAGGCACCTGCCTGCTGAGGAATGGTAGAAACAACTGGGGTAAATGAAATTGAAACCCAGCGCTGTACCAGGGCGCCAATGATAAACATACCAAGAATAGAAGCACCCTCGGTAATCTTGCCCAGCATGCCGCCAGAAAGATCGGAAGAGATTGAGGCACCTGCCTTGTAGCCAAACTCCTGGGTGTACCACAGGAAGGAAAGGCGGATGACGTTCCACAGAACAAAGAAGAGAATAGGGCCAAGTGCAGAACCACCAGCGGCAATAGATGCGCCGAGTGCTCCAAGAATTGGACGGACAGTAAACCAGAAGACTGGGTCACCAACACCGGCCAGAGGGCCCATCATGCCTACCTTAACGCCCTGAATTGCAACATCGTCAATAGGCTCACCGTTAGCACGTCCCTCTTCCAGTGCAAGGGTAACGCCCATGACTGGTGCAGAAACATAAGGGTGAGTGTTGTAGAACTCAAGGTGGCGCTTAAGAGCTGCTACCTGATCTTCTTTGTTTGGATAAAGCTTTTTGATGGCTGGAATCATTGAGAATGCCCAACCACCGTTCTGCATACGCTCATAGTTCCAAGAACCCTGAAGGAACTGATGACGAAGAGCAACAGACATGCGGTCTTTCTTAGAAAGCTGAATCTTATTCTCCATTAGTTTCACGCTCCTTCAGAATTAGTAGTTGTCAATAATATCGCCGAGCGGATCACCAGATCCGCCACCTGCGCCGCCACCCTGCTTAGCAAGGTCTTTAAGACCAATGTAGAGAATAGCAAGGCAAACACCAATAACACCAAGAGCAATAAGAGTGAGCTGGTTAATAGCAGCAAAGACAAAGCCAAGAGCAAAGAACGGCCAAACCTCACGAGTAGCCATCATGTTAATGACCATTGCGTAACCAACAGCAGCAACCATGCCGCCGCCAACTGCCATACCGCCAGTGAGCCACTTAGGCATTGCGTTTAGAGCATCAGTGACAATAGCTGGGTCAATGAAGCAAAGAGCAGCTGCAGGAACAGCAATACGTGCGCCCTGCATGAGGATAGCTACAATGTGCCAACGCTCGATTGCAGCAAAATCGCCCTTCTCGGCAGCTGCGTCCATTGCGTGGACAATACCAGTTGCAATAGTACGAGCAATCATGGTGAGGAACAGGCCTGCTACGGACAAAGGAATTGCAAGTGCAATAGAGGTGTTAATAGCAGCGGTGGTGTCAGTGTCTCCGCCGTTAAGTGCCAAAACCATAATGATTGCAGATGCGACAGATGCCAAAGCTGCGTCTGGTGCAACTGCAGCTCCGATGTTTGCCCAACCAAGAGCAATCATCTGAAGAGAACCGCCGAGGATAATTCCCTCAGCAGGGTGACCAGTCACAAGGCCAATCAGTGAGCAAGCAACCAGGGGCTGGTGGAACTCCCACTGGTCAAGAATACCTTCCATGCCAGCGAGAAGAGCAACAATTACGACAAGCAGTATTGTGATAGGTGTCATTTCTACCTCCTTCTAGTTACTTACGGGCGCCAAGCTCAGACTTAGCTTTTTTAAGCATTGCCTCAAAGTTCTCTGCGCTGTCTGCAGGAACCTTACGAACATCAAACGTTGTACCGCACTCGCGGATAGCCTCAAGAGTCTTTACATCGTCCTCATCCATAGCAACTGCGTTGGTAACAACAACTTTGCCAACAGAATGAGCCATAGAACCAAGGTTTGCTTCCTTGATTTCTACGCCACCCTCAATAGCACGAAGCATATCTTGAGGAGTCTCAAACAGAAGCATTGCCTTGGTATTGCCAAAACGAGTGTCGTGAGCAATCTCAATAATCTTCTTAATAGGAACAACGTGGACATGTACTCCTGGAGGAGCTGCCTGAATAATCATGGTCTTGCGGAGCTCATCTTGAGCAACACCGTCAGAGCAGACAATAATGCGATCTGGCTTGGTCATCTTTGTCCACGTAGTTGCAACCTGACCATGCAGAAGACGGGTATCAATACGAGCAAGAACAATCTTAAGCTTGCCATCACCAATAACAGTACCCGCAGGAATTGCACCCTGAGGTGCTGCTGGAGCAGCAGGAACATCAGTAGGTGTTGCCTCTTGTGGCTCAAGCTCTTCTGGCTTAATCTTTACGCCCATACGAGCTTCAGAGTAGATCTCTTTTGCTACCTCAGCTGCGGTATCTACACCAAGACGAGAGCCATAAGCTGCAATAAGCATTGGGAGGTTAAGGCCAGTAACAGCAACCCAATCCTCTTTACCCTCTTCCTCAAGAACGCGAGAAATCTGGTTAAAGGGGGTGCCACCCCATAAATCAACCAAGAACAAAACGTGCTCTTGATCTTCAAGCGTGGCAATTGCTTCGAGAATCTTCTGGTGCAGGTCATCTGGGCCCATATCAGGAGTAAGCGTTACAGCTACAACGCCTTCCTGTGGTCCAAAAATCATGCCGCCAGAATCTTTGATGCCCTCGGCAAATTTGCCATGGCTGGCTAGAACGATACTAACCACTTCTACCTCCTTCTTTTACACCTAATAAAACAAATGAAACTGTAAACATAACAATGAAAATAACATTTACTTTTCTGATTTTATTACATATATCTGAAGCGTGTCTTCACTAACCTAACTCTTTTTAGATTTTTTAGGTTTTATAAGCCAATTTTAGGGCGAGAAGACCTTCTCGCCCTAAAGGTGAACAAAAAATGCGGCCAGAAACCCAAAGCTTCTGGCCGTAAGAATTCTGTATATCGCGTCTAGTTAGCAGCCAACAGACACAAGGTCGTGTGTGGACTGAGTAAAGACATCGTAGCCGTCCTCAGTAACAACGCCAAAGTCCTCAAGACGGATACCAAACTTGCCAGGCAGGTAAATGCCAGGCTCATCGGTAACAACAGAACCTGCTGCAATAACCTTGTTCCAGCGAGGGTTGAAGAATGGACGCTCGTGAATCTCAACGCCAACACCGTGGCCAAGGCCATGGCCAAAGTACTCACCGTAGCCAGCCTCAGAGATAACCTTAACTGCAAGGTTATGAATATCAGAACCAGTGACACCTGCATGAATAGCTGCCGCGCAAGTTTCGTTTGCCTTGCGGACAACGTCAAAGACGTGCTGCTGCTCCTCGGAAGGTGCGCCAACAACAACAGTACGGGTCATATCTGAGTGGTAATCCAGGTAACCTGCACCGTAGTCCATAACAATCATGTCGCCTGTCTGAACTACGCGCTCACCTGGCTGTGCATGAGGATTAGCACCATTAGGACCAGAAGCAATGATGGAATCAAAGGACAGGGCATCTGCACCGTTAGAGAGCATGTAGTTCTCAAGCTCTGCGCGGATCTGCTGCTCAGTAAGACCTGGCTTAATGTACTTGCAGATGTGGAGGAACGCCTTGTCAGTAATTGACTGAGCGTGCTTCATAAGCTCAATTTCAGCTGGGTCTTTAACAATACGCAGCTCAGCAATATCACCATGCATGCGTGGAAGCAAAGCAGCAACAGAACGATCGCGCAATGCCTGCTCAAGGCCATCAAAGAACGCAAGATCAACGGTGTCCTCAATAGCAACTACGCGAGCACGAGCCTCAGCAATATGAGCGGCAACCCACTCGGTAGGAGTAGCGACTTCCTGGTCAAACTTCCATGGAGAATCAGCACCAAGGCGCTCCAGGAATGTGTTGTAGTAACGAGAGTCAGTGTGCATGAAGAGCCCATCCTGCGTAATAAATGCAGTATGTGCCTGCTCAAAGTCAAAGACACGCTCAGCGTCAGTCAACCAACGAAGGTCTGGGTTGTGACGTAGAACAACAGCGTCGTAACCCCTCTGAGCCATTACCTCGCGAAAGCGCGCAACGCGCTTTGCTGCTGCCTGTAAATCTGCCATTTCAAATCCCTTCTCGAGATGTTTACAACAAAGAGTTGCACCTAGTGGAGCCGCATCAGCAAACGGAGCTCCTTACTGCAAGATGCGGCGCTTTAATGCGAAGCGTGAGCCTCACACCAAGCGCGGGCATGCTCGGCGAGAAGTTCCTCGTCGACTGAAGCTAATCTTACCCTTCCAATAGACATTGGAATCGGCAACATAAAACGATTAGTAGAACGGAAACATTCCTGTTTGAGCGCTTCGATGAGCTGCTCGGGAGTAATGTCACACGTAACAAAACCAATATTCAAGCGCTCAAGAATCTCGTCTTGGGCAAGCATATCGTCAAAAGAAAGTGCCTCTTTAGCTACTGCAATTCTTGCCGAAAAACGCAGTGCGTCTGCATAAAGTGCAGAAAGAGGCTGATCAGCTGGGATGAGCGGGCGAAGTGCCTCCACAAAAACCCAACCGTAAGGAACAGACTGCTGAATAGCAATAGCGGAAGAATCAGAGAGACGGCCACGGGTCTTAGTAGACTCTGCCAGCTGCTCTGCAACTATATCGGCAACTCCAGAGGAGAGGTTATCTGCTCTATCCCAAATGCGGCCAAACTCCGCCTCGTTATCAGACATAGCCGTTGCAACCATGCATACCTGGGCAACCTTAGCACTGTCATCGCAAAGGTCCATAACCTCAAGATCTGCAAAGCAGAAACGAGCACAAGGCTTAGTGGTAACAAGGCGCTGATGTTCAGCGTCAGTATCAAGTGCTCGAGGAGTAATGGACGAGACAATAACTGCTGCTAAATCAAGTGGAACAGTAGCAAGGGAAACTCCCCCACACCACTTGTTTGCCACGTGGTTAGCAAGAGAAATGACGCCCTCGTGGCCCACGGCAACTACTAAATCATCAGCTGTCAGGTGCATTTCTGCCAAAGCAGACAATACCTGTGCCTCAGTTGCCACGGTAGTTGCTGCCTTGCCATCTTCCACATCTACACGTGTGACGAGAAAACCAATGGTGGTGAGGTCTCTACGCAGAAGCTCAGCAAGGTCTTCATCTGCCTGATTGCTGACAAGAAAAGCACAGCGATGAGGTCTTCCCACTGCGGTTCTGAGCTCAGTACCAAAGTTTGAAAGAACGCCTGCGCCAGAACGAAGTGCAATAGAGCCACCAGGAATAGAAACCCACTGTTTGATCTGAACAGGTGGCAATTCCTCTTCAAGTTCAGTCTGGACGTTGTCACTCATAGAAGACCTCTTTCCCAAAGCAGCTTGCCAGAATCAATGGCTACCTGCTCAAATGTTTTCTCACGAATATCAATAGTAATATCAGCAGCGGCCTCATAACGCGGGCGCAGGCGTCTATAGAGCTGAGTAGCGTTTTCAAAGCTTCCCAGATCGGGACGCCTATCCGTGCGCTGAATTTGGCGAAGCGAGTCAGAAAGATCGCCGTCGAGAAACACGATGACTCCCATCTCACGCATAAGCGCAAGATTGACGTCCTTCTCGACAATTCCACCGCCGCAGCTTACGAGCAGTGACTTCTTAGACTTAAGCGTGTGTAAAACCTCAGTTTCTGCCTGCCTAAAAAGCTCTTCACCGTCATCTTCGTAGATTTCTGCCAGTGATTTACCTGCTATACGCTCTGCTAGGCGATCGGTGTCAACATAACGGCGGTGAAACAGCTCGCCCAAATTACGTGCGAGTGTAGACTTTCCGGCGCCCAGAAAGCCTACAAAAAAGATATGATCACAGCCCTCATGTACAACGTATCTTGAATCGCGAAGCTCCATACTCCTCCAGCCTTTCAAGATGATTCTATCATCGAGTTGGAGCAAGTAAACTAAAGCCGTCTTGTTATGACGTAAAAGTTACATTTTTTAAAATGCGGCGCTCGATGTGACGAATGATATTGGTGTACCAAAGATCCTCATTGGACTGCGGCTTTACCAAAATAGTTGAAACGCCAGCCAAATTACCTGCAATAACATCGGTAAAAATCTGGTCTCCCACCATCACGGTTTGCTCTTTAGTTGCCGAGAAACGCTTCATAGCAGCAGTTAGCGCGCGAGGAAGCGGCTTGCATGCAAAGCCTTCTCCTTCAATTCCCAGCTCGTGAGCGCTATGCTGGACCTCATTGAGGTGAATGTTATTGGAGATGAGACAGAGCGTTAATCCAGCTGCATGAGCCTTCTCAAACCAAGCAGAAACCTCTGGCGGCACCATCTTGGTGTCTCGGGGCACACAGGTATTATCGCGATCTAAGAGCACAAGCTTAATCCCCTGCTGAACCAAATCCTCTATTGAGATGTATTCAACAGCAGAAACGTATTGCGTTGCTTTAATTAAACTCATGCCACACCAGCTATTGCTTACTTGCGGCTTCACGCTCGCGTGCGTTTTCAATAGCCTGCTGATGCTCGTCGTACGTCTCTGAGAAGACGTGCTCATCCGAGGTAATCCAGAAGTAGTAATAATTGGTTGCTGCTGGATCCATAGCCGCCTTAATAGAGGCATAACCTGGGGAGCAAATAGGTGTAGGAGTCAAACCCTTAAACGCATATGTGTTATAGGGGTCGCTTGTCATTGAGCTGAGCTCTTCTGCAGTAGCTTCCCTACCCAGGGAATAAGCAAGAGTAGCGTCACTTTGCAGATACATATCATCGTACAGGCGGTTGTAGAAGACAGATGCAACCTTAGGACGGTCATCATCAGTCAGTGCTTCTCGCTCAATAATCGATGCCATGATAATGATTTGCTCGTTAGTAAGATTCAAGTTATAACGCTTATTAAGCGTAATGCGAGCAGCGTCCAAGTTAAGATCAGCCGTCTCTGTCTCAAACTGATCAAGCATGGCACGGATGACCGTATCGGCAGTTACATTGCTTTCTGTAAAGGTATAGGTCTTGGGGAACAAGTAGCCTTCAAGAGAATCATTAGCATCTACCGCACCTGCAAGGAACGGATAGTCAGCAACATAATTGGATGCTTTTGCCTGGTTCAAGAAATCATCGCGAGAAATACCAAAGTAGTCCTGAACCAGATCAGCAACCTGAGAAACGGTATAACCTTCTGGTACAACAAAGCCACTACCAGGAGCATTAGGGCCAGAAATAAGCAGATGAACGATGTCTGCTGGCTT
Organism: Atopobium sp. BS2; assembly: GCF_000565075.1. Classification (GTDB taxonomy): domain Bacteria; phylum Actinomycetota; class Coriobacteriia; order Coriobacteriales; family Atopobiaceae; genus Lancefieldella. The sequence continues at coordinate 158,175 of NZ_JDFG01000012.1, forward strand.
GGTGCCAGTGGTAATAACATAGATACCGCTCTTGATTTTCTGCTCAGCATCCTGACGCTTTACCTGGTTTAAAAACTCGCTCTTAGTAGCAATAATTTTGTTCTCAAAAAGAATCTTTGCGACTTCCTGCGCACCAGCACCATCTGGAATAGTAATGGTAACTTGCTGACCTGCGGTAATTTCTTGTGTATCGGAATTAGCACGAGAAAGCTCTGGAAGCGCTACTTTCCATACAAAGATGCCAAGGGCCGCGACCATGATAAAAGCGATAAGTGCCGCAAAAATACGAGAACGCTTTGAAGCCTTCTTATCTCTATGCTTTACTTGCTTGTTCTTTGCCATATGAGTGACTTGAGCGCTTCTTGAAGAAAGCTTGCCACCGGTAAGTGCAGGTAGCGATCCCGTAGCCTCAACTGAAGGCTGTGTGATCTGTTCCTGCTGAGCCTGCTCTTCCTGAACCTGTCCTTCTGGTACAGGAGAAGAAAAATGTGCGCCCTGACGACGCGGAGAAGAACCATTGGATAGGGTGGGCATTTAGTCTCCCTTATTCATCTGTGCATCAAGCCATGATTGCAAAAAGAGCGAAGCAGCAACCATGTCAACTTTTCCACGCATGGCTTTTTCAGATAAACCTTGCGCTCGAAGAATCTTCTTTGCCTCCGCAGAAGAAAGTCTTTCGTCAGTAAATTCTAATGGAAGTTGGCAGTTCTTCGCAATTTGCTCAGCTTGAGCGGTAATTTTTTGGGCCTGTGGTCCATCTTCGCCGGCGAGCGTCTTAGGACGACCGCACAAAAGCAGTTCTGGCTCCCAATCTTCAAGCACAGCTTTAAACGTACGTGCATGTGAGAGCACCTCTTGCGCAGGTAGCACGCAAACAGGTGATGCAATAGCACCATCGGGGTCACTTACAGCAACCCCGATGCGAACTTCACCAATATCTAAAGCTAAAACGCGCAAACGTTACGCACCAAGCTTTGTTTTTGCAGCCTCAAGCGCAGCATCAATTCCTGCAGCGTTTGAGCCACCTGCCTGCGCCATTGCTGGCTTACCGCCACCACGGCCACCAACAAACTCTGCAATCTCTTTGACAATGTCTCCTGCCGAGAAGCCCGCTGCAACTGCAGAATCAGTGGCACCTGCAAGCAGGGAAACCTTACCGTCAGCGGTTGCGGATGCAATGACGCAAGCAACAGGCTGGCCGTCAGATGCATCACGGATGCCATCCCATGCGGAGCGGAGCTCTTTACCAGAAAGGCCCTCAAGCTTAGCAATTACACAGCTATAGCCATTAAGCTGAACAGCAGACTTAAGTGCTTCTGCTACCTGGTTGCTGCCTGCTCCGGTAAGAGCGGCCTCAAGCTTATGGTTTGCAGCGCGAAGATCTTGCTGCAGCTGCTCAACGCGGTCTGCAACAGCAGAAGGACGAACCTTCAGAGCTGCGGCAACCTCATCAAGTTGAGCCAGGCGCTCATCAACGTACTCGATAGCACCCATAGAAGTTACAGCCTCAATACGCCTTGAGTTAGAACCAACGGAGCTCTCAGAAATAATCTTGAAGAGGCCAAGGTCGGCTGTGTTGCGTGCGTGAGTACCACCGCAGAGCTCACGAGAGAATGGAGTGTCTTCTGCACCAGCAGAGACAACGCGTACGACATCACCGTACTTCTCGCCAAAGAGTGCAACAGCACCAGCGGCCTTTGCGTCCTCAATGCTCATAATCTGAGTAACAACAGGCTTAGCAGCAAAAATCTCTGCGTTGACCATACCCTCAATACGATCAAGCTCATCTTTGGTAAGAGCCTCAAAGTGCGTAAAGTCAAAGCGCATACGATCTGGAGCAACAAGAGAACCAGCCTGGTTCACGTGGTCACCCAGAACCTTTTTGAGGGCTGCGTCAAGTAGGTGAGTTGCGGTGTGGTTGCGGCGAATGAGCTCACGACGGCCGGCATCAATGGTTGCGGTGACTGAATCACCAACAGAGATGGTGCCCTCTTCTACCACGCCAACGTGGGACTCAAGGCCGCCGTCGCGGTGCTTGGTGTCAGTGACGTGAACGTAGAGACCAGGAGCTGTCAGCTTGCCGGTATCTCCAACCTGACCGCCCATCTCTGCATAGAAAGGCGTACGGTCAAGTACAACCTCAACCTCAGAGCCAGCAGAAGCGGACTCAACCTCCTGTCCATCCTGAACAAGAGCAACAACACGAACGCCGGAGAGCTCATTGTTGTCGTAGCCGTCAAAGACGGTCTCATCAAGGCGGTCAGAGAGTGCAACCCAGATGCTCTGAGCGTTACCCCAGGCATCGCGGTTAGCAGACTTACGGGCGCGCTCACGCTGCTCAGTCATTGCAGCATCAAAGGCGTCCATGTCAACAACGTGACCTGCATTTGCAGCAATCTCACGAGTAAGATCAATGGGGAATCCGTAGGTATCGTGTAGAAGGAATGCAACCTCACCGTAAAGCTGTGCGCCGTCCTCAAGCTGCTCAAGCTCTGCAGTGAGTTTAGACTCGCCTGCGTCGAGCGTAGCGCCAAAGCGCTCCTCTTCTGCAGTCAGAATACCGTCGATAAGAGCGCTCTTCTCGACAAGCTCTGGATATTCTGCGCCAAGCAGAACAGCAACCTCATGTGCGTACTCTGCCATGAAGGTGCCCTGAATGCCCAGTAAGCGGCCGTGGTAGACAGCGCGACGGAGCAGGCGGCGAAGAATGTAGCTTCTACCCTCGTTACCAGGGAGAATACCATCACCAATCATAAAGGTAACTGCACGAGAGTGGTCTGCAAGGATACGCAGGCTGCGGTCAATCTCATCAGTTGAGTGATACTTTTTACCAGAGAGTTTCTCGCCCAAAGAGATGAGGGTACGCATGATGTCACCCTCGTAATTGGTGCCTTCATGCTGCATGATAGCTGCGATACGCTCAAGGCCCATGCCGGTATCGATGTTGCGATGAGGAAGCTCAGGCAGAGAACCATCTTCCTGGCGATCAAACTGAGTAAAGACGAGGTTCCAGAACTCAAGGTAACGGTCACCGTCGTCTCCAGGAGCCTCTCCCTCAAACTCAGGACCCTGGTCAAAGTAAATCTCAGAGCAAGGACCACAAGGACCAGTTGGACCAGCTGCCCAGAAGTTGTCTTCCTCGCCCAGACGGGTGATGTGATCTTCTGCTACACCAAGAGACTTCCAAATCTCAATTGCCTCATCGTCGTCAGTAAAAACAGTAAAGTACAGGCGATCAAGAGGCAGGCCAAGGTGCTCTGGAGAAGAAATAAACTCCATTGCCCAGGTGCATGCATCGCGCTTGGTGTAACCACCAAAGGAGAAGTTACCCAGCATCTCAAAGAATGAGAGGTGGCGTGAGTCACCAATGTTGTCAATATCGTTAGTGCGAAGGCACTTCTGGCAGGAAGTTGCGCCAATCTCCTTCATAGTCTTGATGCCCTGGTAATACTCCTTGAACTGGTTCATGCCAGCATTAGCAAGAAGCAGCGAAGGATCAGAAGGCACCAGAGATGAAGAAGGATAGCGCTTGCAACCCTTGCTCTCAAAGAAGCTTAGGAAGTCATCACGAATCTCTGCTGTTGTCATTGTTTTATAGTCAGCCATAAAGTACTTCTCCGTATTCAAATAACTACTCTTTTGTACTGTCTGAGTCTACCGCATCTGACGATGGTTTATCTGGTTCCTTAGTAACTTCTTGAGTATTCCTAAAAAGTAACTGAGAAAAATCATGTCCAAGAATCTTGGGCGCGGGAGCTGAAGACTTGCTGCGCACATGAGCTGTAGTGTCTTGATCAACAAGACGCGACTCCTCAAAGAACTTTGGGTCATCGAGGGCATCATACTCTGGCAGAATAGCGCCAGACTCATCTACATACTGCGTCGAGTTAAAAAGCGCGCCATTTGGCGAGACGATCTGTCTGCCTGAATACTTCTCAAAGAAGTACACAAAGATGCCCCTCAGTGCTGCTGTCAAAGGTATGGCAAGAATAGTTCCAACTACTCCGCCAAGAGCGCTGCCAATGACAATACCAACGAGCGAAAGACCCGGGTGAACTTTAACGCTCGTTGCCATAACCAAAGGTGAAAGCACGTTATCAACAACGTTTTGTGCAACCATCAAGATAACGATAGTCCATACGGTCATGACAGGGTCTACCAAGATGCTCAAAATAAGAGCAATACCTGCCGAGAAAACCGGTCCAACTACAGGAATAATATGGAAGATTCCTGTAACCATGCCAATAAGAGCGGCATAAGGGTTGCCTAAAATCAGACACCCAAAGTACACAAGAATGCCATTAATCGCAGAGGTAATGATAGTGCCTCGCATATATCCACTGGTAGATCTACTTAAGATTGCAAGAATAAGTCTGAACTCATTCTCTTTTTGAGGACCAGCAATAATAGCCATCTCACGGACAATAACTGGATAATCTTTAGCCAACCAATAGGCAAGCACTAGGCCTAAGAAGAAGACCATGAGTTGGTTTGCCATAGAAGAGATGTTGCCTAAAGCAGATGTGGAAAGCCAACTCAAAATACCAGAAGCAACTGATATTCCAATACTTGATGCCTGTTCAATTGCAAGTTCTACTGTCTGTCTAACAGCAGGGTTACTTTGAGTGTCAAAGTTCTGCCAAAACTCCCTTGCCATTGCTCCTATCTGACTTGCATACGAAGGGGCATTTCTGAGTAGCGTAGTAAGCTCAAATACCAATGGCTGCGCAATCAAAATCAAAAATCCTACCAGCACAATGAGCGTAAGAACAAGCGCGATAAGAGCGGAAATGCCACGAGGCACTCCCCTGTCTTCAAGCCAATTGGTAACAGGGCTGCAGACAAACGCAACAATTGCGCCAATGGCGAGCAGCTCAACAGCCTGTCCCAGGATGCCAAGAACATACAATGCAAGTGCAAACAATGCGGCCAGACCAATGACTGTCCACACCATTAAGCCACGTTGTTTCCATTTTTGAGATGAATCGGAGAAGTTTTGATGCTTTTGATCCATTAACGGTTCACGCTTTCTGGGTCAATCTTTTCTTGGATACGCTTTAAGGTGCGACGAAGCAGCCTTGAAACCTGTACCTGAGAGATATTAAGTTTCTCCGCAATCTCTACCTGAGTAAGACCTTCAACAAAACGCATACGAATAATCTCTTGCTCTCGTGGCGAGAAGTCTCTAATGGCCTCTTCAAGAACAATGCGGTCATCAGAACCAGCAAGATCCTCATCTTCGGTCACATACTGATCAATGATTGAAGGAGTCTCGTCGCCATCAGCGCCAGAACCGCCTCCCTCAAGAGGAACAGAGCTATAAGCGCTAGAAGACTCCATAGCCTCAAGAACTTCTTCAACGTTAGTATCAAGGCGCTGGGCGATCTCTTCAATTGAAGGGCTTCTTTGCAGCTCTTTAGTCAAATCATCAGTGACCTGATTAATCTTGGACGAAAGCTCCTGCAAACGACGAGGAACACGTACTGACCAGCCTTTATCGCGGAAGTGACGCTTGATTTCTCCCATGATGGTTGGCGTTGCATATGTTGTAAATTCAAGACCACGATCAGGCTCGAACCTATCAATTGCCTTGATAAGTCCAATGGTTCCCACCTGAATCAAATCATCAAGAGGTTCTCCACGGTTTTTAAACTTGGAGGCCAAAAAGCGCACGAGGTTTAAGTGACTCACGATAAGCTGGTCTCTTACCTCAGGGTCTTTTGTTTCTTTATATTGGGCAAAGAGCTTTCGTGTTCTATCTTTATCCCAGGCCGGGGTACCTTTAGAAGCACGGCGAGCAGCTCTTCTTGCGGCTTTCTGCTCTTCTGCAGATGCCTGTACTGCCTCGTTAGCTTCAGGTTTAGGCATGTGCACCGCCAGAAATCTTTACAAGATGAAGCGTATAACCGTCATCACAAAGCGCAAACTCATCACAAATAGCGGAGAGTAGTAACTCTACAAGTTCTAAGGGCTGAGAATTATCTGCCTCAGACTCAACTGGATCCTCATCACCCAAGTCAAAATCAATAGCCATAGTATTGTCTTCGAGGGTAAACGTAATATCTACGGAATCCTTCTGAGTACCGCACGCAAACACAAAGCCTTCTTCAGCGGCCATTTTGACATCTTCAAGCTCATCAACATTCATCTTGCACAAAACGGCAAGATTGGCAGCCATCATTCTGACGGAGCGAGCAAATGTTGGATCTGCGGGAGCGGAAAGCTCAACAATTTTTTGTGCCATAACAATCTACTCCTCAGTCTTCTGAGAAGACTCAGAACCATACTCAATATAGAACTGCTCAGAACGAGCTGGTCTGGAATGCTTGGTCTTATCCTGAGAAAGCAAAGGAAGCTCCTCAAGATACTCTTGAGCACGCTGTGCACTCTGTTGTGCGGAAGCAGTCGCACCGCTCAGGCGAGCCTGAGCAGCCTCAGCAAGCTTAGAGGGATTCAAAGATCCGCCAAGACCAGTTCCCAGCTTTGAAACAGACTCAACAACGCCTGTCACCGCATCGCTTGCAGCCTTGCTGACTGTTGCAGTTACTGCGGAAGCAGCGCCAGAAACGGTTGCTACATCACCAAGAACCACATTGAGGCTCTCAAGAGAGGTATTAGCGTTCTCTGCAGCCTCATCAACCTTCTGCATGAGTGCAGGTAACTGCTTGATAGTTGGATCAAGCTCATCAACCATGCCATCAATCTTTGAAATAACAGGTTGAATCTGCTCAATAGTGTTGTTAGCTGAGAGTGTAATCTCAGTAATTGACTTTCTTGTTGTTCTTAGGGTCAGAGCAACCTCGACAATAGCCCAAACACCAGCTACGGCTAAGACTACAAGGGCAATCTGTAAGTAATCCATCTATGCCATCCCTCAAAGCTAACGGTTACAGTTCTTTCTATTCTACCCGAGGAGCGCCTTCTTGATGCTCCCACTTAGGTAATTCAAAATCCTAGACTTCCTCGTGACGATCACGCTCTGTAGCTGCAATTCTCCACGCTTCCCAACCTCTTGGAGATGGCGAGAAGAACGCACCGCGTTCAAGTCCTTCTGGAAGATAACGCTGCTCAATCCACCCGCCAGGATAATTGTGAGGATAGAGGTAGTTGCCGTACTCTTCAGAACCGGGGCGCGTACGGTCTCTTAAGTAACTTGGAACTTCTCGCCTTGGACCTGTTCTGACCTCGTGAAGTGCCGCATCAATACCTGCTTCTGCAGCATTAGACTTTGGAGCCAGTGCCATATAAATAACCGCTTGCGCAAGGTTAATTCTGCACTCGGGATATCCAATGACCTCAGCTGACCTGAATGCTGCATGTGCAATGAGCAGCGCCTGAGGATCGGCATTGCCAATATCTTCTGAGGCCAAAATCATAATGCGTCGAGCAATAAATTTAGGGTCCTCGCCTGCATCAATCATGCGCGCAAGCCAATAGAGTGCGGCATCTGGGTCTGAGCCACGCATGGACTTAATAAACGCAGAGATAATGTCATAGTGCATATCTCCTGCTTTATCGTAGGGAAGTCCGCGACGAGGATTTGCCTCAAGAACGTTTTGCTTGGTGATAACAAGCGGCTCAGATGCTTTGTTGTCAGCAGATTCTGGAACATCAACCATCTGAGAGGCAAGCTCAAGTGAAGTTAGGGCTGCACGGCCATCTCCGCCTGCAAGCGTCACAATCTCTTTACGAGCGGCTTCATCCAGGACAAATGCGCCTGCTAGACCATCTTCTGACTCAAGTGCTCGCTGAATGAGCTCATCGATTGCCTCATCTGACAATACATGCAGCTCCACTACACGAGAGCGAGAAATTAGAGCACTATTAACCTCAAAGTAAGGGTTTTCTGTAGTAGCGCCAATAAGTACAACTATTCTGTCTTCTACTGCATGAAGCAAGGCATCTTGCTGAGAGCGCGTAAAACGATGAATCTCATCAATGAACAGAATAGTTCTTCTACCTGCTGTTAAAAGCCTTGATTCTGCTGCTTCAATCTCTCTACGAAGATCTTTAACAGTTCCCGTAATTGCAGATACTTCTACAAATTCTGCGTGCGTTGTATGAGCGATGATGCGCGCAAGCGTGGTCTTTCCGGTGCCTGCTGGACCGTACAGCAAAACGGACGAGAGCGTATCGTGCTCAATTGCCTTGCGCAGCCAAGAACCCTGACCAACCGCATCTTCCTGACCTACGTATCCATCAAGCGTGGTAGGACGCATGCGAGCAGCAAGTGGTGCATTAGCTTTTTTAGCGGCACGTTCCATGCCAGAAAATAAAGTATCCATGCAGCTAATTTTACCCCGTCTCAAACATAAAAGCTTGGCGAGAAGCCCGCTCAGCACAAATGCTCTTTACGTGCCCGTTTGCCACACCGTGACTGAGTGGTAAACCTTACGCACGTACCCCTTCTGCAAAGTAGCTCCTCTTTGGAAAGAGCTCCTGAGCTTCTGGGAAAAGTGCTTCACAGGTAGCCACAAAGTAGTCATCGGTCATTGCGGAAATAAAATCAACAACAGTACGATGCACGTCACTCTTCCACTCATACGTATGGCCGTACCTAGAAAGGTGCCTGCTTACTGGCTCAATATGATGCTTAAAGATTGCAAGGCTCTGATCACCAGATTTAAGCGAGGACAACTCGTATTCGTACAACTTCTCAAACAGGTGCTTAATGTCTTCAGAGAAATCACCATTGGCTTCTGATGCACCATAAATCTTCTGGTAATTCTCGCGCTTTGCTCGTTTCATCTCTTTAAACGCCTCTTCTGAGAGAGAAATCTGAGGCTTACCAAAGCTATTCTGAACAATGTCTGCAACAAAAGCAGAGGTAGCCCATGCGTTATAGGCGCCACCAAGGCCATCATCAAACGTTTCTTCTGTTGCAGCGCCAGCACGAAGCGCATCCTGTCTGTCTTTTCCAACATACGCAATAATGTCCGAGATGCGCATAACGCACCCTTCAAGCGTCATAGGACGCAGGTGAGCAATAGCCTGAGGACCTCTCTCCCAACAATCTTCTACAACCTTGTCAAACTCATCAAAAGTTGAAAGATCACTCATTTGAAGTATCTGCTGTTCAAACTCGCCGTTGTGGCAAATTACCCCGTCAAGCGTCTGTAAAGAAAGGTTTCTTGCATAAAGACCATCAAGTACGCGCACACTTTGTACGTTGTGGAAAAACCAACGCCCCGTTTGCTCGTGATAAATATCATTGAGGAAATACTCCCCTGCATGACCAAAAGGAGTATGTCCTACGTCATGACCAAGAGCTATCGCTTCAATCAAATCAAGGTTAAGGCCAAGTGCGCGTCCAATATCTTTAGCAACTCTGCAAACAAGCTGCTCATGAAGGCCGCGGCGTGTAATATCATCATGCGCACGGAACGAGAAGACCTGTGTTTTGCCGTTTAGCCTGTTATACGCAGGGGTATGCATGATTTTCTCGACATCTCGCATAAAAGCAGGACGCAAAAGCGATGCCTGATCATGGGTGGAGTCTCGGCGGATGATGTCTTCATTTTTGCACGCGTAAGGGCTTAAGGTGCCCTTAGCTATTTGCTCAGCCACAAGGGCCTGAGTTTCTTCTGAAAGTTGCCCGGTCATATGAGGTGCAAAAGGATTAGTGATGTTCATGTGTATCCTCTCTAGATGTTTTTCACCTCTAGTGTAGAAGTTTCACCGGACAAAAAGTCGTGTTGAATTTTGGAAGAACTTTTGAGAAAGCCTAGCGTCTAAAAAAGACTATCCTGAACTGGCTGTTTTAAGGCTTCAAACAGATTTTTTGCTAAAAGTGCTGCACCCTTAGAATTTGGATGCACGTCATCAGCAAAATATTTCTTCTCCTGCGGCAATAGTTTTTCTCCAGAAATACACTGCAAACCAAACTTACCGGCAACCTCTTCAATTATTTGAGGAACCTCGGTAAAACAAGAATAAGGGTGCGTGGGATACGTATCCTCAAAATAAGGCGTAGGTGTCAGAACCACCACGCGCGCATCCGCATACATTTGAGAGATCTGCCAGAGTGAATTTTTAATATCATATGTTACCTGTGACTTTGCGCATTTCTCGTATCGATAATTTGCTCCAAGTGCAACAACAACTAAAGAAGCATCCTCGATAAACGTATACGAGCCAGGCTGATAAACTTGTCCACCAATTCCCTGGTTAACCACATCAAGCTTCATGCGCTTAGCAAGACGGTGTGGCCAAGTGTGGTCTGGGCGCTCAATAACAAAACCCTGCGCAATAGAATCGCCAAACACCACCAGCTTTTTCTTAGCTTCATCGGGCGAGAAAAACGTGCCATTGCCACGGAGATTTTTAACGGAAGCGCTCTGCAAACAGGGCAAGTAAACACTCACGTGATGCGTGTCATTAAAACCTGGAAGCCTAGCAAGGTCATCCTGAGAGGTTTCTGTTTCTAGATGAATAGAAAGTGTCTGTTCACCTGCATCATCCAGCGAGAATTTCTTGTAAGGTTTACCGTCAACTGTCACAAATACAGAGCTGAGCTTTTTAAAATACGTGGCTTTAAGTAACTGTAAAACAGACGAGGATCCCTTAGGAAGTTCATCAATTTTTAGATCAAGAACCACTTCTGAGCTGTCCGTGGTAAAAGCAACTTGAATATCTGAAGTGCACGTTGCCATCTGTTTAAAAAGACCGGGGTGCCAAGAAGAGCAGGAGCCAATGACTCTAAGCTGATTGGAAGAGAAACGCAGCGGATGGACCCATCCGTGAGCAAGCTTTTCAGACCACGGCGCACCAAGTAAAAACTTGGATGCCGGAGAACTAATGCTCCACTCCCCAACTTCCATACGCACCTCCAATCACAAGTTAAATTACTATAGTTATATACTACGAGGTTAATAGACAGTATTACAATCTTTAGTAACAAATAAACTGCTCTTGTTGTCCATAGGGAGGCAACAGATATGTTTGGCGAGAAGATATTTAATTTTTCAGAACCGATTTCTAGAAAAACAGTTCGTATTGTAATATTAGTCAGTTTTCTGGCTTATCAGGGAATGCGGCTACTGTGGAAACAGGGACTTATTCCACCATTACTATTTTTTCTAGTATTAATTCTGACTGAGGTTATCGATTTTTATGTCTTTTTTAAAAGCGGTATCAAAAAATGGGTAAGAATTTTGTTCTTAGTTTTCCTCATACTTGCGCTTATATTTGAGATCAGCCACATCATTTATTTTCTTTAACCGGTGAATAAAACCCTCTTCTGTGAACTGCCTCCCATTTCTTGGACACGAGAAATAGGAGGCAATTCAAAACACACCTAAGTCGGATAATCTGTTAAAAAGACGTATACATGACGCAGAAATTACCACAAACATGCAGATTATCGTCATTAGATGTGTAAAATGCCCACATTTGAGCAGAATATCCGACTTAGGTGTGTTCTGTAGATGCAGAATTCATCTATAGTTAAATTTCTTATATTTCTCTATTCATGTTTAAGCATATTAGATGAAGTTTATGCATAGATATGCATATCAGGTAGTGTGACCACCTAGCTGCCTGGCTATCTTGATTAATAACATGTCGATTCTTCGGCAGAACCTACCAAAGCTGCGCTATTTTGTGCGCCAGGCCTAAAAGCCGGCGCTAACACGCTGCAGAATCATAATCACCTGCATTTGAACTGCCTGCACAGAAGAGGGTTTTTCATATGCATTATATAAGGCTCACGTAATTACTCAGTAGCAGATACTTCTTCTGAAGCCTGTACCTCACCGGCATCATTTTTCTTTGCAAGCTTCTTATCAAGCCAACCAGTAAATGCTGGAGCTACCAGTGCAGTAATAACTACCGCGGCAGCAAGCTGAGCGTTTGCGTTTGCAACAACCTGGGCTGTATACGTTGGATCAACACTAGCAACCGCTGCAGGAGTGGTTGTTGCAGTACCAGCAATAGTCGCGCTTGCAAGACTTGCCTTACCAGAGCCACCAAGAAGACGCTCAACAAGCATGGTAAGAATACCCGTGATGATGCAAAGTACTGCTAGGAGAATACCTGATGGACCACCAATAATAAGGTTCTCAACACTCATGCCGCAACCAAGCGCAAAACCAACAACAGCAATGCAAGGGTTAATACCAGGAACCAAAAGTGCCCTGATAAAAGGACTAAGGTTACCAAGAACAACACCAAGGACTAGAGGAAGAAGGGTACCCGCAAGTGCGGTTGGAGAAATTGCTGCAACGCCTGCTGCACCAAGAGCAATCATGGTAACTGCTGGACCTGCAACAAGAGACAAAACTGCAGCCGCGCCTTGCTCATCAGGAGTTCCGTACTCAGCAGTAATACCAATGTACAGAGCAACATTACAGAAGGTAATGCCGCCAATAATGGAAAGAGCATTAAGACCAAAGAAATTATCGTTCATGAATTTTGCAACAAAGAGACCAAAGGCAATGGCAATAGCAAGCTTAGGGATAAGAATAGTCAGGCCAGTCTTCAGAACCTTTGGAACAGTCTTCAGATCAATGGAGGCGCCAACAAACAGCAGAACAATACCAACAATCGCAGGAGCACCCTTAGCAACAGCTGTAGTAAAACTACCAATTTCTAGAACCTGAGGGAAAAAAGAGTGGAGTAGTAGGCCCACAGAAAGTGGATACAGCATAATATCGCCGGGAAACCTGGGAACGCCAATTTTACGAGTTGCTTTTTGCTGTTCAGCTGCCATTATCAGCCCCTTTGCCCTAGTCGGTCAAAAAAATAGTTGACCTACTTTATCAGCACAAAGAATCATTTTTAAAAAGTACTGTACAAATTAACAATTTGGCTACAAACGCGAGAAGACCTTACAAGCTGCAAGGTCTTCTCGCGAAATGGGTGTATTGAGCTGTAAAGACGGACTAAGCCCAGAACTTAGATTTTGCCGCCCTCGACGACCATAGTATTCGGATCTACCTCATCGCCGTAAATTGGAGCGAGTGTCTCTTCATAAGCCTTGTGGAAGAAGTTCTCCTCTGCAAGAGGGCCGGTAATCTCGTTGTTGATAAACTCCAACACCGAGGAGTTACCCTTGTGAACTGCAGCGGCAATAGTATCGGAGTCGCCCAGGTCATCAATGCCAACAACAAAGCCAGGGTTAGACTTGATCCATGCAAGTACCTCGGTATTATCGGTTGAGAAAGCATCGCCGCGGCCGTCGAGCAGTGCGTTATACGCATCAGCATAGCTATCAAATTTGACCAGCTCAACCTTAGGCGCGTTCTTAGCAAACCAAACCTCAGCCGTGGTTCCCTTAGAAACAATAAGCTTCTTGCCATCAAGCTGGGAAACATCAGTAATTGGCGCAGAAGCGGGAGAAACAACACCCAGCTTGATCTTCATGTATGGCAGGGAGAAATCAACCTTTTCTTTACGGTCATCAGTTACCGTAAAGTTTGCCAACATGATATCTGCCTTATTGGACTGCAAGAAAGGCACGCGATTTTGTCCGTCAGTGGCAATGTAGTTGATCTTGACGCCCATATCCTTTGCAAGACGCTCAGCAAAAACAATGTCGTAACCAGCGTAATTACCGTTTGCATCAACGTACCCAAAAGGAGCTTTATCGCTGAAGACACCGATATTTACCGTGCCTGCCTTCTTGATGTCATCAAGAGTTCTGAACTTTGAGTCTGTATCAGAAGATCCGCCCTGAGCTCCATCGGAATCCTTTTTCTTGCAAGCAGCCAAAAGAGCTGCAGCAGAAAGTGCGCTTGCACCAAGGAAAGCACGGCGAGAAAGAGAAGCGGAAGTATTTTCAAAGAAGTTCATTTTAAATCCTAACAAGTTGAATCAATTACTACATCATCTACGTGCAAAAAACACGCTGTTTATTTATGTACACGTTCAAATTCAAAGGTGCGCAAAAACTCTTGTGCCCTTTCTGTTTTAGGTGCCGAGAAAAACTCTTGTGCGTCAGACGACTCTTCTACGATGTGTCCCTGATCAATCAAGATGACTCGATCAGCAACTGCTTGAGCAAAACGCATCTCGTGAGTTACCACCAGCATGGTCATCCCCTGCTCTGCCAGCTCCATAACTACCTGCAAAACCTCGTGAACCATTTCGGGATCAAGAGCTGCGGTAATTTCGTCTAGCAAAAGCACCTCAGGATTAGTCATCAAAGCACGAACAATGGCCACACGCTGCTTTTGACCGCCAGAAAGCGCTGATGGATAGGCATCCTTCTTCTCCCACAGCCCTACTCGACGTAGCAACTCTTCTGCCTGAGTTAAAACCTCAGCCTCTGAACGCTTCTGCACCACCAGAGGAGCCAGAGTTACATTTTTCAAAACCGTCATGTTAGGGAACAAGTCATAGCTTTGAAAAACCATTCCAATGCCTATTGCAGCGCTTTCCCTCTTCTGACCAGAAATAACCTGATCGTGGAGAAGCACTTCTCCCCCTTGGATATCTTCCAAGCCAACAATGGCGCGAAGCAGCGTAGACTTACCGCAACCGGAAGGTCCCAACACCACGACTACCTCGCCTTTATTGATGGAGAGCGAGATCTTATCAAGCACGGGTTTCTGACTTGAGGGATATACCTTAGTGAGGTCCTTAACTGCTAAAACGGTGTTACTCATGTGAGGCGCTCCTCTCAAGCCTGCGTGAAAGATACGAAAGTGGGAAGCAGGCAGCAAAATACAGGAAGAAAATAGCTCCGTAAATCCAAAGTGCTCCGTCGGTTGGGAACTTAAAGCGATAAAAATCGGTGATCTGACTACCAACTCTGAGCAGCTCAACCACGCCAATCAGATTACACAGTGACGTTGTCTTAATCATGCGTGTAATCAAGTTGATAGCTGGAGGCAAAAGACGCTTGAAAGCCTGAGGTAGGATGACCTTAAAAAACGTCTGCTGGCGAGAAAGGCCAAGTACAAACGCACTGTCATACTGAGATGCTGGAATTGACTCCAACGCTCCTCGTACCAGGTCTCCAAGCTCGGCTGCTCCCCAGAAGGTAAAAACTACAATTGAAGCTTCAACGCCATCAAAATTAACATCAAACCATTCAGAAGTACCAAAGAACACCACAAAGAGCAGCACCAGCTGAGGCATAACACGAACAACCTCAAGGTAAACGCGAAGAATTGCACGAACCACCTTGTTGTTGGATGTCATAAAAAGTCCAACGAGAATACCAAGAGGAATGGAAAGTGCCACAGAGATAAGGCCAATGTGCACCGTTGTTGCAAGACCTCCAAGAAGGCGCGTTATCACTCCTTCCTGCAGCAAAATGTTATCGACGGGCATAGTCAAGCCTCCTCTCCAGCCAGCTGCCAAGCAAAGAAATAGGAACAAGGATAATCACATAGGCAATTACCAGCATAAAGAGGGCTTCTGTAGTGTCGTATTGCATGCCAATAATGTCCTTGGTTACGTACATCAAATCTGCAAGAGCAATGCCGGAAACAACGGAAGATTCCTTGATTAAGAAAATGATGTTAGCAACAAGGCCTGGAATTGCTACAGAAAGTGCCTGTGGAAGAATAACGTGCTGGAGAGCTTGAATCTTTGAGAGGCCCAAAACCTGTGCAGATTCAAACTGAATAGCTGCAACTGATTCAAAACCTGCACGAAACACTTCTGCCATATAGGAGCCACCAAGAAACGTTAGACCCACAACAGCAGCTACCTCTGCATCCATTTTGAGACCAACTTTAGTCAGACCAAAGTAGATAAGAAACAGCTGAATAAGCAGGGGTGTTCCTCTGGAAAGCTCAACGTAAACAGCATTAAGCTGACTTAAAACAGGAATTTTTGTCAGCGAAATCTGAGCACTTATCAAACCAACGATAAGCGAGAAGAGAACTCCAAAGAAAGAGATAGTAACCGTTATTTTTGCAGCTTCTGCATACAGTGGGAGGTGTTCCCCTATGAAGCTCCAGTCCATGCGAATAAATCCTCTCGGGATGTGCGAATACTCACACAAGAGTTACAAAATAGCTTTACGCCCGAGTCTATACCAGGAAAATTTTGCTCAGCGACAATTACACCCTGGTCGTATGTGACCCGGGCACCAGACACATCGCGGTGCATGCACAAAGTGCAGTGTATGTCGTAGCCATAATTCGCATGCGTATAATCCTAGCCGCAACTAGGATATTGTCAACTCACAATTGGTAAATTTTTTGATAATGGAAAATTCCTCCACCAAATCCTCAACTGACATACGTGCGTTAGCAGGACTTGTAGAAGGTAGTTGACGTGCAGAAATACCAGTTTGTTGCTCAGTATAACGCTTGTAGAATTTTGTTGCGGTTCCACCCAGCGTAAAAATAGCGCAGATTGATGAATCTTGAATAAGAGCGCCAATATTGTGTGGAATCGGATTTGCAATAGAAGCATCACTAGCACCCTTAATATCACAAGCCTTAAGCACATCACAAAGAGCAAGATGATGTCTTTTACAGAAGTCAATCTTTTCAGATATGGACTTGAGGGGTTTCTCGCCATATAGCGCAGCAACTACGCGCCAGAATCTATTCTGAGGATTGCCAAAGTAAAAGCCAATTTCTCGAGACTTAGGGCTTGGCATGGATCCCAAAAGCAGCACGCGAGAGTCCGGGAAAATAATGGGATCAAGCGTGTTCTCTACATGCGTAAGCGCAGTTTTTGTACTATCGCTGGCAGGCTGTGGCGTCTTTACAGCCACAGCTACTCACCTTCTTGCAGCGACTCAACAAACTCCTGCAAATCATCAAGGCGCAGTACAGTTACTTGGCCATAGCCGGCTCCACCTGTAGTGCCTGTGTCAATTCCCCACTTGTCGCCATCTGACTGTACCCATTGCGCAAGGCCATCAGGAGTGGTGGCACTGCGGTTCAAGTTTTTTGCACCAAAGCTTGCTAACAAAGGTGTGGGTGTATGACCGCAAATTACAACGGGATATGCTGCTTCTGACGTGCGGAAATCCGTTGGATATTGCCAAAACTCTTCACGAATCCACAAAAGATCGTTTTCAGACTGCTTGCTTAAATACTGCTCCAAAGAAGTCTTATCCCAGGCGGTTGGCAAGGGAACGCCATTGGACTTTACACCCGCATGCACCAGAACAAAATCTCTGCCTTGGACCTCAACGGTGGCGTACAAAGGAAGCGCCTGCAACCAGTCAATCAGCTCACCATATTCTTCTTCAGAAAGCGTCTTGAGCTCAGCAAGTGTTGCGTCTCCCCCGTTAATCTGCCACATAAACTGAGCTTCAATATCCGCCTCTGGGGCCAATGCTTGCAGCGCAAGTTGCTCATGATTGCCCATTAAAACGGTACAGTTAGGAAGCTCACGAATTGTCTTTATAGTGGCAAGCGAGCTAGGACCACGGTCAATCATGTCGCCAAGACAATAGAACACGTCTGACTCAGTTGGATTAATACGCTCTAGAGCACGCCTAAGCGGCTCCACATGACCGTGAATATCAGAAAAAACGTACGTTGCCACAAAAACCTATTCTGTCGAACCTTCATCTGCAAGCGTCTGACCATCAAAGTTCAGATTTTGCGTAAGCTCTTTTGCAGTATCAAGATTAAAGTCTGGCGAGAAGAAAACGTCAAGTGCATACGGCACATTTGCCAGCGCATGGTCATACAAATCCCAGAAGCTCTCTTTGCGAATCTCTCCCGTAAAAGGATCAGTCCACTCATTTCCCGCTCTGTTATCAAAGTCAGAATCGGAGGATTCCCTTGCCCCGTGAGAGAGCGCCTCAATCAAAGAGAACCTATTTGTACCAAAGGTGCGTTCAAGATGACCAAGTAGCTTTCTCTTCTTACCTGTTGGCGAATATGCTAGATGTTGGATAATCCTAAAATCAACAGCAGCTGACGAGAAAATCCTGGTATCGGTAGGTTTTTCATACGTCCATAGCAACGCAAAGAAAAACACCCTATCCAAAACGTAAAGCGTATGCAGCGATGCCTTCAAAACCTCGCTATAAGGCCTATAGGTAGCTACCGTTTTACCAAGATGAGCGTAAAGAATTGCCTCATCAAGGTCCTTCTCAATCTCTGCATGTACTTGATTTTTAGCAGATTCATCCAAGCCCTCTACGCCTTGAGAGATAAGCATGTTTTGCCAGTAATAGACAAAGGGATGAGCAGTGGAATCAAGCATATAGTGGCAGAGAAATCCCGCAATATAGGCGCGAGCAACCGCAACGTCTTTAAGTGGCAGAGGCGCAATTGCGTCTCGCATAGAAAGAAGAAGTTCAGGCGTTTTTTCTTTATGCATGATCGACGCATATTTAGCGTAGCGATGCAGCAGCGGATCTGCTGCTAAATAAAACAGCGGATCTGGACCTTGGTTACCCAACAGAAAAGCTTCTCGCTCTTCCATCGTAGAAAAACCAAGTTTGCCTGCAGCTATATCAAAGGCATCCTTACCAAAGAAGTCATGAGTCAAAATTGCGGGCATGTCCATTCCTTTCAGATTGCTACCATCCATTTTACCCAGCAATGGCTCAGTACGTTAGAGAGAATATAAAACAGCATGTAGTCACTATTGTGAGCAAGTTACCTCTAAGCTCTCTTCAGCTACCGCCCGCCGATTAATAAGCCTTACCCCCTGTAGTAATACTTAAATATTTGATATCTTTAAACATACTTGGGGGAGATATTTTCTGTCTGAGCCATCTAGCTTGTATTGCGACTACAAGCTAGGAAAGTAAGGATCTAAGGAGTGAGGCATTCCTTACGGCACAGTAAAGAAAAATCTGTAAAGACAGAGAATATCTAATTGAGGGGAGCAATCATGGCAAGCTGCTATGAGAAGCTTATCTCTGCAGGTAACAAGAGTCTCTGCAGAGCCAAAACATCACGTTCTTCTGACATAGAGAAGCGTGAGTAACATGAACACGGCAAGAAAAATTAAACTCTACAGGATGCTTACGGCCCTTGCTTATGGCGACGCCTATGGCATGCCAACAGAGATGATGTCACCACACCAAATCGATTTTGCATTTCCTGATGGAGTTCAAAGTCTTTCAAATCCACCTAAAAATGACTTTTTTGGAAGACCTTTTACCGCAGGTCAGACTACAGATGACACAGCAAATGCAATCATTTTGACTAAAAACATCATTGATAACCAGGGGGTTTTTAACCAATCCCGCTACTTTGATGCACTAGAAAATTATGTGGCAACAGAGCCAAACGCTGCACAGGTAGTTGGCCCTTCCACAAGAGCTGCGTTAGCCAATCGACTTTCTGGCCACTCGCTTAAAACGTGTGGTCGCCTTGGAACCACTAACGGATGTGCCATGAAATGTGCGCCGATGGCTTCAATTGTGAGCTGGAAAGACAAACATGCGCTCATTAACAGCGTTACTGAACTTGCGCTTCCCACTCATGGAACCAACGTAGCTATCATGGGCGCATCAATGATTGTTGCCGCCATAAGCAGAGGTCTTTCTGAAAACTCGTTTACGGTAGAGGACGCTCTTGAAACTGCTTTAAGTTACGGACACCGAGCTCTCTACACAAAAATTGGTACACAAATGCCTATGCCCAGTATGTATCAAAAGTGCATCATGGCGCTGGAGTTTTGCGAGGGTGCCAAAAACCTAGAGACTCCCCTAGCAGCATCAAGAGACATCTACGACTACTGCGGCTGTGGTTATGAAACTATAGAGACCATCCCTGCAGTTCTTGCGGTAGTTAAGCTCTCTCAAGGAAAGGTCTCTAGAGCAGCGAGAATAGCTGCAGAGATGGGTGGAGATACAGACACCATTGGATCTATTGCCTGCGCTATTTGCTCTCAGATTCACTATGACGTTTTGCCTGATGAAGTACATCTGCTTGAGCGCGTCAATGGATACCAGTTTGAAAAACTTGCGAACGATTTGGAAAACGCCACTTCCCTACCGTATGATGTAGCTATCTAGTTTGCGCTCTTTGCGCCATAGCATACGTTTCTTGTAGGAGGCGCCATGAGCTCCTGTGCTCTTATCGATTTGCATGTTCATCTTGATGGATCAATCCCACTTCCTGCCGCGGCCCAACTTGCAGCAGAAGCAGGACTTGATTTCTCTTTGGCTGAACTCAAAGAAAAGATGCAAGTCCCAGCTCATTGCCAGGATCTTAACCAGTATCTTGCTACATTTGAGCTGCCGCTCAAGCTTATGCAGTCAGCACAGGGCATTCGTACGGTTGCAAAGGCATTTCACGAGCAACTTGACGCAGAGGGCATTCTCTATGCTGAACCTCGCTTTGCACCAGGAAGTCTTACTGCAGGAGGTCTTTCTCAGCAAGAAATTCTTGAGGCTGCTCTTGCTGGTAGAGCTGACTTCTATGCAGAGCATCCACAGTCAGCGCTCCACACGGCATACATTATTTGCGCTATGCGTGGCACAGGTGAAGCGCTTAAGCACAAAAATGAAGAGTCAATTGATCTGGCTGCAGCGTACCTTGGAAATGGCGTCGTAGCTGCAGACTTAGCAGGAGCAGAAGCGCTTTTTGCCACAGAGAATTTCTCGTCACTTTTTGCTGAAGCACAAAGAAAAGATGTTCCTTTTACTATTCACGCGGGAGAAGCTGCTGGTCCAGAAAGCATCAAGGCTGCGCTTCGACTTGGCGCACAACGTATTGGTCACGGTGTTCGTTCTTTGGAAGACACAGGCGTTATCCAGGACCTTAAAGCTGCAAATGTTGCGCTTGAGATTTGCCCTACCAGCAACCTTCAAACGCGCATCTTTGAGTCAATAGAGCGCTTCCCTCTTGAGCAACTGCTTGATGCTGGTCTGACGGTCACTATCAACACGGACAACATGACTGTCTCCAACACTACCCTCTCACGCGAGTTTGAGCTTTTACAACAGCACTGCGGTCTAGACAAAAATACCGCACGTGAGCTTGCTGAAAATGCTGCACGTGCGGTATTTAGTGATTCTAGCGAGAAAGACCGTCTACTTGCCCACCTTAGGCAATAGTAGCCTCATATCCTGCCTGAACAACAGCATCAACCAATACGCTATCAGCGACATCAGAAGACAGCTCAACAACAGCGCTCTTCTCGTCAAGTGAAACGGTTGCCTTAGAGACACCCTCGACAGCCTCAAGAGCCTGTGTGACGTGTGCAACACAGTGCTGGCAAGACATGCCCTCTACGTTTAGTTTCTTCTCCATATAAGATTCCTCCTTCTGTGACGCGGATGCGTCGTTTATGGACTTAGTTTGGACGTCAATGACTGGTTTTGTGTCATGAGCGTCTTGGCGAGTTGCTGAGCTGGTATTCTTTGGCTTCCAGGTACGCAGGCGCAGTGCATTGCATACAACAAAGACTGACGAGAAGCCCATGGCGGCTGCACCAATCATAGGGTTCAGCGAAATGCCAAATGGATACAACAGGCCCATAGCTACAGGGATACAAATGGTGTTATAGAACAGAGCCCAGAACAGGTTTTCTTTAATGTTGGTCATGGTGGCGCGAGAAAGCTCAATTGAGGTAGCAACATCAGCTGGATCAGACTTCATCAAAACAATGTCAGCGGACTCAATAGCAACATCGGTACCTGCACCAATTGCAATTCCCACGTTTGCTCGCGCGAGTGCTGGAGCATCGTTGATGCCATCGCCAACCATGACAACGTTTTCTCCAGCATCCTGGAACTGCCTAATGTAAGACTCTTTTTGGCTTGGCAAGACGTCAGAAATGACCTGGTCAACGCCAAGCTCTTTACCAATAACGTTTGCTGTTGTTGCCTGATCGCCAGTAAGCATGACGGACTTAACGCCCATAGCACGAAGGCGAGCAATAGTGGATGCGCTGGTCTGCTTAACCTTATCGGCCACAGCAATAACACCAAGAAGCTTACCCTCAAGCGCAAAGTACAGCGGTGTTTTTGCCTGTTCAGCTAGCTGCTGAGCCTGAGAAGTCAGCTCTTGTGTGCTGATGCCCTCCTGCTCCATAAGACGAGCGTTTCCTGCTACAAGGCGTTTCTCGCCAACTTTTGCCGTAAGGCCACCACCAGCAACCTGTGAGAACTCCTGTACATCAAGAGAGCTGCCTGCAGACTCTCCAAGCTTCTCTTGAGCATACGTAACAATAGCCTGCGCAAGTGGATGCTCGCTCTTTTGCTCAAGCGCATATGCATACTCAAGTAGCTGCTGCTCGGAAGTTCCACCTGCACAAAGTACGTCAGTTACGCTCGGCTTGCCCTCAGTGAGCGTTCCGGTCTTATCAAGAACAACCACGGTTGCTCTAACCGCACCCTCAAGCGCCTCGGCTGACTTGACCAAAATGCCATTTGAAGCGCCCAAACCAGTGCCTACCATGATGGCAGTAGGTGTTGCAAGACCAAGTGCACAAGGGCACGAAATAACCAGAACAGCAACAGCGTGCGAGAGAGCAACCGCAAAGTCACCAGGTGCCACAAAGACAAACCATGCTGCAAACGTTACCAGCGCAATTCCAATGACAACAGGTACAAAAACACCAGCAATGCTGTCAGCAAGACGCTCGATAGGTGCTTTGGAGCTTGTTGCCTCGTCAACTAAGCGGATAATGCCTGCAAGCGTTGTATCATCACCAACAGCGGTGGCGCGCATCTTAAACCAGCCGCCAGTAGATACCGTTGCGCCTGTTACGGAATCGCCAACGGTCTTACTTACAGGAACGGGTTCTCCAGTAATAGCGGACTCATCGACAGATCCTTCTCCTTCGATGAGCTGGCCATCAACAGGAATTGACTGTCCAGCCCTTACCACAAGCACGTCTCCCACCACAACGGTATCTGCAGGAACTTCTTGTTCAACACCGTCTTTGACGAGAATAGCAGTCTTTGGGGCAAGGTTCATAAGTGCGTTAATTGCACCTGTGGTATGACCTTTTGCGCGAGCCTCAAAGAACTTACCCAAGGTAATCAGAGCAAGAATCAAACCTGCGGACTCAAAGTACATGCCGTGCATTGCCTGGTGAGCTGCAGTAATGTCTCCTGCAACAAAAGCGTTTGCCATCTGGTACAAACTGACAACACTGTAGGCAAACGACGCTGCTGAGCCCAGCGCAATGAGCGAGTCCATATTAGGAGCGCCATGCAGCAATGAGCGGAATCCACCAACAAAATAGTGGCGACAAATAAACAGAATAGGAATGCAAAGCAAGAGTTCGGTAAGAGCCAAGTTCATCATGCCATTCATACCAGAAACAGCAGGCGGAACAGGTGCTCCCATCATCTCACCCATGGCAAGATAGAACAGTGGAATGGCAAACGCCATTGAGGAGATAAGTTCAATCCTCTTTTGCTTTACCGCCTTTTCTGAAGCATCGGTAGCATCTGCCTTAGTAGTTGCAGCAGAATCTTTTTTGTCGCTACGAGGTGTTGCCTCATAGCCTGCTTTGCTTACTGCGTCAGAAATCTGCTTGAGGGTATCTGGATTACCGTCGTAATCAACTTCCATAGAATTCTTAAGCAGATTAACGCGAGCCTCAGAGACACCAGAAACAGAGCTTGCCGCCTTCTCTACGTGCGCAGAACAACTTGCACACGTCATTCCTTGTACATCAAAAACTTTCTGATCC
Organism: Atopobium sp. BS2; assembly: GCF_000565075.1. GTDB lineage: Bacteria > Actinomycetota > Coriobacteriia > Coriobacteriales > Atopobiaceae > Lancefieldella. Next base: position 181,707 of record NZ_JDFG01000012.1, read on the forward strand.
ATAACGCCACCTTACATAAAACGCTTAAAGAGGTCCATGACCTCATCAATAACTTCTGTATCACCCGACTGGATGCGGTCAACCACGCAAGACTCCAGGTGATCCTGCATTACTTCTCTTGAGATGGCCTTAACCGCAGACTCAACTGCTGCAAGCTGAATAAGGACATCTCCGCAATAACGATCCTCATCGATCATTGTTTTAATGCCATTTAACTGGCCGATTGCACGGTTAATACGGCGAGAAACTCCACTTTTAAGCTCGCTTGAGCGAGGAGTTGCCTTGTGATCACAATGACAACAAGTTTCCTGTGGTTGGCTGTCTTTCTGAGCCATCTGTCCTCCTTTGCATACCCTAAGGGGGTATTAGTTTCTGTAAACAGTATACCCCCATAAGGTATTTTTATGCAACAAAAAAAACAGCAACCGAAGCCGCCGTTTTTATCTACCCATGATTCCCATAAAACCTCCTTCAAATACCCTTATGGTTTATTAATATCCGAAGGAAATTACCCCTTATGGGTATCTTTATACAGTATTTACAAATGCATTCCCTCTATTTGACCAGTAATTCTCTGTCTGTTGTTGCAAAAAGAGATGAAAGCAAGCGTTATCAATATCCATAGAAGTTCTAAGAGCAACGCATAACCACACAATAGAAACGCATCACTTGTATTAAAACTCAAAAATAATCCGACACTTTCAACAATCCATGAAATCGGAATGCACTTGCAGATAGAAATCAAAGGGTTTGGAAATAAATAAAGTGGTATAACAGCTCCAGAAAGTATGGGGATACTTATTGATAATAAGTTTAGTACAGCAAATCCATCAGTTAACAATAAACCAATTACTGAAGAAAATACTCCAAATATAGCGCCACCAAGAGAAGCAAGAATAAGGGATATACATAAAGGAACAAGTAGGGTCAGAACATCAGCTGCTGCAATATAAAGAACAATAACTGAGGTTACAAGAGAACTCATAAAACAAATAACAGTAATTGTTATGTATCTAATTAAAAAGAATACCATTGCACGGTTTTGAGAAATCAAATACATAAAAATTGTTTTAGCAAATCGATCTTGAACAATAATATTGGCCGAACATTGCATTGCAGAAAGCCATGACGATAAAGTTAAAATTCCTACAAGCAGTGACATACTTGAGGCAGAAAGCTGCATACCAAACAGAATAAAGTATAGATATGAAAAAATAGGTTCAATAAAAAATTGAATGCAAAAAGCTAAAATAGAGCCGTAGCTGGATAAAGAAGTCAATGATATACAAATTGCAGGATAGATATATGAAGTAATTTTTTTCATAATTATGAACAATCTCCATCCTTGCGAAGATTTGAAAATGCTAATTGAATTAGAAACCGTCCTAAACAAACATATGCAATCGAAAAAATTAAACAAACAACCGAATACAAGAAAAAATCTTGCACAGTAGCTGAGGTAATTAACTTTACTGCTGGAGTCAAAGGATGTAAGTATGCGATTATACGCATTGGTAATGGAAAGTTTTCTATTGGTAAAACTATACCAGACCCTATCCATATACCAGTTAGAATAAGGCTTTCAAATGATGAAGCATTTTTTGTTAAAACATATAAAGAAGACAAAACCAAAGATGAAGAGGCGCATGCAACCGTTGAAAAAAATAGTGCCAATATCTCATTTATAGAAAGAATAATAGGAACACCAAAAAATAAGCTAAGAAGAATAGAGCACGGTACTCCAAGAACTAAACCTAATGTAGTTGCAGAAAAGATAATTGGATAAAAAATATTAGCAATTCCCTTCGGACTTATAAACAAATAATCCAAAGTTCCCTGATAACGCTGATATCCAATAATACCTGTTGAGAGAATTGTAGAAGCCCATATAGTTGCGATAGATGAATAAACCCAAAATGAATGATTACTAGACCCCTGAATCATTGAAAAAATCTTAAACAAAGAGAAGCTAAAACATGATCCAAGAACACTTATTAAAAAGAATGGAGTCGTTAAAAACATACTCGTATGAAAGCGTAACATCTGCAATTCTGAGCGCATATCAAAAATTGAATTAACACTATCTTTCATTATCTTTTCCCATTACAGCAAGGTACACCTCTTCGAGTGAAGCACGTCTTTCATTGACTTTCTTCCAACCAAAATCATCAACACATAAATCAAAAACCATTTTCTTATTTCCCGACACATCCACATAAATTGAATCAAACTTCTCAAGAACTTCAACTGACGCAATTCCAGAACATTCCTTTAAAATTTTAATTTTAGATTCATCAAGACAATCAGTTATAAACGTGTATACGCCCTCTATTTTTACTTTCTGCCTTAACTCCTCTAGGCTGCCCAGAAAAATACACTTTCCTTTTTTGAGAACAAGCACGCGATCAGCTAATAATTCAACCTCTCTCATGCTATGAGACGTAAGTAAAATACCACTAGGGATATGACGTAACTCAGCGATAAGCCGCCTGACGTCTGCCGCATTATTTGGATCTAAACCAGATGTTGGCTCATCAAGAAGAATTAAACTATGAGCCGAAATTAAAGCTCTTGCAAGATGAAGCCTTTGTCTCATTCCCCTAGAAAAAGTTGATACATTTTGATTTGAAAATTCAACTAAATGTACTTGTTGAAGGGCATTTTTAATTCTTGATTCTTGCTCATCAAAAGGGACACCACTCACTTGCGCAAAATATCTTAAGTTATTAATAGCAGTAGCATGAAGATAAAACCCATTTTCTCCACCAAGAACTAAAGAAATATTCTTACAAGCCTTGCGAGGACATTTAAGAACGTCTACACCACATGCTTCTACTTCTCCACAATCTGGGAGTAAAAGCGATGAAGCAATTTTTACTAAAGTAGTCTTTCCAGCGCCATTCGGTCCGAGTACACAAACTATTTCCCCTAAATGAACAGAAAACGACACATTATCTAAAACTATACGTTTCCCTTCTTTCATCCTGTATGATCTACTTACTTTTTTTACACTCAGAGGAAGTAAAATATCATGGTCAAGATTTGATTCCCGCTGGATCATTTTTCATCTCCTCTCGGACCGTACTAAATATATATTCTTCTTTAATGTATCTTGAACAACTTATCAATTATCGAAAAAATTACTTACTTCTCATCCTCGTCTTCATCATTTACCACGCCACTAATCCCCAACGTTTTCTGAGCCTCATCGAGATTTTCTAATGCGGTAACAGTTCTCAATTTTCTACTCATAACATTTGTTCTTGTAGTCAAAATGGTATCCAGTGCTTTTTCTGCTTTTTGAACTTGTGATCGAGCCTTTTCTAGCTGAGCCTGATACGTCTCAAACTCTGTCTTAACCGCAGAGAGTACCTTTTGAATCTCGTCTGCATGCTTCTGAATAGCAACAGATTGGAATCCCATTTGAAGACTGTTAAGAAGCGCAGCCATAGTGGAAGGCCCACACACATTAACGCGATACTCTCTCTGTAGCTGCTCAAGCAAACCCGTCTGACTGACTACCTCTGCATAAAGTCCCTCAAAAGGAAGGAACAAAATAGCAAAGTTAGTTGTCTCTGGTGGAGCAATATACTTTGTAGAGATATCTTTTGCCTCTGCCTTAATTCGAGTCTCTAGACTCTTTTTAGCAGCAGCAATCGCCTCCTCATTACCTACATTGATTGCATCCACTAAATGCTCATAGGTATCCCCTGGGAACTTAGAATCAATAGGAAGCCAAACGGTCTCCCCTGACTCTCCAGGCAACTTAACAGCAAACTCAACACGCTCAGTAGAACCAGAAACAGTAGCAACATTCTCTTCGTACTGCTCTGGAGAAAGAATGTCTCTTAGAATTGCGCCAAGCTGAATTTCTCCAACAATTCCGCGAGTCTTAACGCCAGAAAGAACCTTCTTTAAGTCTCCAACACCTTCCGCAAGACCACGCATTTCTCCCAAGCCTTGATGAACTTGCTCAAGTTGCGTAGATACGCGCTGGAACGATTGGGTCATACGCTCATCGAGCGTTTTCTGGAGTTTCTCGTCAACGGTCTGACGCATAAGCTCAAGCTTTGCTTCATTCTCTTTACGCATGTCGCTGAGCTGTTTGTCAACAGTCTCTCTAACCTTAGCAAGCTGCTCAGTTGAAGCCTGGGAAGTTGCTTTCATGTTGTCATCCACACGACGCTGAAAAGCATCAAAGCGAGCATCAAGCTGAGCAATACGCTGATCAGTCTGCTTCGTCTGATTTTGCAGTGTTGAGGTGAGCTTTTGATCAACTACCTCTCTTACCTTCTCAAGCTTTGTATCCATAAGCTCTTGCATTTTTGCCATGTTATCCGTAACACGACGATCCAACTCTTGGGAGCTTCTTATAAGCTCTGCAGATGATGTTTGACTTTGCTCTTGCAGCGTCTTTACTTGCGAGAGCTTAGAGGAAAGTGTGACAAGGCTCACGATAAGCACAATGACAACTACAGCCAAAACTAACAGCACAAGCAAATCCACAAGACTCCCCTAACTCATAGCAGAACAAACAAACGCAAACACAGCAAACACAATCTGAGTGTTAGCCAAAAATTCCGTAGATTGCTTCTGCAATGCTATTGGTAATGCTCTCTACGATATTCACAAATGGATTATCGGAATTAACATCTTTATCTCCATAAGGATTAGTGAAGTAATCCCAGAATTCTTCCCAATAGTTTTGCTGGCGGTAATACCTATAGGAATCATCATCTTCAGTACGATCCTGCTTATCATCAACGTTGTTTGTTTCGTTCTTGCTGTTCTTTTCTTTCTCTTTCATAGAAGAAAGCGTCTCATCAGAACCAAGCGTGACGTTGATGGTAAGGCGGTCTTCTCCACGTACGACCTCTACAGGAACGGTCTCTCCAATCTTGTGAGAGCGAACGGCAATAATAGCTGCATCAGCAGAAACTACGCGCTCTCCACCAATAGAGACAATAACATCACCCTTTTTAATACCAGCACCCTCTGCAGGACTATCATCAAGAAGGCCTGCTACATACGCACCGTAATCTACCGAGAGATCATTGCGCTTTGCAACTCGAGGAGTAACGGTCTGCATAGAAAGGCCAATATAGGCATGCTTAACTTGTTGGCCAGAAAGAATCTGATTTGCAATATCAATGGCATAGTTAGAAGGAATTGCAAAGCCAATACCCGCAAATGACTTGGTATCTGACGAGAACAACGTACAAATACCCACAAGCTGACCATTGGAGTCAACCAGAGCTCCGCCAGAATTACCTGGGTTAATAGCTGCATCAACCTGGATGAGGTTTGCATAAATAGTAGTTTCTCCACCCTCTGTCTCAAGCATATCTCCACGGGAAAGAGCAGACACGATACCTGCAGAAACAGAGTGATCAAGACCAAATGGGCTACCAACACTCATAACCCAACTACCAGGAGCTAAGTTATCGGAGTTACCAATCTCAATTGGAGTAAGACTATCTCCTTTAAGGTCAGCATGAAGAACAGCAAGGTCAGAGGTTGGATCTGTACCAACAACAGTACACTCATACTCTTTATCGTTAACGGAGATAGAGAACGTATCCATACCCTCAATGACGTGGTAATTGGTAAGAATGTCTCCATTTGCATTCAATACAACGCCAGAACCGGTTGAGCCTGATGAATCACTGGTAGCCTTAACGGACACAACCGAAGGCAAAACCTTAGAAGCTACCGTTTCTGCCGTCTTAGTATCAGTTGGTTCTGCAGCAGGACGAGACGTCGCTGCTTGAGAAATAGTTGCCTGACCAGATGCTGCAGGAAGCTTAGAAATTCCCTCTCCCAAAGCAATGGTAGGGACACAAGCAACGGCAAAAGCAATTGCACAAGCTGTTCTTTTTACACTTGAGCTTTTGAACATAGACATAAATCCAGTCTGCTCAACTGGCGAGAAACGCTTATAAACAGCGGTATCTGTGGTTAAACCATGTGCTTGGTTCTCCATAGACATCCTCCTTAACATCACTTTGATGCAAACAGCTAACGCACATAATTCTGCGCTAAACACCAATTTTTCAATATGTGTATTCTACCCGTTATACCGGACAAAAATTCGTTTCTCATTATGAGAAAGACGCGCGGGAGTCCTGCTCGTAAGTAAGAAGTTTCAGATCCCATTAAATGCAGTTTGTACCTGCGATTATGCTCTAAACAGATAGCCTACACCACGTACCGTCTCAAGATGAGCGGCTGCTTGAGGACCAATCTTTGAGCGAACACGCCTGACGTGAACGTCAACTGTTCTGGTACCGCCGCAGTATTCAAAGCCCCAAACGCGCTGCAAAAGAGCCTCACGTGAGTATGCACGAGACGGATGTGTTGCCAAGAATGACAGCAGCAGATACTCCATATACGTAAGATCAACAGGAGATTCGTCAATATAAACCTGATACGTAGCCAGGTTAATCTTTATATTGTCAACAATAACCAAATCTCTAGAAGTGCTCTCGGTACCTGGCCACAAAAGCAGCGAGCACCTAAGGCTAAACTCCTGGATAGTTGCAGTAGACAAAATAAAATCGCTCTTACCCTGAACAGGCAGAACAAACTTAGAAAGATTATCAAGGTCAGCAACAAACAGGCGAGCAATTCCGCCATTTTGCGCAGAATAATTCTCTACCGTGCTAATAACATCCTGGGAAAGTTCTTTCTGATCAAGAATAATCAGGTCAAAGGTATGACCAGAAGCCGCAGCCTGAGAAAATGAGGCTGCATTTGCAAGAGCAATAGACACATCAATGACATGCGAAAGTTCACGCATACGTTCATGTAAGCGTGTCGTTGCAGATACAAGAAGAATATTCTTGTGATGCATCGATTCCCCCTAGGATAAGCTTAATCTTATAAAGCATACCACAAGCTGCGAATAAAGAGCAGATATACCTTATTATCTGCAATTAGAGCGAGAAGATCTTCTCGCTCTAAAATATTTTTTATGTTTGCGTATTAATTCTAAAAAGTATGGGTTTTACGCAATAGCGCCAATGAACTCAGCTGTTCGAGGGTTTTGTGGATTGTTGAAAATGACATCAGGAGTACCTTGCTCAACTACCACTCCTCCTTCCATAAAGACCACGCGATCTGCCACGTCTTTTGCAAAACCCATCTCGTGCGTTACCACAATCATGGTCATACCAGAGTTCTTTGCCAGATTACGCATGACGTCCAAAACACCACGAACAAGCTCGGGGTCAAGCGCGGAAGTAGGCTCATCAAACAGAAGTACATTTGGATGCATAGCAACGGCGCGAGCGATTGCAACACGCTGCTGCTGTCCACCGGAAAGCGCACCAGGCTTGAAGTCTGCTCTATCGGCAAGGCCAACAGCCTCCAGCTGCTTTAGCGCCTCTGCCTCTGCCTCCTCTTTTGACTTTCCTAGAACCTTAATCTGACCAATCATTACGTTCTCTTTGACCGTTAAATGACCAAACAGATTGAATTGCTGAAAGACCATTCCCACATCTCTACGAAGCGCATTTACCTCTGCCTCGTTTGTGCCCGTAATCTCTTGATCTTCAATAAGAATATGACCTGCAGAAGGAGTCTCCAGTAGATTGATACAACGAAGCATGGTGGACTTACCAGAGCCCGAAGGGCCAAGTACAACCACAACTTCACCTGGCCAAACAGTCAGGTTAACGTCATTTAAGACATGCGTTGATCCAAACGACTTATTGAGGTGCTCAATACGAACAATAGGATGTTCACCTGCCTCAAAAGTATGATTAGTAAGGGGCTTATCACGCTCAAATGCCTCTTGTGCAGCAACTTCAGCATCCAAGGCAGGATGTTCTGTGTTCGACTTCTTTTTGAAAGAAAAGAAAGACATTAGTTTTCCTCCTTGGAGATAGCTTGAGTCTTACTTACTGAAGCGCTTACCGTTTTGCCTGTTTCTGACTGCTCCATGCGTTTCTCGATACTGCCAACTACCTTAATGAGTGGCAAGGTAATTGCCAAATAGAACAGAGCCGCTGTCATGTAGGGCGTCATGTTTCCCGTTGAGGTGGTGAGGTTTTTAGCAAACATCATCAGCTCCATAACACCTACAGAAGAAAGCAGCGAGGTATCTTTGTAGGAAGTAATAAAGTCGCTGGTAAGAGGTGGAATAACACGACGGATAGTTTGAGGAATGATGATAAACGTCATGGTCTGAAAACGATTCATTCCAAGAGAGCTTGCTGCCTCATACTGACCCGGCGGGATTGATTGAATGCCCGCGCGGAAAATCTCAGAAAGATACGCAGAAGAATTGATAGCAACCACAATAAAGCCAAGCAGATTGGTGTCCAGATTGATATTTAACATAGGAAGGCCAAAGAACAGAATATAAATCTGCAGGAAGAATGGGGTTCCACGCAACAAATTGATATATACCACCGCAAGTGCACGCAGGAGCGGATTTTTGGAAATCTTCAGCAGCGCAAAGCCCATTCCCAGCACAATAGCTACAGGATAAGCGCAAATTACAATTGCAAGGCAAACCAGCCATCCAGGAAAAAGCATCACCACTGAAGAGACAATCAGTTGTGGCTTTAAGAACATGCCCAAAAAGTGGTTGGAATTCCACGCTTCAACCCAAGGCTGAGCGTCAAGCCAATTCACTAGAGCCTGAACAGGCGTATTAGAAATAATGTTGATTTGCGGAGAAGAAGCAAGCTTTTGAGTTCCCTGCTCAGTGGTGTAGGTTCCTTCAACAGTGTACGAGCCACCGTCAGCGGGAAACTTCATGCCAGAAATCTCTACGCGAATTAGCTTCTGAGCGTCCACTGGTGTTGCAAAAGAAATCACAACCTGCGTTCCTTCAACGCTTGCCGTTGCCTCGATCTTCTCGCGCGTAAGACCTGAAAGAACGGTCACCTTAGTAGTTGCGCTCTGCAAATCAGAGCCTTCAGGAAGCTGCAAGGTCAACTGAGAGACCTGCTCGTCCTCAACTGCTCCCTCCCAGGTCAAACGGGTCTCTTTGCCACCGATAACGCCATTGCCTTCTGTCTGATTTGACTTAGCTGTTGCCTTATTTGTGGTGAGAGCAAAAGCACTCTGAACAGAAAACACGCTCAGAGACATAAAGAACAGCCCACTCAAAAGAAGCGTGGCGAGAAGAACTACAAGCAGCGAGGAGTACGCGCGATTATGCGAGAGCTTTGACTTAGCTGAATTATAAGCCGTACTCTGAGGCGCAGATTCAGCTTTGAAACTCGCAGATGACATGCACAAGGACAGTTGCTGTCCTGACATAGTTTTGTGCAAAAGCGAAATCACGTGTAACTCCTTTAGTGCTTGAGATGCCTAAGCGCTGATACTAAAACAGAGCAGTGCTTGAAGCCAAATCTGACTTCAAACACTTTTGCTGAGCTGGTAAAACTAGATGTTAGAGCCAAACCATTTGGTTTTGAGAGAAGTCATGGTTCCGTCCTTCTCCATGTCTGCAAGAACCTTGTTGATTGCCTCGGTCAGCGCAGGATTGTCCTTGGAAACTACAATGCCGTACTGCTCGCCTGTTGGAATCTCTTTTGCAATTATCAGGTCAGAATATGAAGTGCTAATCAGGTTGGAAGCAACAGGAAGATCAATGACCATAGCGTCGTACAAACCAGTTTGGACTCCTGCCATTGCTGCAGCAACATCGTCTATAGAAACAATAGTTGCCTTTGGAAGGTTCTCCTTAGCCCAATCCTCGCCGGAAGTACCTGTCTGAACAACAACCTTCTTGGAAGCATCATTGAGCGACTGCTCGGTCTCGGTGCTGCCAGACTTAACAACTAGGGACTGATTGGAGTCGAGGTAAGAAGTAGTGAAGTCTACTTCCTGAGAGCGCTCATCAGTGATGGTAATACCTGCGATAGCAACGTCTGCTTTGCCACCCTGCTTAATAGTTGGAATAAGAGTGTCAAACTTCTGGTTTGGCAGGTACGTAACCTCAAGATTGAGTCTCTTTGCAATCTCGGTAATAAGATCAACGTCAAAACCAACAGGAGTAGTTGAGTTGCCTTCAAAATACTCAAAAGGCTGGAAACCAAGCTCTGCAACAACAGTCAGATGACCCTTAGTTACCAGCGTATAGCTTGAATCAGAGGATGAAGTAGTACCCTGCTGAGTATTTTCTTGCTTAGGTGACGAGCAAGCCATAAGACCAACAAGTGCACATGCCATAAAAACAGCAGCTACGCCCTTTAGAGCATTCTTTTTAACGGTAGTAACCAGTGACGATTTCATATTTGCCTCTTCCTGAATAAAATCTGAGCTGAAATTCATTGGAATGAATTATAGAAAGCAAATATGAAAAATCTACTTATAATTTTCATCGTATTTCTCGTTTTTATTGCATAAAAATGGCGAGAAGAACAACTTCTTTGAATAAATGACTACTATTTAGTCATTCTATCCAATAAAACCCAGGTAAAAGTAATTTTTTCAGTTCATAAAACGGTAACAATTCGAATAAGAAGGCTACATTCTTTGCGTGAAACAAGGGTTTCTCGTCAAAAAACCCTGCTCTGAATAAATCAGAGCAGGGTTCAAAGAAACATATAACAGCAAGAGAAATAGTTGCTTAGCAACCAGCGTAATACTTTTGCGTATCCCAGTCAGTAACTGCCAGGCAATACTCACGCCACTCCTCTGCCTTGCGCTCGCACAGGTACGAGAAGATGTGCTCACCAAGAACATCTTTAAGAAGCTCTGACTGCTTGAAGCGCTCAAGTGCCTCTCCAAGATTAATTGGGAGCTTCTCGCCATAATCGGCAGGATTTCCGCCTACAAACTCCTCAGGAAGCAAGAGGCCTTCTTCAATACCCTTAAGTCCAGCCATAAGCGTGACAGCATTAGCCAAATAAGGGTTTGCAGTTGGATCAGGAATACGCAGTTCAGCACGGGTGGCAACATGCTTTCCTGGCTTATGCGTAGGAATACGAACCATAGCAGAACGGTTTTTACGACCCCAGGTTGCATAGGCAGGAATAGCATCACGATCAAAACGCTTATAGGAATTAACCGTTGGGTTAGTAATAAGCATGTACTCGGGAGCGTACTTAATAAGACCTGCAATGTAGTGTTGAGCAAGCTCAGAAAGGTGGGCCTCGCTCTCAGTCTTTGGAGCCCAGAACAGAGACTCGCCATCGTGGTCAAGAAGCGATTGATTCAAAAGCATGGCTGAGCCAGGGACACCCTGAAGAGGCTTTGGCATAAACGAAGCAAACACACCGTGAAGTGTTGCAATATGTCTGATAACCAGACGAGCAGTAACAATGTTATCCGCGCAAGTTAGTGCTTCTGCATAACGGAGCTCAACGCCGTTTTGAGCAGGGCCAGCTGCATGGAAAGAATACTGAACAGGAATAGAAAGATTCTCAAGTGCACGAGACGTGGAGTATCGAAGACTATGGCTGAGATCAGCAGAATTCAAATCAAGGTATCCAGCCTGATCAATAGGCTTTGGCTCAGTCCCGCTCACAAAATAAAAATACTCAAGCTTAGGGCCAACATTTGCAACATAGCCAAGGTCTTCTGCCTTAATAAAAGCATTTCTCAGTACAAGGCGTGGATCGCCTGTAAAAGCCTCACGTCGAGGAGTCTGAATATCGCAGAATACGTTTGCAACTACACCGTCATCTGTCTTCCATGGAAGAATCTGGAACGTATCTGCGTCAGGGAATGCGAGAAGATCGGACTGCTCCTGGGAAGCAAAGCCGTCAACGTTGGAGCCGTCAAAACCAATGCCCTCAACAAAAGCCTCTTCTAGCTCCTCGGGGGAAATGGAGAGAGCTTTTAATCCGCCGAGCACATCGGTAAAACAAAGACGCAGGTAGCGAACGTCTCGTTCCTCTACCGTGCGAAGAATATAGTCAATTTTCTTATCCGTACTCATACGGTCCTCCCGGGTCAGAAAACTGGAATCGTAACTACCATGACACATTCTTGTTACGGCTATGTTTCCACTTCCCTGAAACCGGGCGAATGGTAAAAAATTGTTAATGAAATTGTGACAATTGACCTATTGAGCGTCAAAAGCCTTATCAACGTCAGAAATCATTTTCTGAGCAACACCGCAGTGACCATCTCCACCATGATGAGTGCCGCAGCTACTGGAAGAAGAGCATCCAGAACAAGAACCCTCTTTTGCGCTCTTAAGTTGAGAGCGGACACAAAGAGCAACAAGAGCAATGACAATAAGGACAACCAAAATATCAATAGGACTCATACAGATACTCCTCAATTTGTTAACTACGGCATACTATACCCTCATTACATGCTTGCATACGCTAAATCATAAATTATTTGCAAAATCTAAATTCTTACCAAAACAATTGAGAACTGCGCTCTCAGTCAAAGTTGGCACACGCGATATAAAAAATCTTTTTGTCATTGATTCGCGTGTATTTTTCGGTGTGCGGTAGAATATTATTCGCAAGCGTTTTGTCTTGCACCTGTATGTAAAGTATTGCCAAAAACTTGGTGTTTACCACGTATGGTGCACAAAGTTTGACGCGTAGAAAGGAAGCCTAATGGCTGAAGATCAGTACATGCACCTTGTTATTGTTCGCCACGGTGAGTCTGAGTGGAACAAGCTCAACCTGTTCACTGGTTGGACTGACGTTGACCTTACCGAGACTGGTCACGAGGAGGCAGCAGCTGGCGGCCGTGCTCTCAAAGAGGCTGGCTATGACTTTGATGTTTGCTACACTTCTCTGCTCAAGCGTGCTATTCACACTCTGAATCATGTTCTTGATGAGCTTGACCGTAACTGGCTTCCTGTTCATAAGACTTGGCGTCTGAACGAGCGCCACTATGGTGCACTTCAGGGCCTCAACAAGGCTGATGCAGCTGCTGAGCACGGCGAGGAGCAGGTAAAGATTTGGCGTCGTTCCTTTGATGTCCAGCCACCAGCTCTTGAGCCAGGCGACGAGCGCGATCCTCACGTTCAGGAAATGTTCCGCGATGTTCCAGCAGAGGATCTTCCTTACACCGAGTGCCTGAAGGACACCATTGCACGTGCATGGCCTTACTTCGAGCAGGAGATCAAGCCACAGCTTGAGGCAGGTAAGCGTGTTCTTATTGCTGCACACGGCAACAGCCTTCGCGCTCTTGTTATGCAGTTTGAGCACCTCACTCCAGAAGAAATTCTTGAGGTTAACATCCCAACTGGCATTCCTTGCGCATACACCTTTGACAAGGATTGGAACATTGTTGACAAGCACTATATTGGCGATCCAGCTGTCATCGAGGCAAAGATTAACGCTGTTGCTAACCAGGGCAAAGCTAAATAAACAGCTTGCTAACACGCAATATTGTTAAGCAGAACGGGGTGGTTTAAGCCACCCCGTTCTTCTAACTTCAGTTGACCAAATCGTTGCTTATATTTTTCTATTCAAATCATCAATAGAATCCTGTAAGCCATCAAGTTTCTTGAGATACCGAGAAAGCCAAATAAGAGCCTTTCGTCCAAAGAAAAACATGACGGATAAGATTAGAAAAAGAACAATAAGAATTATTATTTCTGGTGCTCCCATAAACTCATACTCCTAAATAATCAAAAGCCCACTATTGAGGTAATTAATTCATGTCCAGAAATATCACTCCACAGGGCATTTAATATATAAACAAAGAAATTATTAGAACCTAGAAATTTCATTTTTAGATGGTAGATATGTTCGTCTGGCAATAAAAGAACTAGACATCTTCATCACCTCTTTAAGTTATTTATACCACTTATTTACTCCAATAAAAAGAAAAAATAACCTATGAAATGACATTCTCTATAAATAAAAACATATTAAAAACTCAAAGAATACGACAACAGTATTAAAACCTACTTTGAATAGTGTTACGATGTCCGCCGAGAAAAGAAGGGATTGTATGTTTAAAAGAGAGCTCAACGCAAAACTTGTTCTTTCTGTAATTGCAACAGGAATTATGTCTTTCTCGGGAGTTGTCGTAGAAACTGCCATGAACGTGACGTTTCCAACGTTGATGGAGGAATTCTCTATTGGCACCTCAACGGTACAATGGATGACTACTTCGTACCTTTTGATTCTTGCTATTATCATGCCTATGTCGTCGTTTTTAAACAGACGATTCAAAACTAAAAGTATCTTTACCGTAGCCATGATCTTCTACATCAGCGGCATTCTTTGTGGATTTGCTGCTCCAACGTTTATGTTATTGCTGCTTGGCCGTATTTTAGAAGGAATTGGCACTGGTCTCGCACTACCACTGATGTTCAACATCATCACCGAACAGGCTCCACTTAAAAATATGGGTGTCATGATGGGCATCGGCATGCTAGTTACCGCCGTTGCACCTGCAGTAGGACCTTCAGCTGGTGGCTGGATTGCAGAGCATCTTGGCTGGCGAATGATCTTTGCCGGACTTCTCCCCTTCTTGATTGTGGCGTTTATTCTGGGAATTAGTTCAATCCAACAGAGCCATGAGACTGAAGTGATTTCTTTTGATGTCTTTGGCTGGCTGCTGCTTACCGTAAGTTTTATTGCGCTTATCTTTGTTATTGACGAGTCCAGCGCGTTTGGCCTGCTTAGCATTCCTGTTTTGCTCGCAATTATGATTTTTGTGGGCTCACTTATGTTCTTTGTGCGTCACGAAAACTCCTTTAAACACCAGGAGCAATCTAATAAATCTACAAAAATCCCTATCATTAACCTTGAAGTATTTAGCGAGAAGGGCTTTGTACTCTCGCTCTTTGCTATTGTTGCTCTGCAATTTATTATTCTTGGTCAGTCATATCTTCTGCCTAACTTCTCCCAGCTAGTACTGGGTGCAGGCGCTTCCGCAGCAGGAGCTCAGATGCTTCCAGGATGTGCTATTGGTGCAGTTATGGCACCAATTTCTGGTCAGATTTTAGACAAGCTAGGAGCGAAAAAACCTATTGTTACAGGCATTCTTTGCTGCCTTACCAGCATGCTCCTTTTGCTGCTTTTTGTTCACGTGCTTACCGTAGAAATGATCACGTATATTTTTGCTATCTTTGCCATTGGCCAGGCGCTTCAGATGGGAAACAATTTTACGGTAGCCTTGGGACACTTATCGGAAGACCGCAAGGCAGATGGAAATGCTGTTATTAACACAATGCAGCAGCTCTTTGGCGCTATGGGCACCAGCGTTATTTCTGGCGTTGTAGCGGCTTCTCAGCTTGGAGCTACAGACTTAGCTACAAGCACCCTTGCAGGAGCTCAGAATGCACTCTTTGTACTTGTGTGCGTAGCTTGTATTCCTCTTGTTACCATGGGAATTGTGCTCTTTGTACTACCTAAGATGACAAAATAAAAAAACGCGGCAACTACAATCGAAGGAAGCAAATTAAAAAGCTAGGTATCCAAAAGAAGGATATCTAGCTTTTAATTTAGACGATCGAATAATCAAGCTACGACACAACAGCTGATAATTTCAATCCAATAAACACAGCAGCCAGGCACGTTATAACATTAACTGCAATGTTCACACCTGCAGCAGTCCAATTACCTGCTTGAATAAAGGTCAACGTTTCATTTGAAAAGGTCGAGAAGGTCGAAAGTCCTCCGCAAAGGCCCACGGCTAAGAATAGCTTGACCTGTGGCTGAAGTGGACTTGCAAGATCAAGCCCTGTTACAAAGCCAATAATCAAACCTGCAACAACATTTGCAGCAAACGTACCAACTGGCAGGTTAGGAATCCACTGTTTAAAAAGGACTCCCAACTGCCAGCGACCTAAACTACCCAGAGCTCCACCAAGAGCCACAGCTAACGCTTCAAACATAAAGCACCCCTACTCCAGCTCGCGCGATCCCGTATACAGCTGGTAATACTCTCCATGCTTTGCAATAAGCTCATCGTGAGTACCACGCTCAATAATACGACCGTGCTCCAGAACCATAATGGCGTCCGAATTACGAACCGTAGACAGCCTATGAGCAATTACAAAAACAGTACGGCCTGCCATTAGGGCATCCATGCCCTTCTCGATAAGTGCCTCAGTACGCGTATCAATACTGGAAGTTGCCTCGTCCAAGATAAGCACGGGAGGATCAGCAATAGCAGCACGCGCAATTGCCAGAAGCTGCCTCTGACCTTGGGAAAGGTTGGAGCCGTCTGAGGTAAGTACGGTGTTGTAGCCACGTGGCATACGACGGATAAACTTATCTGCGTTTGCGATTTTTGCTGCAGCAATAACCTCGTCATCAGTAGCGTCTAACTTACCAAAGCGAATATTGTCCGCAATGGTACCTGTGAACAGGTGTGTGTCCTGCAAAACAATGCCCAGTGAGGATCTTAGTGCAGATTTCTTGATGTCGTTGATAGGGATGCCGTCGTAGGTGATGGTTCCACTGCGAACGTCGTAGAAGCGGTTAATAAGGTTAGTAATGGTTGTTTTACCAGCACCAGTTGAGCCAACAAATGCAATCTTTTGACCAGGCTTTGCAAACAGCGTGAGGTTTGCAAGGACCGTCTGATCATCGTCGTATCCAAAGGTTACGTCATCAAAGCGAACGTCTCCAGCAAGAGGGGTTTTCTCGCCAGACGGTGTGACCCAAGCCCAGGACTCTTCTCCTGACTCGTAACCACTAACGCGGACCAGGTCAACCTTGCCTTCGTCAACCTCGGGAGTCATCTCCATAACCGCAAAGATGCGCTCAGCTCCAGCAAGAGCGGTAAGCAGGAAGTTAGAGAGCTGCGTGAACTGGTTGAACGGCATGGCTGCCTGGCGAACAAAGACCAGGTAGGACGCAAGACTTGCAACATCCGCGTGTCCATTTACGGCAAGTAGAGCACCAACCACAGTGACCACAGCGTAATTGATATACGTCAATGAAACCGTGATAGGGACCATAGTTGCTGCGTAGCCCTGAGCACTTGTTCCAGAGTGTCTAAGCTCGTCATTGACCTTTTGAAAATCAGCAAAGTTTGCATCCTCGTGGTTAAAAACTTTAACCACTTTAAGGCCAGAGATTGTTTCTTCTGCAAAACCGTTAAGAACACCAAGGCTCTTTTGCTGCACCGAGTAATGCTTGGCAGAGCGCTTACTTGCATAGCGTGCATAAATCACAATCAAAACGTCAAAGAGAATAGTGATAAGCGTTAACTGCCAGTTAAGAACAATGAGCAGTACAAGCGTACCAACCATCTGAATAAACGCCAGAACAAGGTTGGCAAAGCTGTTATTGAGCGCTTCCGAAATAGTATCCACGTCATTTGTAAAGAAACTCATGATATCGCCGCGGGTACGCTGGTCAAAGAATCTTAGGGGCAGCGATTCAATGTGCTCAAAAAGGTCTCGTCTGATGTCAAAAACAATCCTCTGAGCAGCACGAACCATAATTTGCGTGTAACCAATACTGGTAAGAGCGCCAATTGCATACACAACCGCTGTAAATACAACAAGGTGAGTAAATGCGCTCACATCTCCCCTGCCCACTGCTGCAACAACAGGCTTAATCATGTAAGTACCAAGGAGCGCTGCTAAACCACTGATAGAAACAAGAAGTGCCACCAACATAAGGCGCTTCTTAGCATGACCTAAGTACGAGACAAACACTCTAATGGTATGTCCGATGTTTTGAGGACGTGCTCCTCCTGCGCGATTAGCCATGTGACACCTCCTTACCAGCAGCGTCAATGTCCGATTGACTACCGCCAATCTGCGACTCATACAGTTCTCTATAGATAGGACTCTTGGCGAGAAGTTCTGTGTGAGTGCCAGTCATATGGACCCTGCCGTTATCAAGAACGACAATCTGATCTGAGTCCATAACCGAGTTCACACGCTGGGCAATGATGATCTTTGTCATGTCAGCAAGCTCAGCAAGGCCTGCGCGGATCTTTGCGTCGGTTGCAGTATCAACTGCACTAGTAGAGTCATCAAAAATGATAATTTTTGGCTTCTTCAAAAGCGCACGCGCAATACAAAGGCGCTGCTTCTGGCCACCAGAAACATTGACGCCACCCTGACCAAGGTCTCCGTCCAAGCCGCCAATCCTATCTAGGAACTCATCAACACATGCAATAGAGCAGGCGTGAAGCAGCTCCTCGTCAGTAGCGTTGGGATCTCCCCAGAGCAGGTTGTCGCGGACGGTACCGCTGAACAGCACATTTTTCTGAAGGACAACAGATACTGCATCACGAAGTGAAACAAGATTGTAGAAGCGGACGTCATTCTCGCCAACAAATACGGTGCCTTCAGTAGCATCGTACAAGCGCGCAATCAGCTGGATAAGAGTGGTTTTTCCGGAACCGGTGCCGCCGAGAATACCAACGGTAGAGCCTGGCGCAAACGAGAGATTAATGTCTTCAAGGACATCCTCTTCAGCACTCTGGCTGTACTTGAAAGATACGTTTTCAAAGCGTACTGCACCATTCTTAACGTCAGTCAGGCCGTGCTCTGGAGACTCAATAGCAGGCTCCTCGGAAAGAATCTCTCCGATTCGTCGCACACTGGTAATAGCGCGAGCAGTAAGCAAGAACACGCCAGAAATCATCATAAGTGAGTTCATGATAAGCAGCACGTAGCTCATGAAGCCCGTAAGCTCACCAACACCCAATCTACCAGCCATAATCATCTGGCCGCCAAACCAAAGAATGGCCACGTTAGTAACATACATTGAAGCCTGGAAAATAGGCAGGTTTAAGACGGACGTGCCAAAGGTCTTTGTAGCAGTCTGTGCATACTGGGTATTAACTTTTTCAAAGCGCTCGGAGACATATCCTTCTCGGACATATGCCTTGATTGCGCGCACCGCGGCAAAGTCTTCCTGCAGTGCCTCGTTAAGCTTATCCATTGCGCTTTGCATAACGCGGTACAAAGGACCAACGCGCTTCACAATAAAGAAGAGTGCAATAGCCAAGAAAGGCAACACGGCAAAATACACTACTGCCAGCTCTGGGCTCATAATAAACGCCATAACCAAGCCCATGACCAGCATAATTGGTCCACGCATAAACGGGCGTGTACCCATTGCAAAGGCGTTCTGAATAATGGTTACATCAGAGGTCAAACGCGTAACCAAAGAAGATGAATCGTATTTATCAAGATTTGCAAAAGCAAACTCTTCCATTCGGCGATATTCATCTTGTCTCAGTTGTGCGCCTAGTCCCATGGCCGCTTTTGCCGAGTAGCGAGCATAGCCAATGCCGGCAAACATGGCGAGAAGAGCAAAGACAACCATAACGATACCGTTTACAAAAACAGTCTGAAGGTTGCCTTGCAAAATACCCTGGTCAACAATTTGAGCCATGAGAACAGGAATCACTAATTCGAGTAGGGACTCTGCAAACACGCAGAGTCCCGACAAAACAAAGTCCTTTTTATACGCGCCAAAGTGGTCCAAGATAACCTTTAACTCAGCACGAGCAGATGGAGCTTTTTCTTTTACAGAAGCGTCATTCATTACTAAAACACCACGTACCTTACTGTCTTGCTTTGCTTGATTTGCTTGGTTTGCTTATGCCTCTTTTGGAAGCGTCTGAAGCGAAACCTCCTTGAGCTGCTCATTAGAAACAGGTGAAGGAGCGCTAGACATAAGATCAGAGCCAGAAGTAGTCTTTGGGAACGCCATGACATCACGGATAGAATCAGCACCTGCAAGCAACATGCATACGCGGTCAAGACCAAGTGCAAAGCCGCCCATTGGAGGTGCACCAAACGTCAAAGCCTCCATCAAGAAGCCAAATTGAGCCTTTGCACGCTCTTCAGTAAAGCCGAGTTTCTCCAGAATCTTAAGCTGCAGCTCAGCGTTGTGAATACGCATTCCGCCGCCACCAGCCTCAAAGCCATCCATAACAAAGTCGTACGTATACGAGCCCATAGCCAGAGGGTCAGTGTCCAGAAGGTCAAGCTCATCCTCACGCGGAAGCGTAAAGGGCTGATGCTCAGAAGCGTAGGACTGAGTCTCCTCATCCCAGTGGAACAGTGGGAAATTAACAACCCAAAGGAAATCATGACCTTCTCGCGGTACATCCAAGACCTTTGCCATATGCAGGCGCATACCACCAAGAATCTCATCTGTCTCCAGGCGACCGCCCACAGCAAAGAGAATCAAGTCCCCTGCCTCAGCAGACATCTCTGCACGCAGTGCTTCAAGCTCTTCTGGCGAGAAGAACTTGGTAATAGGACCTCCCACGGAGCCGTCCTCTTTGAAGGCAACCCACGCAAGTCCCTTGGCACCAAAGCCGGCGGCTACCTCGGCAAGCTTATCTACCTGAGAGCGTGGCCAGGTGCCTGCACCCTTAACGTTGATTGCCTTGACGTACTGGCCTTCTGTTGTAGCAGCAGAGCTAAAGAGCTTAAAGCTTGACTGCTTGAAGACCTCAGAGACATCGTGGAGCTCCATACCAATGCGGGTATCAGGCTTATCGGAGCCGTAGGTATCCATTGCGTCCCAGTACTGAATCTTGCGCAGTGGAGCTGGGAACTCAATACCCATCTTTGCAAATGCATCGCCCAGAATATCCTCAAGCTCGGCCATGACATCTTCCTCGCGGACAAATGCCATCTCCATATCAACCTGTGTAAACTCAGGCTGACGATCTGCACGAAGATCCTCGTCACGGAAGCACTTAGTAATCTGGTAGTAGCGCTCAATACCGCCAATCATCAGTAGCTGCTTCAGCAGCTGTGGAGACTGTGGCAGTGCGTAGAAGTTTCCGCCCTGCATTCTGGATGGAACCAGGAAGTCACGAGCGCCCTCAGGAGTAGATTTAAACAGCGCTGGAGTCTCTACCTCGGTAAAGTCACGCTTATGGAAAGCCTCACGAAGCGCAAATGCAAAATCAGAACGCATACGAAGATTCTGTGCCATCTGAGGACGACGCAGGTCAACGTAGCGATATCTCAGGCGAAGGTCCTCGTTAACATCAATGTGATTCTCAATCTGGAATGGTGGAACTGCACTGGTGTTAAGAACCTCAATCTTGGAAGCAAGTACCTCTACCTCACCGGTAGCAAGAGCCTCATTAGTCTGACCCTCAGAACGATGCTGAACCGTACCAGAAATCAAAACAGGCCACTCAGGACGAATAGTCTCTGCAGTTGCAAATGTTTCTGCATCAACATCTGGGTCAAATAAAATCTGTGTCAAACCCTCGCGATCACGAAGGTCAACAAAGATTAGGCCTCCAAAGTCACGACGACGCCAAACCCAACCAGTGAGCGTAACAGTCTGGCCGATATGCTCTGCGCGAAGCTCTCCGCAGGTATGCGTATGCATACTGTGCAAATCAACAGCTGCATGAGCGGAATAATTCTGGGGGGTTTCTGAGGAACAATCCATTTTTATCCTTTCGTCTTTGCTTCCCTGTGCCAAATCGGAAAGCACCTTCAAGACGGCAAAAACGTGTAGACGGCACGTTCTTGCTCATAGATAGACTATTGTACTCTCCAACGTTTAGTCGAATCCTCTCAATCTAAACTTAGTGGAGATTCACGAGGAATAAATAACTTACCGTCACACTTTTACGCTAGACTGAAATTGATACACATGAGCCCTCTTACAGGGCGAGAAGAACTTGGAGCTTTCATGGCCTATAAAGCCGCTGTTTTTGATCTAGACGGAACACTTCTGAACACCATTGTTGATCTTGCCTGGGCAACCAATTACGCCCTTGAGCAGTTCAACATGCCCACCTATACCGTTGATAAAGTACGTCAGATGGTTGGAAATGGCGTTGCTAAACTTATCCGTGACGCTGTGCCAGAGGGTACCGATGATGCAACATACCAGTGCGTTCTCGCATGCTTTAAGGAGCACTACGCTGATCACAGCTTGGATAACACTGCGCCCTACCCTGGCATCCTCGATGCGGTAGATACGCTCAGATCAGCAGGTGTTAAATGCGCTGTTGTTTCCAACAAGCCAGACTTTGCTATTGCAGATTTAATGAGCAATTTCTTCCCAGGTAGATTTGACTTTGCCCTGGGTCAGCGAGATGACCTTAAAAGAAAGCCTGATGCCGAGCCTGTTCATTACGCCCTTGCTCAAATTGGTGTTGACCCTCAAGACGCTGTCTATATTGGAGACTCTGAGGTTGATGTTGCAACAGCACGCAACAGTGGCATGCCTTGCATTAGTGTTACCTGGGGATTTAGAGATAAAGAAACGCTTCTAGCTGCAGGTGCCACCACACTCTGCGATACTGCAGATGAGATGGTGCAAGAAATTCTCAAATAGTAGCACTAAAAATTGCAACCATCCGCTCATTGCCGTTGAGCGAGAAAAAACGTCCGCTTGCCTATGCCTCTCAATTCATCTGAATAAGCGTATTCTGAGGGCGGTATAGTCTATAAAAGTGCGTCCATAATTTGCGCGCAAGCGACGTGGAAAGGATTGCATCATGGGCAAGAAAAGTTCTGAGGTTCTCCAGATTTCTTACGAAGACCTGGTAGAGTACCTGCACAGTAACCACTCTGTGTACATGCAAGTCGGACACCAGGTTTATTACCTCACTGATGTCAATTTTGAGGCATGGAGAGCTCAAGACACCAGTATCAGAAACTCAAAAAACCACTTTGTAGATTGTTCTGAACTAGTTCCAACGGTAGACGAATTTCTCGCGCTTCCATTTATTAATGGAAAAACCATTAAAGACGTTTTTGCACATGCAACGTTCTATGCATCCATGAAAAACGAAAAATCTGAGTAATTCAAATTAATCAACTTTTTGTTGACTATCTCTCAGCTAAAACTTAAAGGATCTGTTAATCGCAGATCCTTTTTTATTACCTGGTAGATTGCCTTATTGGGCTACATTTCTCATAAAAAACGCCGATGCAGCGCACCGGCGTTTTACGTTTGATTTGAGAGAACGTTCCTACTCAACAGGTTTTTGAACCTCAAGAACCTCGGCGATCTCAACCTCAGCAGAGACCGTACCAGCAAGTTCTGGAATAAGATCGTTGTACTTATTAGCAGAAGCCAGCTCGGAGGAAGCGGTCTTTGCGTAACGCTTAACTGCTGCGGCAGCACGGTTGACTGCGCTCAGCGTACCGGCGCCACCAACGCATCCTCCTGGGCAAGCCATGCCCTCAAGAAGATAACCTGGATATTTACCCTTAACAGCATCCTTGAGCATGGCTCGGCACTCAGCAAGGCCATCAACAGCCATGATAGGTACTTCTTTATCAGGGTACTTCTGGTGGATGACGTTTACTACGGCACCTGCTACGCCGCCAGCAACTGCAAAGGCGCGACCGTCATGGGAGGCGTTTTCAAAGTCGGAGTTGTCATCATCAAGCTTGGTGTAGTCAATGCCCTTAGACTCCATCATTCCTGCAAGCTCCTCAAAGGTCAGAACAAAATCGACCTCGGACTTAACGGAGCGACGCAGTGCCTCAAGTTTCTTAGCGGTGCATGGTCCAATAAAGACAATCTTGGACTCTGGATTTTGTTTTCTTACCAGACGAGCAGTCAAAACCATTGGGGTGAGTGCCATAGAGATAGCATCAGCATGCTCTGGATGCTCTTTTTTAGCCATTGCAGACCAGGAAGGGCAGCAGCTTGTTCCCATAAAGGGAAGCTTCTCTGGGACTTCTTTGACAAAGTCTTCTGCTTCCTGAACAGTACAGAGGTCAGCACCGGTTGCTACCTCTTCTACCTCGGCGAATCCCATCTCCTTGAATGCCTCACGAAGACGACCAACGCTACCCTTGCCAAACTGACCAACAAACGAAGGAGCCACAATCGGAACAACGGTGTAACCCTCATTGATAGCCTGAATTACCTGGAAAATCTGGCTCTTATCGGCAATTGCGCCAAAGGGGCAGTTGACCAGACACTGGCCACAAGATACGCACTTCTCGTAATCAATATCTGCACGACCATGCTCATCAGAACCAATAGCATCCATACCGCAAGCGGCTGCACAAGGACGTACGTGGTGATGAATTGCCTGGTAAGGGCAGACCTTGAAGCACATGCCACACTGAATGCACTTCTCCTGGTCAATGTATGCCTTTTTGTCTACGAAGCTAATTGCCTCTTTAGGACAAATCTCTCGACAAGGGTGCGCAAGACAACCTTGGCACGCGTTGGTAACGCGATACACGTTGTCCTCGCAGGCGTTACACGCAAACTTAACGATGTTAATCAGCGGTGGCTGGTAATAAACCTCAGGTCGAGAGGCCTCTTCTAGGCCGTCAGAAATTTTTTCTGGCTGATCCACGCCCTGCATAGGCATGCCCATAGTCATGCGAATGCGCTCGCCAACAATAGCGCGCTCCAAGAAGACGCTCTCACGATACGTAGCAATATCACCAGGAATAATCTTGTAAGGCAGCTCTTCCATCTGGCGAGCAATTTCATCAACGCTCTTATCTGCTTTTTCATACGCAAGCGTTGAAACTTCTTTAAATACCTTCCTGCGGATTTCAGTCAGGTTGGTATAGACACCTCGCATTGTGCCAGGCATTTCTCCCCCTCCTCGTTCACTTTATGCACGTCTGGGTAACGTATCCGCACAAAATGAATGTATGTCTCTATCACAAAGTATGTACTATAAGTCCACCTCGGTGACACCAAAATAAGAAAATCGCTCTGGAATATCCGTTTTAATCACAATTTTTGCGCCCGTCACTGGATGAATAAATCCAACGCGATATGCATGGAGCATTAACGGCTGCGGCCTATGCTTCTTTTTTGAGGTGCGCTGCAGAGATGATACGCTTCCATACAGCGCGTCTCCTACCAGAGGAAATCCAAGTGACGAGAGATGCACTCTAATTTGATGCTTTCTTCCTGTCAGCAAATTGACCAGTAGCAAGCTTTGAGTTTGACCTTGTGCTGATGAAGCAACCTTTACTAGACATACCTCCGTTTGAGAAGGTTTGCCTGTTGCTGAGACCCTCATCTTTTGAGCGTCATGCCTATCTTTTCCAATTGCCTTATCTATCAGCAGTTTATTTGGCTCAAACGCTCCCTTAACGGCAGCTAGATACTCTTTGGAAAGCTCCTTAGAGGCAATAAGCTGGTCAAACTGAGGCTGCGTTTCTTTTTTGAGCGAGAAGAGCACTATGCCCGTAGTCTCCTTATCAAGACGATTCAATGCTTGAACCTGGGAAAGATCTACCTCTCTTAAGCCCTCAAGTGCACGGAGTTTCTCGCAAACTACATCGGTTAGCGAAGGCTCATGGGTACCATCTGCGTGAACAATAATTCCCGCTGGCTTATTCACGGCAAGCAGATACTCATCTTGGTACAAAATCTCAAGGTTATTGCCAGTCTGAAGAGCGTCCATGCTACTCACCTCGCTTAACCACGTAGCGCTGCTCAGAAAGCACCTGGGCAAATGACTCGATTGTGCTCCACACATGATCGGTGCGGCGCCAGGCAACGCTGACCGAGTACGACATCTCTTTTCCTAGCTCAATAATGTGGAGACCAGACGTTTCAGAGTCGTAGTAAGAAGAAGCAACCAGCTCTGATGGCAAGAAGCACGCGCCCACCCCTCTCATGGCAAGCGCCAAAAGCGTCTCGGAGTTTCTGGACATAACCTTGATGGTAGGAGAAATGCCCGATGCGGCAAACGCATGGCGAGCAAAACTACCAGCAATATCTCGCTTACCTACCGTTAAGAAAGGGCAAGCTTCCAAGGCCGTGAGCTTTCCCGTCTTTTTGACTTGCGCAACAACCGAGTCAACCTTATCTGCATACAAAGATTCAAGAAGCGCTTGAGAAACTACCAGAACGATCTTCTCGTCAAACAGCTTTTTAACAACCAAGTCATACGACGACGAATTAACCGTTGCAACAATCAAGTCAAGCTGACCTTCGGACAGCCACTCAACAAGCTCGTCATTCTCGCCCTCATCAAGCTCAATGGAGATATTTGGGTGCAATTTTTGGAAAGCAGCAATGGAGCGCGGCATGATGATGTGACCTCGTGTAGCAGTGACGCCAACACGCAGGCGACCTCGCTCGTTGCCCGCAATATCAAGAAACTCTTGATCCATAGCGCGACGCTGAGCCTGAAACCTACGGGCATAGCGCAAGAACTCTTCTCCCGCAAACGTGAGCGACAGCGGGACCGTACGTTCTAGCAGCTTAGAACCAAGTTCTTTTTCTGCTGCCGCAATATTTGCCGAGAGCGTTTGCTGCGTTACGCTCAGACGCTCAGCTGCCTTAGTGAAGCTCTTTTCTTCTGCAACGGCAACAAAATAATCCATGGTTTGAAAGTTCATTTTTGCCCCCACTGTATTACAAAAATTACTTGTAATTATAACCATTGAAAACAGTTGGACTTCAACTTTTTAGTTGCCTACTCTATTTACATAAGAAATTCGTTTGGAGTGGATGCATGGTAGAGCTAATAGTACTGAGTGCCTTTGCGGTGATGCTCATCGTAGGTACAGCCCTATCTTTTCCCCTTACATCTATCTTGACCATTGGTTTCTTCCTCTTTTTTGGTTACGGACTTTCTCGTAAAATCTCCGCAAAAAAGCTTTTATTAGCAGCCTTTGAATCTGTCTGGGAAGTTAAAACAATCATTGCACTGTTTGCTGTGGTTGGCGCTATGAGTGCTGCCTGGCGTGCAGCTGGAACTATTCCAGAAATTGTCAGCATTTCTGCTTCGCTTATTTCTCCATCTATCTTTATTCTGGCAACATTCTTGCTCTGCACCATGATGTCCATGCTTCTGGGTACCGCATTTGGTACTGCTGCAACCATGGGAATCATCTGCATGTCTATTGGTAAGGCAATTGGAGCAAGCGAGTTCTTTATTGGTGGCGCTGTTCTTGCAGGTAGCTACTTTGGAGATCGTTGCTCCCCTATGTCTACCAGTGCAATTCTTGTTTCACAACTTACCGATACTAATCTATCCAAAAACATTAACCGCATGCTTCGTACCAGCGTAGTGCCTTTCATTGCCGCATGCGCTATCTATGTAGCGTGGGACTTCTTTATGGCAAACACGGGAACTATCCCCGATGTCACTGGTCTTCTCAGCCGCTCTTTTAGGCTCTCTTTAATTTCACTCACACCAGCTCTTCTTGTCATTGTCTTCTCGCTTCTTAAAGTTGATGTCATTGTTACCATGGCATCCAGCTTGGTACTTGCTTGCATTCTGTGTGTCACCATCCAGCGCGTTCCTCTTGCCGACCTGCCAGTCATTCTGCTCTTTGGCCTTCGTGCTCCAGGTGCTACCGTTGCAAACATGGTTAATGGTGGCGGCGTTTTTTCCATGATGAACGTTTTGACAATCGTGACCATTTCTTCAAGTTACGCTGGTCTTTTCCAAACAACTGACCTGCTTCGCCGTATGTGCCAGCTGGTAGCTGACCTTTCCGATAACTCCACGCCTTTCTTTGGCGTTCTGATTACCAGCATGTTTACCTCGATGGTTTCTTGTAACCAGACGCTGGCTATTATGCTTACAAACGACCTGTGCGAGAACGCAGAAAACTCTTCCAGCGCCCTTGCCTTGGATATCGAGAATAGCGCTGTAATTCTTGCTCCACTGGTTCCGTGGTCCATCTCAAACATCTCGGTACTCTCTGCAATTGGCGCACCTTCTATGAGCCTTCTGGCTGCAAGCTTCCTCTATTTGCTGCCTCTTTGGACTCTGGGAATTTCTCTGTGGCTCCATCGCCGTCCAGCAAAGATTGACGGTCATCGTGCTCGTTGGCTTGGCCTAACCTCTGACGATGTTCGTAGCTGCTCATGGCCACGCGTACAGGATGATGAGTCCGCAGACTCTACCGCAAACCTTCCTGCCGTAAAGGTTGCTTAAGGCTCTGTTTAACACCTGTAATACGCATTGCTAAAACTGTAAGTGCCTTACTACACCTGCGCTTCTATTGATGCTTTGGTAATTCAATAATTCGGTCACAACGTTGAGCAATACTCATATCATGCGTGACCATAAGAAGCGTCTTATGGTTTGCGCGAACGGAATCTAGCAAACTGTCTATAACAATAGTGGCCATAGCCTTATCAAGTGATCCAGTTGGTTCGTCAGCAAGAATTAAATTACCCGGTTTTATCATTGCTCGAGCAATTGCTACTCTCTGCTTTTCTCCACCAGAAAGCTCATTTACAACCGCATCGAACTTCTCGCCAATCTCGTAGTTTTCCAAGGAAGTTCTAATAAGACGTTCCTGTTCCTGCTTTGAAAGCTTGGTGTATTGAAGCGCTAATAAGAGATTTTTGCTTACTTTCCAGTCATTAATGAGAGCAAAAGATTGGAACAAATAATTGATCTCTGTACGCCTCATAAGCGTTGCTTTTTTACTATTGATTGAAGGATATGCTTTTCCCTCAAGCTTGATTGTGCCTGAATCTAGCGTCTCGAGAAGACCGATGATATTAAGAAGCGTTGATTTTCCACACCCAGAAGGGCCCACGAGAGCCACTGACTCTCCACTTTCTATCTCAAATGAAATGTTATGAAGAACTGTGTTGCTTCCAAATGACTTATTGAGAGCATCTACCTGTAGAAATGTTTTCATAACTACTCCTTAGAGAGATTGTCTAGAACAATTCTCATGGTGCTTCTATTTGCAGAAATACTGATAGTCAAATTGGAAATCAATAACATCAAGCAGCCCATTATTATTCCAAGAGTTGAACCTATGACAATCATGCAAAGTGTTCCAACAAGTGCAATGAGATTCACTACGAGGAAAATATTTATGTATTGCTTGTAAATGCCAAATCCCAGCATACATTCAACAGCAATTTTTCTCTCATGTAATCTCTGAACAATTGAAATCATGCTTATTTGAATAACTGTTATAGCTGCAAACATAAGCACAATTACAACACCGAATAAGAGGAAGAGCTCCTGCAGAGATTTTCTGTAGTCCTTTATAAAGCTCTCGATCGAACTAAACTGTGTTCCAAAACCGTCATCAGAGAGCTCTACAACACCACTGGAATCCAACAAATTTGCAGCGGCCTCAGGTGATAACTTTATGTAGCTATTATCAAGCCCCGTAGCAACTAAGCTCTCTGATTCTTTGGGAACCATGTTATTTGAGGTTACCACTTTGATTACAACATTTGTGCTTATAGAAGGGCTGTCTATATTTGTTGACCAGGTAAAAAATCCCCCACTAGCATCGTATTCAATAAATTCAGATGAAGGATTTTGCATATAGGGTGTAACGATATCTGACTCAAATATTTTGTCGCTTCTAGCCACAAGTTCTCTCAACAAGGATTTTTGTTCTTCTGAGAACGAGCTTGGAACTAAATAAATCCTTGTTCCACTCTCTGCTTTTTTAACTTGATCATTAGTTAGCGACACCCCAATCTCTTTAAGATAAGAAGGGGAAGCAATCAGAACATCAAATGGCTTCAAAATTGCAGGATTTACTCCATAAGCATTTAGCGTTGGCTCACCTATTTGATTTACATGAGCAATATAGACACCTGTATCGTGCTCGTGGTCTTTATACCAATCGAATAATTCCTTACTTTTATCCATTGGCCTGCCGTTGAAGAAATTACCTTGAGAAACGTGATTTCGGACAATGTACCAATCTTTATATACAGACCAATTTTTTTGAGTGGATAGTAGATTTGAGTACATGGTTATAGGAGCATCCATATACGTAGAACCAGCAAAAACTACTACACAACAAAGCGCATAAATTATCGCCGTTAGAACGTACAGACCCTTTTGCGACAGTCTTCCTAAAATTGCATCTACAGGGCGGATTGTTAGAAGTGGAGCAGCAGAAATTAGTACCGAAACCACAACTACAAGTATTGCTGGCATTGCCGAGGTAAACGTAAACAGTAAAAAACTGCCAGTAATATCAAATCCGGAGCAATTAACCATTGTCCACATAAAGGCTAATGGCAGTAAAACAGCTGCTAAAGCACAATAGAAAAAATAATGATGAACGACGTAATCGCTCTTACTCCAGCCAAGCATTACGTGAACACCGAGTTTCTTTAATTCTTGTAACGAGTTGTAATACGTCAGTAAACAAAACGATATGCTCAGGATTATAAAAGTTACTCCAGCAACGTAGTAGAAGAGTCCGATTTCAACCGCTGATCCTGAATAATTAGTAATAAATTTTTCTTTATGTAGGCCAGTAGCTTCTGAAATCTGACTAACCAATTCATCAAATTCTTCAGGAGAAAGGCCTAAAACAGCACAAGAATTTCCCAGATTATAGCCAGGAGTAATTTGATCTAATTTGAAATAGACTGAGCCCAAAACATACGGCAAGTCACTAACCTTATTGTTAGTATCCATTCCGTAGCCAAGATATGACTCTGGAGAATGTCCTAGGAGTTCATTGATTTTTTGCCTATTTATAACTTGGGTACCAAGAATATCAAAGGAATCAAAGCTGTTAGCCTCACTACCTGGAGAAGATAGCACGCCAACGGTCAATATCCTAGGCCCTTCAGTAATTGATTCAGTTTTCTTAGTTATAAGAATCATCTTGTGAGTTTGTGCGTAAGACCTAACAACCGACACAAACGTTTCTTTTGTCTCATCAGACATCTGTGACGTATAAAATTGCGGCTGATTAGAAAGCCAAGAATCGAATTTTCGGGAAATAAAAATTTCTAAAAACCCTTTTCCCACCAAAAACGAAGAAAGTGCAATTAAGACAACTATGATAGAAACAATGAAGCGGTACGCTCTTTTCATTTCTTCACCTACAATTTCTTTGAATTACAAATAAATGAAGGTGCTTATTAGTTATAAAGCTATAAATATACTTCTACAGTGTTAGTATGAACTTTAATCGTTTACGTTTAATCGATCTCACTGATAACTATCGTAAACGGCTTCTATTATTCTACAAACGGTATTTACCACCTAAATAAAACCTCTCATGCCTAGGACTGAACTGCCTCCCATTTCTTGGACACGAGAAATAAGAGGCAGTTCAAAACACACCTAAGTCAGATAATCTGTTAAAAAGA
>NZ_JDFG01000013.1 GCF_000565075.1 Atopobium sp. BS2
TAAAAGGACTGACCCCGGAGGAGTTCCGGAATCAGTCCTTAGTGGCCTAGGTCTTTATTAAATTCGTCCAAGTTTTGGGACGCAGTTCATATGCGGGTGGAGAATACTTTTTTGCTTTGCAAATTAAAATCCTTCCTTCTAGCATAGCGATTGTTCAGGTCACTAATAGCCAAGAAGGAAGGAGTAGCTATGGCACATAAGGCCAATAGCCTTGCGCACACAAAATGGTTATGTAAATACCACATTGTGTTTACACCAAAGTATAGAAGGAAAGTCATTTATAACAAATATAGAGAAGATCTTCGAGAAATACTCAAGATGCTTTGTGACTGGAAAGGAGTAGAAATTCTTGAAGGTCACCTCATGCCAGATCACATACACATGCTTGTGAGTATCCCACCTAAGATAAGCGTTTCAAGTTTTATGGGTTACTTAAAAGGTAAAAGCTCACTGCTCATGTTTGATTACATGCAAACCTTAAATATAAGTATGGTAATAGAAAGTTTTGGGCCGCAGCTACTATGTATCAACCGTAGGTCTTAATGAGGCGACAATAAGAAAATATATTCGAGAACAAGAAAACGCCGATCTAGCTCAGGATACATTAAGTTTGAAGGAATATGAAAATCCCTTCGATAAATAATCTAGCAAGATAGCCAGTTTAACTGGCTGCCGGTGTTACATTGCTATTGTGACCTGAACGAAGTGAAGGGCAAAGGACTTGAGTCCTGGGCAAGTATACTTAGGGTTATACCCTAAGAACAAACCACTCGCTTTGCGGGTGGTTATGATTGTGTTTCACGCAAGATTCCGGTTTCTGTTACAAAAGCAGCTCCATTAGGCGTTGGCGCTAAGAAAATGTGTCGAGTAGGTGAATCGGCGGCCCATAGAGGCTCTTCTCGCGAGAAAAACACCTACTCGAAGCCATTCCTTAGCATATTTTGAGGTCAGGACCTCAAAACGCCTACTGCGCTGGACTCCAGACGCTTGAGCTATACCCATCCTGTCGCGCGGACTCGGTTCTGAGTTGAGCGAGGAGATTTATAGGTGGGGCACTTCTCACTGTGTTTTCCCTTTATAAATGTCATTAAGCACATAGTTGAAGGGGTCTTTCATGGGAACAAAGGTGGCAGGAACGTCGTTCGTGCCTAACGCCTCAGGTAACCAGTTAACCATGTATTCCATACCCGGTTCCTCGGTATTGAAGTGTCCGAGCGCGATGATGCACTTTTCTCGTCCGAACATCGCAGAATCGCGGATATACTCCTGTACGGTGAAGTCGGTCAGCTCCATGGTTACAAGGCAGTCTATGTCATGAGTCTCAGCGTACATGAGTTCATCATCGTCTGGCCCACCAATGAGATGCATCGGAAAATGGATACGGCTTACCATGGCTTCGGTATTGCCGATGATACGGGTTCCATTAAGTCCAAGTCTCCGTACGATGTAGACCGCCAAATCCATGGCTCTCATGGGCGGAATCTGATAATCAAGGGGCATCGATGTGTCCTCCACACGGTAGTCAAGCCAACCGAGCTTACTTGCCAAGCCATAAAAGATACCATCTGCCATTTTGCCGTTGTCGATAGGCACCTGGGAGTGGATGTAGTCGTGGTTTCTCCATACGGCGCCATCCCACTCGTCAAGTAACGCCTTCTTTGCCTGGAAAGTCTTATTGAATGCCAAGAAGCCTTGCCGGTCTCCATGGTTCCAGAAGAGCGCCTCATGGCTGATAATGAGGTTATAGCCTAAGCGTTGGGCTTTACGGATGATGTCGCTTGTGGCCCAAATGCAGGTTACGATGCCAGTGCATTCTTGGGTGACATTGCCGTAGAGTACTTGGTCACGCGTCCTGACAGCGTCGACTGGCCTCATGGAGTTGAAAGGATCCAACCCTCTGCTATAATCCTTGCATTTCTGGATGACTTCGCTAATGAGCATAGGATACCTCCGTTCAAATAGATATCTGATAAAGAGGTATCCCTGATCTTTTAGAGAGACCCTAAGGGATACCTCAAGGATACATAGGGTCTAAACACTTAGGGTTTAAACACCTGCGGCCTATATCTTAGATGCCTGCGTCTTATTCATCGTCCCTATCAATATCGGCAACTGCCGTATTCATGAGCACCATGGACTGACGTGCTATATCGATTGCCGTCTCTATGGTAGTCTCGGTAAGCGGTTCATCGGCGAAGGCAAGTTCCAGTGCAAGCGCGACGTTAGTCCCTGCAATAAGGAATACATGATCGTTTATGTAAGGGGCAAATGCCTGGTTGACGCTACCTTGCATGATGTCGGCAAGAACGATGACTTCGTCCTTGGGGTCAATGTCCGCAAACACTTCAGCTATTTGCTTGGAGATCGGTGTCTCGTCGATATAGGCACAGATGACGGTCAATCCCTCAAGGTTACCAATGTAGGCCATAGTATCGGCTAAACCCTCGGCAAAGCGGTGATGCGAAGCAAGAATGATGTGTCTCACAGTGGTTCTCCCAATGATTTCGTGCCTGAGAGCGGGTCCATACACATGGGCCACTACATCTAAACATTACAAAAATCCAACAATACAAAAGCCCAAAGATCTCTCAAAGAGGATGGACGGCAACAGTTACGAGGCCGTCCAAAAGGACATTGCCTATCCTAGGATGCCAAAGGCGGCGCAAAGACAGCTGATGGCGATGATCCCAAGGATAACAAAGGAGAGGTTTGCTCCTTTCTTGATCAAACGATATACGATGGCTGTGGCGATAATTCCTAGTAGATTGGGGAAGATTAGGTCGATCACGCCTTCTTGGATTAGCAGTGAGATGTCTCCGTAGGTAAATACAAGCGGGGTATGTATGACCACGTTGGAATATATGAGTGAACCTACGACCATCAGACCTAGGATCGAAGCGGCTTCGGTGAGGACTGAGATCTTGTCGGCCATGGTTGTGATGACCGAGACTCCCGCATTATAACCCTGATTGTAGTTTTGCAAACGCCACACGAGAAAAGCCAACCATACGGCAATCCACAAGAAGATACCTATAGGACTGCCCTCTGTGGCCATATAACTTGCGATAGAACCCAAGATGGTAGGTGGGAGGATCCAGCAGAAAACGTCGCCGACGCCGGAAATTGGACCCATGAGGCCGACCTTAAGATCATTTTCAGCTTGCATCCCGGCTTCGTGACTGGTGTCCTCAAGGGCAAGACCGGCACCTAACACCAGGCCGCATACAGGAGGCGTGGCGTTAAACACGCAATCGAGTTGGTTAAGGACGGCTTTATTAAAGGCGTCCTCGTTTCCACCGTAGATTTTTCGGAGTGCATAGAACGAGGCAAAAGTAGCACAGGGGGCGTTTTGTGTGGCATAGGAGTAGGAGATGGTATCTGCAAGCCACATGCGGTGCGAACAGATGTCTAAGTCTTCTTTGGTGAGTACTGGCGTGTAGGTACCATCGGGTAGCGGGGTAGGTATGGGCTCTTTGAAGTCTGTTGCTGAGATGTTTTTTGGTTTAAGAAATCCGTTACTCATCTTCGAGTTCACCTCCGTCGGTAGCCGTGGCAACTTGGCTGCCAGCGACACCCTCAGTGTGTAGTTTGAAGTAGCAGACGGCAACAATCATGCCGATAAGAGCAATGGGGAGAATGGGTAGGCGTAGCCATGCGGCACATACGAAGCCGGCGACCACGAATGCCCAGAACTTTTTGAGCGGCATGAAGGTAAGCAACACTGCAAAGCCTGTGCAAGGTAGGATGCCGGCAGCAACGTTGAGGCCCTTTGTGAACCATTCGGGCATTATGGCGAGAATCGTTTCGACTGCGGGTTGGCCAAAGAAGATCACGATGGCCATGGGTAGGGCGCCTTGAAGGAAGAGATAAAGATGGGATAGGAAGAAAGAACGCAGCATCTTGTCATATTCCCGCTTCTCTGCATAACCACGCATTACACGAAAGACCCAGGAGTTGTAGATCTTAAAGAGCACATCAAGTTGAACGTAGAGCATAGCCACTGCGATACCTACGGTAAGTCCTACTGAGATATCACCGTTTCCAGTGGTGATGGCGATAACGGTGGCCACCAAGCCGGCCATGCCATAGTCGGGGGCAGAAGAACCACCTAAACCTACGGCACCCATGGACATAAGCTGGATGGTGCCGCCCACCACAAGGCCGGTGTAGGGATCGCCAAGGATGATACCTGCAAGCCAACAAAAGAGCACATGCATAAGAGGAAACGTTTGGGTTGAGTAGTAGTCCAAAGCACGGATACCTGAGAGCAGGATAATCAAGAATGCTTGGAGTATAGTAACTGCCATTATTTACCACCTTTCTTTAAAGAGGGATGTACTCAGAGATGGGAATTGACTTGTCGGTAGTCATATAGCGAACCTCGACGTTGGTACCTGCCCTGGCAATGGCTTGGTAGATGGGGATTTGCCCATGTTTGATGAATACCCGGCGTCCCGCCTGGATGCCGTTTCCCGTTTCGTCGCCCGTAGGCAGCTGAGTGAGGCCTAACGTGAGTATGGGTACTTTCTGCCCCAGCTCAATGAGATCGAGAAAGACCTGTGGATCGGCGGCGATCACAAAGACTGTGTGGCCGTCATACTTACCAGCTGCGAAATTTGCGTAGGCCGTCTCACGCGAAATGATCGAGAGCGCTTGGCCGGATGGCTTTGACATCCTCATAGCACCTTTACGCACTTCGTCACCGGCGGTGGCATCATCAATGACCATGGTGCGCTGTGTTGCGTACATTGGACACCAGTAGCTCTGAACGATGCCGTGCAGAAGGCGGTAGTCGATCCTTCCTGCCTTAATGCCCATACTTATTACTCCTTTCTTTGTCCTTTCCATATCTTTTTGTAAACCATGCGCATACGACCTATTCGTCGAGAAGGGAATCGCCTCCAACCTGAGCAATATCTTTGGGCGTCGCAGCCACTTGGTTTCCATAGATAAAATCGTGTACATAGGCAATTTCGCTTATCGGAATCTCGACTTTGTAACGTTGGCAAAGATCCTTGAAAGACTCACGGAACCACTCTATGAACTCGGGATATCTGGTGACAGGAACCTCACTGGGGGGATGCGTGTCAATGAAGTTTTTGGTTACAAGGCGCTCAATGAGGCCACAAAGGTGTACATAGATACCGATGATTTTGCGCTGCTCTATGCGTTTACCTAGGAAATCTTGTAGGCGGCGTAGGCCGCGGTCAGCCTCGGCATAGAGGCGTTCGGGATTAAGAATGGTGATGGACTCAACCACGCTACGCAGCGTCACATTTCGTAATAGCTCACGATGGAAATGAGCAATGCCTTCAGGACCGAGTGTTGATCCGAGTGCTTTATCAAGGACCTCTGATGAACCATTGGCGATAATATCCTCAAGACCGACAAAGGGAATACTTGGGATACCCGGATCCATGGTGCCCATGACGGCGCATACACGATAGCTGCTAAAGACCGTGGCATTGGAGCCGTTGCGCAACAAATCGTAGAAATCGGTCGTTACGAGGTGTGCTGAGAGTTCGTTAGGCAGGCTTGAGGCCACCAGTTGACGGATACGTTCAGCTGCGTCGTTGCCATTCTCGGAACAAAAAATTACGGCATCATGGTTGCGTGCACCGCGTAGGACATGCCATGTGGGGGTGAGTACTTGAAGCGAGCGGGTGAGTACCTCACCTATGTCTTCGGACGATATGAGAGCCGAACCGACCTCAAGTGCCATACCGGTGGAGACGTTGTTGATCATATAGAGGTCCCCATTGGCGATACCATGGACGGCTTTGTCGATTTCTGAAAGTGTGCCCATATCAACAAGTATGGCTATCGTAGGGGCGTAGGCGTATCGCTCAAGCAGGCGCGAGAGTTGTCCTGTGACATCAGAGACCCGCTGGTCATAGGCCATGTCAATAGCGTCGAAGACGCGTCGGTGTAGAATGCGGTTCGCTGCATCGGCGATGCTTGTGGCAGTGGAGTAACCGTGGGCAAGGATAATGCCTACATTTTGTCTACCCGTATGCGCGGAGTCGACCGCCTCTTTTACGTCTATGAAGAGGAGGATTTGCGAGAGCACATCAATCTCTACACCTAAAGCATTCATCGTTTCGGCTTTGATATGGTTAACGATAACGGCGGCTGTACGTGACCGTTTTGTGAGCAAGGCGAGAAGTGCCTGCAAATCAGTTGTGTTTGAGGTACGCCAGCGTGCGACGCCGGCTTCGCCCCACAGTTGGAGACAAAGCGACTGTGAAAGAGTATGGCAGGCCTTGCGGGAAAGCTCGATGCCATATGTGGAATCGGCCCGTTCAAAAAGGGGATTGAGCACCTGTTCGTAGGAAGCAAGGCGTGGGTTGGTGGAGTTTGCCTCAAAGTTAAGGTAATCCTCGTATTGATGCACGGTTTCAAGTGCGGAGGCAATGAGCTCGTCAAAAGATATCTTACCGCCTTGATGCGCATGATAGGCATCAAGAATAGTTTGGAAGTATCGTATCGCCCGCGATCTAATATCTGATGAACTACGTTTGTCTCCGGTTACGAGCTTGTCATCATCTTCCTGTACCGTGCTTGTGCTTAATATCGCGGCCGGTAAGTTATACGCGTGGATAACCAAATGCTTGTCGGTGCGGTTGAGGTAGGCGCTAGCACAACAGTTAGTGATGCAGGTACGTAAACCGTCCACATTGTCTGAGAAAGGAGCCTCTACAAGCGAGCGAAGGGCACCACGGCTGATGGCTATATCGGAGTCGACATGGCGACTTTCAATGCGTAGGAAATGCATTATTAGATCAGTGCGTTCGTCACCGGTGCGTTCTTTAAGGGAAGGTATGTTTACGACAATAGGTACCAGATGCGTGACCTGATGGATAATGGGGTTATTCGGTGGCAACGACGTGGAAAGGACGATGCGTGCGGACGGGACGGCGTGGATGTCGTGCAAGGGATCTGTGGTATGGCGCAAGTGCGTGAGTATGAGATTGCGTGAAATCTGCGAAAGGTGTTCAAAACCTGCTAGGTAAACAATGCCACCCGATGTCTCATTAAGGTGTCCGAACCTGTCTTTGGTACCCAGGAGGTCAGCAGCGAAACGCTCATCGTCGGTGGCATAATCAGCGCAGTCTATTGCAACATAGGTGGCTTTTGAAGGTAGTATCCCCACGTTTATACCGTAATCAAACATGAGATGCGAAAGCAGAGCTTTGCCTGTGCCCGGTTCACCTATGATGAGTACGGGTAGGCCATTAGTGGGATAGCGGATGGCGCTTTTTAGTTGTTCGATGCAGGGGGCAAGTGAGAGGTCATGGCCGATGGCTCTGTCGAAGTCATGACGGGTGCCATAACCAATGGTCGACATAAGGTCCGAGATGGAGGCATATTCAGCGCGGTCAAGTTTAACCTGTAAATAGCGTTCCAAACCCCTCTTATGCATAAAGACTACCGGGCGCGTATTAATTTTGATGACAAACCCTTCACGTACCAGATCATTTAGATACTGGCTGGCAAGGTTTCGTGAGACATTGATATCAGAGGCAATACGGGCTGTAGTGAAGGGGTCAAGTTTTTGTGGGTTAAGATGTCGAGTGATGGTATCTAAGTGTCTGAGTAATTCCTGTTTGGTATCCATCGCAGCCATTCTATGCCCCTCCTTTCGACAATGATCAAGATACGGCGGCGCATCGCTACTCTTTTTCTGTTTCTGTGTTTTCGTCATAATCGTTTTCCTTTCGACAGCATTGCATGGCGATGAACTCGGATTTATAGATATCTCGACACATATTCTCGACACTGTCCTAGAGGTACTCAAGTACAGAGGGACTTATATCGAATGTTTATGGGTGTGGATCAGCAGTACTTCTCGCATTCCGCTTCTTGCCGTTTGCCGAGAATGACCTGTGTCAAGATTTCGGACACGAAAAATCCGGGGTTTATGCCGCCCACAACACCTCCCTCGGCTCCGACAACGCGCTCTCGAAGCGCTCGAAGGACTCGTCCATCACGTCGGCCGGCACCCTGTAGCCGATTGTCGAGTGGGAGCGCCTGCGGTTGTAGAGGACTCTATGGAGCCGCCCACGGCGAACCCCGCCTCCTCGCGCGTGGCAGACGAGCGGCGGCAGTACATCTCGCTCTTGAGGACCGCGAAGAAGGACCCTGCCGCCGCGTTGTCGTGGCGGCTGCTGGTGCGGCCACACGAGAGCCCCACGTCGTCTTCCCTGGCCCACGACGCCAGAGCCCCGAGGTGCACTGGCTGCCGCGGCCGCTGTGGAAGATGGCCCTTCGGCCTTGTGGCCGCGCCTGCGGGCCAGCCCGAGGGCCGAGACGACTATGTCGGCGGAGACATGTACCCGGACACACGCCCACCCGACCGCCATGCGGGTGTTGAGGTCTATCACGGTGGCCAGGGACAGCCGGCCCTGCCCCGTGCACAGGTAGGTGATGTCGCCCACGAGCTTGTAGGTGGGCACGGGGCTGGTGAAGTCGCACGCCACCAGGTCCGGCTTCAGGGGCGCGCCCTCATCAGGTATCGTGGTGCGCTCCTCAGCGTTGGGTGTCACGCCGCGTATGCCCAGCTCGCGCATGCACTTGCGCACGCGGTAGAGCGTCACGAACCCGAGTTCGGGCGGCAGGAACGCGTTCACCATGCGCGCCCCGAAGCGGCGGTCGCTCTCAAGCCACACGCGCTTCACGGCGTCGTGCACGTGGCCCCACTCGTCCGTGGGCGCGCCGTTGGCCAGCCACGAGTAGAAGCCCAACCTGGACACCTCGAGCAGCCTTGCTATCATCTTAACCGGGTATTCGGCCTTCTCCGCTAGCATCAGGTGGTACCTGTCTACAACCTTTGCTCTTTGACAAAGAGGACCGCAGCTTTTTTCAGGAACTCGTTCTCCATCTCCGGCAACGATGCGACTGTCGCCATGCCAGAGGCACAGCGCATTGCAGCCACCGCAAAGAAGATACCCAGCAACCTGGTGAGCGCTATCGCAAACACCTATGGCATGAGCAGTGCAAAGCTCTCCAACATGGTGGGCGGCCTCTACCTTGACGCGATGCAGGAGGGCGCGGGGGCGAACGTCACGTCGTACATCGTCATCGGCATACTCGCTGCCGTGGTGGGCGCTGTTTTCGCGTTCAACTATTCCTCGGCCAACAAGACGCTCAAAAAGTGCATCGACCGGCTTGACGCCGAGGGCGTAATGCAGCAGGCATGTGACGAGCTGAGAGCCTACTCCCTCATGCCCGGCAATCCCAACAATCTCGTGCTTACCGAGCGCTTCATCTTTGACAAGCGCGCGAGCGCTGTCGTTCCCTACGCCGACGTCGTCTGGATATACCGGCACGTGACGAGAAGGAACTTCTCTACCATAAACTCCTTTGTGGTGTGCAAGCTGAACGACTTCAGCGAAATCAACTTCTACAACCGCGGCGGCAGTGGCCGGGGTATGGACCTTCAGCAGATCTTCGAGGCCATCGTCGGCAAGAAACCCGACGTTCTGGTCGGCTACACCACAGATAACATCAACGCCTATAAGCTCCGGGGAGGCAAGTAGTAAAGCAGGTTATCGCTTGTGAGCATGAGCGTCCCCACCGGGGACTCGTACGTATCTAGATATACATCATCTTTCATCAGTCCGCTTCTCGTTCGTCTCCCATGTGGCCGTGCTCGTTACGCGTGGGGTGCCTGTGCCTATGGAGCTACCTGACAACACCTATCCTGTGGGGAAGGCGGTGCTGGGGACGCATGTACATCCTCGACGAGAGTCTGTGCCCTGTTGAAAAAGGCTGCGGCGGCGTAAAGACGGACGTTGTGCCTACCTGATGAATGTCTACACAATCCCTCAGACGCGTGACAAAGGAGTGGCTAGAGAGAAATCGTTGACCGCCTAATGGAAGAGGCGAAGGCCGGCGGAGCAGACAAGACCTACCTTGAGGTTATCAATATGGCAAGAAGGTTGTATGCGAAGGTAGGCTTTGAGCACATGGAAGACTACATGAAACTCAGGGCACGGTAGTGTGCCGAATGTTGTCCGCGAGGTGTTCAACGGCGCGGCCTGGCAGCGCTGCATCGTACACCTTGAGCGCGATGCCTAGGGGGTGGTTCGCGAAGAGGCAGGACAAGACAGAGGCCGCAGCCGCGCTCAAGGCCGTCTTTTCCGAGCGGGACCCGAGCTGGTGCGGGCGATGTACCGAAAGGCCGTCGACGTGTTTTCAACCCGCTCCAGACACGCCGGCGAGCTGCTCGAGGATGCGGAGGCGGACGCCCTCGCGTACCTCGACTTCCCCTACGGGCACCACGTGAGACTGCGGACCAACAATGTCTAGGAGCGCGCCAACGAGGAGATCAGGCGCCGCACCAAGGTGGTCGGCGTGTTCCCGTCGGCAGAGTCGCTCAAGCGCCTTGTGGGGTCGGTGCTCATAGACGTGAACGAAGAGTGGCTGGAGATGAGCTTCATAGATGACGACTCCCTCAAGGACGTAAGGCGCAACTGTGAGAGTATAGAGCCTTCCAAGCCTGAGGTCGTCAAGAAGGCAGAGACGCTTATCCTTGTGGCAATCGAGGCTAAAAGAAAGGTGGCGTGAGGTCGATGGTGTAGACTGAAGACACGGTTTTAGGCATTGCCGCTCCAAGACAAAGGCACCTGACACCAACATTTGGCACACTACCTTATGGTGGGGGAGTCGGGGAACTTTTTATTTAAGGGACGAAATAAGATAGCACAGAGCAATTTGAGAATAGCACTATGAGGGGGCGGATAAATAGTTGGGCCAAATGTGGTCTCAGATGCCCACGCAGATCTGACAAGAACTATCTCTGAGGTTTTCCAAGGATCTGCATGGCGGCATTGCGTTGTTCATCTCATATGTAATCGTTATACTGCTGCAAAATCACATGAGAAAAGAAGGAGGAGATCGATATTGCCAAAGAGCAAGATAATCAAAGCCGTAGTCGATGACGAAGTTAGCCTCAAGCAATCGTTAACTCGTTTACAGGTAATTGCGCATGACGTTAGAAATAGTGAACTTGAAAAGTGGACCGAGAATGAGCTCGTAGGCTATCCGTCAGAAGACAGCGTGCCAGAGTATCGTCGCGTTAAAAGTGTTAACTTCATTTATTCAGGTATTAACAACTACACACTCAAGGTGGACAAGGCGCCTCTTGATCCTTCCTTTCTGGGTACGGAAATACTTGATCAGGTGACCAATGTTCGATTTGATCAAAGCATCTCAGCTCTTGAGAGTTTTCTGGGGGACACGTCTTCAGTCATTTACCTCGATAGATCGATACTTGCAGCCAAGGTGCAAGAGCGGTCTGATGGTGGCTTACAATGTTTTTCCATCAAGCAAGTTATCCCAATAGCCTTCTTTCAAAATGCAATTGCTGAAGTAAAGAATCGTGTCCTGAAATCGCTTCTTCTGCTGGAGGAAGAATACGGCAACCTTGATGATCTCGGCGTTGATATCAGTAGCCAATCATCGACAAAGATTAACTACGTGAACTATAAGATCAATAGTGATGTTCTCCATATTCAAGTGGACCCACCTACCGAAGTCGATGAGCCAGTTTCGCGCAAGATTGCCTGGAATATCATCGTTCCCATTATTGTCGGCATCATTTGCGCCGTTGCGGGGTCAGTGGCTACCAAGCTCTTGGGGGCATAGTCTAAATCCAACCCACAATATTAGCATCACCATACTTTCTGAAAGGCTTTTTATATGGATACACCCAATAAAATCCTCGGCGAACAGAGAACTTCAGCGTAGAGGATTGGTGAAGAGAGTATCCGATGGACTATCACAAGGCTATCGAGTCACTGACGTTCGTCTCAAACAAAGACGAGATCCTTCTCAACGTCTTTGGTATCCGCAAACTGCATGTTCCGGATACTTTAGATAAATACCATGGGCTCGGCCCCAATGAATCGTTCAACAAGAAGAAGCTGGAAACCCTTGATAGTTCTCGCGTGTATATGGCTACGGTTGCATCCCTAAGTCTGTTCGATTGTCGTGCCTACTACAGGGTAGATGCCATCATTGAACGTTTCGGCTCGGAACCTGCCTCCACGAAGTAGTTCAAGATTCCGGCTTCCTTGACGTCTATTACACCAGCTGGGAGGGCATGTTTCGGTCGTACCCGAAGGTTTTGGTTTCGGACTCATAAGTGATCGCGCCGTTGTCGTACCCGACGTTGCGCGTATAGTTGCCCAGACTCTTCACGGAAATCTTGGGGATTATGATTTCCTTCGCGTTGCGGCCGGCCCGTATCATGCGCCACCTGCTGTTCAGCACGGTCGAGCAGACCGTCCTCTTGTATACGACGTCCAGGACCGTGATGTGGTTCTTGATGTATGCAATGGAGTTTGGCATGGTCAAACCCCTTATTCGTTATCGGATTCGTCGAGCCCGTCGAGCTTGCGCCAGTGTTTCATGGTTCTATCCTCGTCGGAGGCGGTCCTCGTGTTGGGGGAGTCCGGTGCTGCTGGACGAGCCGCTGTCGCTGGACATGTGCTTGGCGAAAAGCCACGACTCGGTCTTCTTGAGCTTGGATATGTCGCCCTCGTAGTCATCGAGGACGATACAGGCCGCCTTAACGTTACGACACCCCTTTAGCTGCAGGGAGAAGTCGACGTGCTCGTCGGCGGACGCCCTCTTGACCTCGGCGCTCTTGGCGGCTCTGCGATCTGCCTCTCATAGTCGGGGTGGCTGCGTTCGTGCTTGCGTTGCCCCGTCTACTTGCGCTAACGCCGCTTGCTGGGCCTGCGTACCATTCTGTTCACCGTCCATGTCCTGCCTGCCTTTCGCCGTTAAGGCGGGCAAAATGAACGATGCCCGTACCCTTACCGACACGGGCATTGTCGAATCACGTCACAAAGTCGCGCATCAAGAGTGTCATGGCTGGTTGTTGCGGCAATGTTTCAGGTAAAATTAGAAGCTAATGAATTGGAGCCAAGGGAGACAGAGGTCATACATTTGGAAGAACAGAAGCAAAGCCTTGAATCCGTCATCGACCAGTGGATCAAGAAACAACCCAGCTGGTATTCGGCAGCACTTCATATTGTCCTTCAGGGTGCTTTTACTGATAGGCAGGTTGAAGCTCTCGCGGCTGCAGCTTGCAAAGAATCAGGTATCGACCTCGGCATCCAGGGCAATGTTCAGCTTGTGGATTATCAGTCGGCCGATCTTGGAGGTGAAAGCTCTTCCCAACGTGTGGTTTTGCTTGAGTCCGTTACGGCAGAAAGCGGAATCAACGCAATTGAGCCAGGATCCAAGCTCAATCTAGGAACATCTGGCATTACTGTCATTTATGGCAATAACGGTTCGGGCAAGTCGGGGTTTAGCCGAATCTTGCGTAACGCCTGCACCTCACGTTCAGGCTCGTCAGAAATCCTGTCGAACGTTTTTGAAGACAACGGTTTACCATCTGCTGCCTTCGATGTGAACATCGATGGCACTTCCATGTCATTTGCGTGGAAAGATGGCGATTCGTCCTATCCGGCATTCCCA
The DNA here is from genome assembly GCF_000565075.1 of Atopobium sp. BS2. GTDB lineage: Bacteria > Actinomycetota > Coriobacteriia > Coriobacteriales > Atopobiaceae > Lancefieldella. The sequence continues at coordinate 13,492 of NZ_JDFG01000013.1, forward strand.
GAGGTTGCGTTCTTCGACGCTGCTTGCGCAGCAATAGAGGTCGGCAACAAGGACAACGCAATGCTCTACATGCCTGGTGTGATCTCGTCGCTTATGCGTATGACTGATCTAATCTCTGCAGTTGCCGCACAGTTGCAGACACGTGAGAGCGAATTGACCGAATCTCTCAATATGGGGCTGGTACCTTTCGAACTGCGCAGGCTATCCAGAGTAGAGACGCTTCTATCATGCGCATTAGAAAACGAAGCGATAAGGCTCGTAAATGCAGCATTGCTAAGCCCGCAGGATGAATCGAGACGTAGAGCGCTTCCCAAGCTCATAGACTCAGACCCGGACGTTGAGGTTCCGAAGGTCGAACGGCGTCGCTCCCAACTTGCGGCAATGCGGCAAAGACTGGTCGACCTTTACAAATGTTGTCAGCCGAAGTTCTCCGGGGAATACGAGTCGGCTCAGGATGCTGTAAGGAAAGCCACCGAGGCTGCCAAAGCGGCAACTGTCCTCGCAAGTGATAACTCAGAGCTAAACGGCTTTGGCAGTGATGCGTGGAAGTCGCTTTGGGAAGCCGCACGACTGTATTCCGATAGCCTTGCTTATACCGACGTCGCGTTCCCGAAATTGCAGGAAGACTCGCTATGCCCGCTTTGCCAACAGCCACTAGGAGAAGCGGCTCTTTCCCGTATGCGCTGCTTTGAGGATTATGTTACTGGCGTTGCCGAGAAGAACCTTACCGAAAAACGCAAGCTATTGGGTTCCCTGACAAATCGCTTCGTCAGTGCGGTCGATGCCGTCAAATCAGATAAGGCCGGAATTAGCGTTCTGGCCACAGACCAAGCGAGATCCAGCATGGATTCACTCGTATCCGAGCTTGAATCGATCGCGACTGCCCCGGACCCAAACGCACTCATAAAGCTTTCGGGCTTAATAGAGCTTGCAGGCACGCAAGTGAAGGGCGAACTCGACGGACTCGACCAACGCCTGGAATCTTTAAGAGCGAACCAGCAGCCTGGTAACGCAAACAAGCTGAAGGCGGAACTCGAAGAGCTCAATGGTCGCGCATGGATCTCCGACAACAAAGACATCTTGATAGCGGATGCAAAGAAGCGAGAGCAGCGTAATGCCATCGAATCTGTTCGAAAGAAATGCAGTACACGACAGGTCAGCACGCTCGTCTCGGAGGCTTCACAGGTTGAGGTTGTGGAACGTGTGCAAGCGGCGTTTGTAGACGAGCTCGACAAGCTTAAAGCATCAGGCCAGCAAGTCGCCATCTCGACCCGCGTACGGGCAGGTCAGGAATACCAGCGCATTGCTCTAGAAGGAACAGTTGCGTCTCCAAGGAACGTGCTCAGCGAAGGGGAGCAAAAGATTGTGGCCTTGGCTGGTTTCTTCGCACTCGTAGACGTGATGCCGGGTGATTCCTCGGTCGTTCTCGATGATCCTATTACCTCGCTAGATCATAGATGGCGCAAAGCGGTCGCCGCTAGGATTGTAGAAGCGGCAAAGTCGCACCCGGTAATCGTATTTACGCACGAGCCCGTGTTCTGCGTCGAGATTTCCGAACTTTCGGCACAGAGTGAAGTTCCAGTCACATATCGAACCGTCCAGAGGCGAGGGGCCATTGCTGGCGTTGTATTGAATGAGTTAGATTGGGATGCTAGTAACGTCAAACAGCGCGTAAAACTGCTCAGGAACAAAGCTACTGACATCGGACGCCGTTACAAGGGTGGCGAGATCAAGACTGACGCTGAATTGGGCAGAAAGGTGCGCGATTGCTATAGCGACTTGCGCACAACATGGGAGAGAGCAGTTGAGTCCGTTTTGCTGAATGGTGTTGTTAAGAGGTTTGAAAGACCAGTACACACGAAGCCACTGAGGCGGCTTTCCGACATAACGGACGACGACATCAGAATCGTTGAGGAAAACATGACTAAGTGTTCATTGCTCACCAACGCACACGACGATCCGCCCGCCCCACCAGATGAACTCCCAACGATCCAAGAGTTCGAGGCCGATGTTGACGTGCTCGAGAACTGGCGTAAAGCCATTGAGATGCGACGTAAAAAATCGTGAGCACTGTATACCACAAGGAAAGGGCGCGATATGCCTATCATCATGCTTGAATCGCCAGAGGCGCAGAATCTCATGGAGCGTGATTACCGCCTGCGCCACCTTATGCAGGCGGTAGGCGATCTCGAATGCCGAAAGCCTGAATTGGCTTTTCATAGCCTTGCGCACTCCATCATCGAGCAGATGCTTTCGATGAAGGTTGGGCGGGCTATCGAAGAACGCTTGCTCGACCTATGCGAAGACGAGTTGATCCCTGACCGTGTTGCTCGCCTAGCACCCGAGTCCATCAAGGCATGTGGTATGTCGATGCGCAAGGCCCAGTACTTACACTCACTTGCTGAGTACGCTCTTACGTATGATTTGGAGTCTTTTGCCAACTTGCCAGATGCAGCAGTGGGCGGGGAGTTGCAGAAGCTGCCAGGTATCGGTAAATGGATCTGCGACATGTTTCTGCTCTTCTACTTGGGAAGGTCAGACATATTGCCAGTTGAAGATGGTAATCATCGGATGTAAGCCCGGTGGAACTGTAAGTCTGCTGAGGTTCATTCAGAATACGCTTTCTAATTCAATTAAGACTAAGGAACATGCAGGCGGGTGGATTAAAAAGTATTGTAATGGAGCTTCGATCCCTCGAGGCCGAGAAGAGCTGCCCGCCCATGGGGCAAGAACAGACCGTCGGTGGTGTCCAGGATCTCGACTCTCTCGTAGTCCATGGCGCGTAGTCTGTCCGCAAAGGCGTATATATCGCCATAGCGCCTAGGTGTCATGAGGTCATGGATGGCAAACGTCCCGCCCTTCTTAAGGGTTCGCAGCGTCTCAAGGATGAGTGCCTGCTTGTCCGCTCCGACTATATTGTGGTAGACGTAATTGCTTGTTACCACGTCGAAGGTCTCGTCTTCGAACGGTAAAGCGGTGGCATCTCCCTTCTGGAACACTACATTGTCCACGCCTTCTGTCTGGGCGTTATCCTCACACAGCTGCAGATTGTACGATACATACTCTTTGCCCCAACGATCAACCCCGACCATAGAGCCTTTGTGGGCTGCGCTTAGCACAGGCAATTGTGAGTGCCCCGCTCCCGCATCCCACGTCGAGCCCCACGCCGCCCTCGGGCAACTCGACATAGCCGGCAATGCCCTCCACCACCTTGCGTGATATCTGACGTGAGTCGTTATAGGAGAACGAGCTGTAAAGGTAACCCACCCAACAAGTGATGGCCAACAGTACCAAGGATACGATTCCAAAAGTCACAGCGAGGACAGCCTTGAGTGTTTTAGCGGTACCTACACCTGCGATCCCGAAGAAGATCCAACACACAAGGGTGGCTGCCGTTCCTACAATCAGACCATAGAGCATTCCCTTTGGTATTCAGTTTTTGTAATCAGGTCGCATCGATTTCATGTATTTCCTCCGTGCTATCAGTTAGAAACTACTATCAACCAGAAATTTCAACTCAGAATGGTCGATAAGGACAAAGTCAATGATAATGACTGTGGAATGTATAGCATTTCCATTTCCACTCCTTGCAGAAATGTCATAGACGCTACAAAGTATGATATACTGCCATCAGTGGACCCGCCATGCCTCTCTCTTGACGAAAGTTAAGATGATGCAAACTTTGGCGGGTGTTTTTTAAGGAGAATATATGAAGTACCAAAAGCCATGGATCTCATTTGAGGAACAGGCCGATAGGCTAGCGAAGCGTGGACTCATCTTCAACAGAAGTGAGCTTATCTCTCACCTTATAGATGTCGGATATTACCGGTTGAGTGGCTACTGGTACATTTTCAAGAAAAACTCGAAAAGCGGAGACGAGTCTTTTGTTGAAGACACGAACTTCGAAAGAGTTTGGGATCTATATACTTTTGACCGACAGTTAAGGCTTGTAGTTCTTGATGCAATAGAGCGCGTTGAGGTCTACACACGAACCCAGCTTGCCTACTGTTTGGGGAAGACCACAGGACCGTTTGGTTTCTTTGATAGAGCCACACTTCCCAACATGGAACAGGAAACTTACGGACATTTTCTTTCGAGATGTTTTGCCCAATACGCTAGGTCAAAGACACTGTTTATTGATCATTTCAAGAAAAAGTACGGAGATTCACATGGGCTTCCTCCATATTGGATACTCGTGAATATCATGGACTTTGGTATGATGCTTACTTTATTTAGGGGCTCTCCAGACACTGTAAAAAATGATATCGCCAAGGAAATTGGCGTACCGGTGAAAGTCTTTGAGTCATGGCTTCTCATGCTCAACACCGTTCGTAACTCATGTGCGCATCATGATCGACTTTGGAATAAGCGACTTAATAACAAAACAAAGATCCCGCGAGGTAGCAAGTATCTTGAGTGGCATAAACCTTACGAAGTCGATAACAGCTCTACGTTTACGCTCCTCACTATCCTTAGTTACTTGCTTGAGCGTATTGCCCCAGACACGTCTTGGCATGACAAGATTGTTCGGCTTATAGCAACACAGAGTGAAGAAGACCTTTATCGAATGGGTTTTAAGGATGGCTGGAAGTCCTGTCCTATATGGACGAAGTGGCTTTCCGAAGGGTAGTTCTGCTCCATATAAACTATCCCTCGCAATCTCATGCAGAAGCCGTGTCCAACGGCGACAAACCTCGGGGCAAGTTCCGACAGGTCGGTCTTGAGCTTTTCGAGCGCTTCCGGTCGCTTGGCAACCTCGACTATCGTCTCTACCTCACGGTGGTGTTTAAAACCTATGCTGAGCACAGGGAGAATTTTCTCGTCATCCACAGACAAGGTCAGTCATGAATGCTGCGTGATGCCATTGAAGAGGCATTCGGCTTTTCTGAGATGGTGGCGCATGCGACTCAAGGACAGCAATTCAAGGTCTCATACCATATCGGCGGCATCTTCAACAACATGATGCTCTGGCTCGAGCACAACATGGAAGAGATACCTGAAGAGTGGTAAAAATTGCAATGTCGTATCGACCTGCCGGCGCCATGATACTCTTGTACGCCCGTTCCTAGATCAAGGGCATCCTCTGTGTAAGAGCAGCCTCCGACTGTGAGACGAGCCCATGTCCGTCTCGCTAAGTCTTGTCTGCCGTGATATCGTGGTTCTTGCAAGATTCGTGATCTCTGTAACCACCTCCACTGGAAGTTCCGTGTGCAGGATTGAAGCATTTCTCGCCGAGGACCCTTCTCGTTGAAGCCCTTCTCTCTGGAAATGTTCCTCTCTGGAGCGTTTTCTGCTAAGAAAGGGCGACCATTAGGTGTTTTTGCTGGCGAGAAGGGCCTCTAAAGGGGTCAAATCCACCTAATGGTCAAGTTTTCTTAGCAGTAGGTGCCTAATGGTCGCGGATTCTTAGCAGATTTTGAAATCCCCCTAAATCCCCCTTAAACTCACATGCACCCGCCGCTTTTCTACTCGCGTCGCCCTTGCTACCTGCTACTTTTCCACCCGCGCCGACGAGGCTGCCCGCTGCCACCGCTGTTGGCCACCCTGCCTCTGCTGCCTTTCCACCTATGCCAGCTTCCATCGGGCGCTCAAAACGTGCTTGCCCCAGAAGTCCGCATAGGCACCGTTTAGTGCGAGCAGCTCATCGTGTGTACCCTCTTCTTCAATGCTCCCCGATGCATTCAAAACGATGATCTTATCGGCCATCTTGATGGTCTCCAGCTTGTGGGCGACGGCAATCACCGTCGATGATTTGCGCAGCTCTTCGATAGACTTGACGATGTTGGCTTCGTTTTCAGCATCGAGTGCCGAGGTTGCCTCGTCAAACAGGACGATGGGAGCCTGCTTGAGCAGCGCACGGGCAATTGACACACGCTGACGCTCTCCACCCGAAAGGGCGCGGCCGCTTTCGCCGCAAACCGTATCCCATCCGTCGGGGAGACGCTTAACGATATCGGTCACGCCTGCCAAATCGGCGACCCGCTCGATATCGCTATCGCTGGCATTCGGACGTGCAAGCAGTACGTTATTGCGCAGCGTGTCGTTGAACAGATAGACGTCCTGGAAAACGAAGGAGACGTTCTTGAAGAGATCCTCGGTGCTCAAATCGCGCACATCGACCCCACCGATTTTCATGGTGCCTGCAGTCGTGTCATAAAAACGTGCGGCAAGCTTGATCACCGTCGTCTTGCCGCAACCCGATGGCCCCACGATGGCGAGCATACTCGATGATGGAACCGTGAAATGGACATCACGCAGTACAGGCTTGTCGGGGACGTACGAGAATGCGACATGATCGGCGCTGACGCTTGCGTCATGTGGAAGATCCTTGGACGTCTGAGGAACCGGTATTTCCGGTGCATTCATTACCGCATCGATACTGTCTAAGGTTTGACGGCGTTCCTCCAAACCGAAGAGGGAGGCCGAGATATCGGCAATCATGGTCGAGAAGCGCAACGATACACCGATAATGATGATCGCCTCAAACGGCGCGGCAATGCCGGTGACACACAGGGAGCTCCCCAACAAGATCATGGAGAACACCAACAGCTGTTGTCCCATGCCGGTGAGCATATTGCCCAATACGCCCCACCAAAGGCCACGTACTGATTTTCGCCGGGCTACGGCAAAGCTGCTGCTGAGCTCCTCATAGGTCGATCCGGCATGGCAGGCGCGCAGCGCACCCTGGCATTGGGCAAACTCAACAATGCGGGAAGCCAACTCTTCCTCTGCGGGACTCTCATTTGCATACTCTTTCTCAATGCATTTCTGTCCCAATTTGAACAGAACGAACAATATGGGGATTGCTATGGTCACTATAAGTCCAAGTCGCCAGTTCCAGACCCATGTCCCTAGGCCGAAGATGACGCAGGCACAGAGGTTCCTGAGGAACCCTCCTACAAAGTAAGCAACTGCCTGCCCGCTTGTCATCATCTCCTGTGTGACGATACGGCTCAAAAGACCAGCGCTTGATGCCGTAAACCACCCCAAGGGCAACGAGGCCACCTTGTTGCCGATGTGTTTTTGCAGCATGCGCATATAGCCCAGACCGGCTGTGTATCCGAGCTTAGTGCCCCAGTAATCAAGTACGCAGGAGAAGGCGGTCAACACCACGAGGATTATCACCCATGTGTTGAAGCTGAGACCCCATTGCGGCTCAGCCGTCAGGAGTGACATCGCCGCCGGCATCATCGTGCATAACGCCAGACCTATGAATACTCCGGCCGAGATGCATGCCGCCATGCCACGTTTATGCATCGCGGCATCTTCGGGGATCATATACCGACGGAAACGGGACAGAAGATTCCGATTTCTACTCATGATGTCCACCCTTCTCCTCCGATGCGGCACCGGATACGGCAAGGCTGCTTTGGGTAAAGTCGCTCTGTTCCAACAGCGCGCGGTACTGCTTGTTGTCTAGCAACGTCTCATGGGTGCCTGTCGCCACGATCCTACCCTCGTCCATGACGGCAATCTGATGGGCACCTATCACGGAATTCAAGCGGTGAGCGATCACCAAGACGGTACGTCCCTCGATGAGGCCGCTAAGGGCTCGTTGGATCTCGACTTCCGAGTCGGGGTCGGCAAAAGCCGTAGCCTCGTCCATGATCAAGACAGGCGCGTTGATCAACAGGGCACGTGCGATAGACAGACGTTGGGCCTCGCCGCCCGACAGCTCGCAGTCGGTGCCGATGATGCTGTCGTAGCCTTTGGGAAGAGACATGATGAACGAATCGATCTGCGCGGCCTTGGCGGCAGCACGCACCTCTTCCAGGCTCGCCTGCGGTTTTGAGAGGGATATATTGCGTCGGATGCTCGTATTGAGCAGCATGGCGTCTTGCAGCACAAAAGACACGTTTTGATATAGGTCGTCTGCGGACAGCGAGCGTATATCGATGCCGCCGAGCGTGATCGATCCCTCGGAAGGATCATCGAAGCGGGCGATCAGCTGTGCCAACGTCGACTTGCCCGACCCCGAGGGGCCGATAAGTGCGGTGAGTGTCCCAGGCTCAAGGGTCAGGTTGACACCGTTGAGCGCCTGGGTCTCGCCATATGAATATGCAAGGTCTTTGACCACGATCCTATGGTCGTCTCCGACCTCTTGAGGATGTGTCGGCTCTTCTAAGGAAGACGTGTCCATCAACTCGACCAAGCGTATCGCTGCAGATCCTGCCAGTTGGTATGACCAGGTGATGTTAGCCACGCTCATCATGGCGTTGGGCAATACCAGCGCAATCAGGGTGCAGGCGAGGATTTGGGGGAGCGTTGCAAGTCCTGCGGCATACACCAGGGCTCCGCCGCCAAGGTTGACCAGTAACAATACTGGGATAGAAACGAATTCAGCGGCGACAGAACAGCGCCCGATCATCGGTGCGCACCATTCCCAATAAGAGTTCGCGAAGGCTTGGGCGGCTTTTTCATAGTTGTGATAGGACTCGCCGCTTTTCCCGAATGCCTTGATGACCTTGATGCCCGACACCAATTCCACCATGGTCGCCGAGACGCTTGCCAGATTGTTGTTCATCTCCGCCGTTTTAGGTCCCATGTCTTTCATGGAGGAGCCATAAAGCACCACATAAAACGGGATCGTTGCAATACCGATAAGTGCCAGACGCCAGTTGACGACGAGCATAAAGACCAGCAATACCGCCGGTGTGAGGACACCGTTGATCAAGTCGACCGGAGCGTGGGCGATTACCGTGTGTACCGTCTTAGTGTCATCTTGGACGGCGTTTCTGATCTTACCTGACCCTGTTTTGCTGAACCATGCAAGAGGGACATGGTTGAGGCGGTCGACGATGGCGCTTCGGATAATAAAGCGCAACTTCATGTCGGCGAAGTGCGTGATCGTAAGAGACAGCAAATAGAACATCAGCTTGAGCATAAATGCCGTCATCAAGAGCATCACGATACGGTCGACCTTCTCGACATCAAGTGGTTGGTTGCCCTGTTGGGAAGCGATGAAGATATCGCCCAACCATACGAGGGCAAGGTAGGGGATAAAGGCCAAGAGTGCGGACAAGACCGTAAAGAACTGGGCGAGAATGGTGCGGCCCTTGATATAGGCCGCCAACAGCGTGATTGCCGCCCGCCCAGCTTTGTCCTGGTCTCTATGCTCTTGTGAGACTTTCGGCATAGTCATCACATCCCAATCTGCTTGAAATGCTTTGCGAATACCTTGGTGCCGATAAAGCCGCCCAGTGTTGCACAAATAATAGTGGCAAGGCCCATGGCGACCATTGCGGGACTGTACATGAAGTCGACCAAGTTCTGGGAGAATTCCAGTGCCATACCCATCTGGACGCATTGGGCAACATAGGCATCCTTGCCGATCATGTAGACCAAGGATATGTGACCAAGCCAGAACAGGAAGATGAATGTGGGGAATGAGGCGAGGATCTTGCCCTTCGTACGCTTTTTGGGGTCACCCAGAATAAGCTCTGCAGCAAGGCAGCCAATGAAAATGCCGGCAGGGCCTGTCCAGAGCATACCCATGACAGAGCCGAATATGGCCATAATCGCGCCCATGACCACTATGGCTCCGCGTTTAGGTACACGCTGCACGACATACATCCATGCCATGCCTGAGATGAGTGACGATAGTGCGTGCGCCCCCCAACAGAGGCGATAGTCAAAGCTGCATATCATGGCAAAGGCCATGGTGATGAAAAAGATAAGCACGCCGAATACCGAGCAGAATATGAAATCCTTTGCGGTGAGCCGTCCGGTGTTTGCGGCTTGAGACCCAATCGTTGTTTCGTCCATCATACGTTCCTTTCCTATAGAATCCTGTTGTTATGAAAAACCGAGCAATCTCTTTATGTGCCCGAGTGTTTCCGGGGTAAGGGGAATGGGCGGTGACATATGGCCATCATGCAGGGGGAGGACGGCATCACAGGCTGCACAGAGAAATTCGTAATCGTGTGTGATTATACAGATGACCACACCTTGCTGTTTGAGACGGTCGATCTGTCTGGCAATGCTTGCCATGTTGTTATAGTCCAAGCCGCTGGTCGGCTCGTCCATGACAAGGGCCTGTGCGCCGTACAGCAGGCCGGCGGCAATCGACGTGCGCTGTCGCTGCCCACCGGACAGCGACAGGGGATGGCGTTGGGCGAGGTTTGTCAGACGGAAGTCTTCCATAAGTGACTTGACGGAGAAGACCTGCGGAATATGCGCATCGTTGCGATCGTGCGCCTCCTCGAGCTCACGAACGACCGTGTGTTCAAACAGCTGGTATCCCGGTTCCTGCATGGCCAGGTAGATGACGCCTGCGCGCTGCGAGGTCCTAAGCGCTTTACCCGCCAACTCAACCGTACCTGCCGCCTCTTTCTGGATGCCGCATAGGCATCGTGCAAGCGTGGTTTTTCCTGCACCGTTGGCACCGACAAGGCCGACGACTGTCGCCGCGGAGATATCAAAATCGCAACTATCTATCACTGCATCCCGGTGCCGATACGAGACACGTAGGCCTCTTGTCCTCAACGAGGTATCGGCCACACACTCATGTACGGGATGCCCGCTCACAGATGTATGGGAGAAACGCCGGCGGGCGGCAGCATCGACCTCGTCGACCTTCCAAGCACGCAGTCCCCAGTGCAAACGGGTTTCAAAGGGGATCGCGCCGAATTCTTTCGCGGACCAAGTCCCCGCAATATGGCCGTCTTCCATAACGACGACCCGATCGGCAAGGTCTGCGAGCCACCATAGGCGGTGTTCGGACACAATGATGGTTTTCCCTATGGACTTGAGTTTGGCAAGGGCCGCACCCAAGCATCTCATAGATGTCACGTCGAGGGCGGCCGTGGGCTCGTCCAAAACAAAGATATCGGGGTTTGTAGCGTATACAGAGGCAAGGATCACCATTTGACGCTGGCCTCCGGAAAGCTCCTCCACCTGCCGATGCAGCAGTTCTTCGATTCCGAACACCCGAACGCTTTCGTGTATGCGCCTCACAATCTCTTCTCGCGAGAGTCCTTGGTTCTCACAGCCGAACGCAAGCTCGGCCTCGACTTCCGAGTTTACGAATTGGCTGCGTGGGTTTTGGAATACCGAGCCGACCGTTACCGCCAAATCCCCCGATGTCCATTCAGTGACGGGTTTTTCGGCGACGGAGACGCGTCCCTTCAAGACCCCTTGGTAGACCAACGGGATCAGGCCGTTTATGGTTCTGGTCAGAGTTGTCTTCCCGCAGCCGGATTCTCCCGTGAGCACTATGAACTCGCCTGGACGGATGGATAGGTTGATATCTCGCAATGCCTCTGATTCCGTCTCGTTGTAGCAAAATGAGACATGCTCCAGCGATACGGCGGTACTTCTCGGTAACGAGGCGGCACTCATAGGACCCCCACCCCGATCTTGGCAAGGACCATGGCTGCGAACAGGGCATACTCGATTACCAGAAGCGCGATGTCGGCTGCTCGTATATGCAAGTCATAATATGAGCTGCGCTTTCGGTTGGTATCTGCTCCACGTGCGACCACGGCGTTACCCAGCTCATCGGCGATGATTCCCAGCCGTCCGATGACGGGGACCATCAGATGCTCGACGGTACGTGCAGGATGTGCGACCACGGCTACCGGAGAGGAGGCAAGGCCGCGAATCCTCATGGCTTCGGCCACCGCCTTGAATTCATGGGCAAGTGTGGGAACAAAGCGCAGGGCAACGCATAGGGAGACGATGAGCTTGGACGGGAGGCCAAGTGTCTGAAGGGCACGGGCAAACTCTCCTGAACGTGTGGTCACAAGGCAAAGTGAGGCAAAGGCCGCAACGGGAAATACACGTTGGAACATAAGGAGCATGCTGCCAAGCGAGCTGAGCCACTCCCAGCCAGATATCCCCGGGAGATGTGCAAAGAAAAATATCAGTAGGTATGCAATCAGCCACTTCAGTGCCGAGAAGGGCCGTCGGCAGATCAACATGAGCATGAGTATGAGAGCCATTGATGCGATCTGGAAACCGATGTGGGGATACAAGGTGACCCCTGCATTGAGGGGAATCAAAACGAGCAATGCAATACGGGGGTCAACACGGTAGTAACGAAGAGCCTCCTGCTCCAAACGTCTTTCCTTTCCGATAAGAATATGTTAGATTGACCTAACTAATGATAGACAAAGTTGACTTCCGAGAAAGACCTTGGGTCCAAGTGGATAATCGCACCGAAAATCTTTTGCATCTTACCGAAACAAGTTTTATCACCAAATGGTATCGAAACCTGTCGTCGGGCAAGGCCAAGGAACTTGTCATTGATCCGATGGTCAAAAAAGATGAGTCCACAAATTGGGCTGAGATTCACGCGATGCTCGACCCCGCAGTCGAAGCTATCCATGGAATCCACCATACACAGGCAATCGAGAAGGGTTTGATATCACCAAAGGATATTCGTCCCTATGGGGATACATGGATCATCGACCCCGCATACGGTTTCGGAGAGTATTGGTATCACATTGTCGACTCCGATATTGTGGTGATCTCGATGAGCGTTTCATTGCGTGAACGTGTGGTTATGCATGGTTGGTCTACCGATATGGTCGGTTTCGGTTGCTATATGGAGGACATGCCCATGTTCTTTATCGACAGCTTTGGGCAGCGACATCCTTCACTTATCGGCTACGCGTTGGGTGAGCATTATTTTCAGCAGATCATAGAGGCTGATACCAAGCTCAGTTCCTACTCCATTTCGCTTCTGCCAAGTGCGATTCCCCGGCTGGCGGGTATTCTGCAGGTTACGTCCGAACAGCTTTTACAGGCCATTGGGCTGCTCAATGGCTACCATGATATACCCGCCCTTACTGCCGCAGTCACTGAACTCGGCAATGCCCGGCTGTGTCGATCCGTGGCCACCTCGTACTATCGTGCAAAGGTTACCGAGTGCTTTGCATTACTCGTGAGTGAAAGTAAGCGCTGCACACATGATTGTCAGGCATATTCGGCCGTGGACGAGCGGCTGTACAAATATATCTCGCTCTATATCAAATCAAATGTGGCAAAGGATCTGTCGACCCGGGCGTTGAGCTCCGTGTTTCATATCAGCGAATCTCGCATGATTGACGCCTTTAAGAAGGTCGTGAACAAAACACCGCAGGAATATGTGCGAGAACAGCGTATTGAATATGCACAAAGGCTGTTGGCAAAGACCGATCTCAGCATTCGCCAGATTGCCGAGGCTGTCGGCTACTCGAACCAGGGAAGCTTTTCCGAGACCTTCAAAGCGCTTTCCTGTTGTACCCCCAGCCGATATCGCGCGATCCGGAAGTGATTTCCTACTGGACAACAGCGGGCCTTAGGGTTGCTTTAGGGACTTCTCTCTTCTCCCATGCTCTTTTAGAATTGAGGAGTCCTGGCGGAACAAAAGGGCTTCATCCATGCGCCCGTTTACATCGACACAAGGAGCCTTAATGGAGCTGTACATATTAGATGTGATACAGGGTGTTCGGACTCCGATGATGGACGCGGCGATGATGTTTGTCTCGCGACTGGGGGACAGTGGGCTGGTTTGGATTGTCCTGACCCTGATACTGTTGGTAATATGATGGGCGGATATCTCGTGTATCTTAATGGTAAGTTGATAGGTGATATTGGCGACAATGAACTGTTTTTGAAGAGAACGCCTACATCGGATACGTTACTTGCTGATTCAGAATTGCGTTATCCGTATGAAGGCTCAAAGACACTAATGCATGTATTTGATAGATTTGAAGAGACGGCGCTTGTTCTGGAACTTCTGGATGGTATGTATGCTGAGCTTCCGGAAAAGAAACCCGCTAAAGCCAGAAGAGAAAGATAAATTTGGGAATATAATTCCCAAATTTGACAACATTGAATACTAATGAGAAAATGACCTCCTGTTGCTGGGAGGTCCTTGTATGTATATAAAGCGTGAAATTGAACCAACGATTGATGCAATGCTAAAGCAGGGAAAAGTTGTGCTTGTGACCGGTGCTCGCCAGGTTGGAAAGACAACCGTACTCAAACAGCATCTCGGTAATGACTTTAACTATGTTTCGATGGAAAATCCCAGGGACTATCTTCTTGCCAAAGAGGACGCTGTCCTCTTTTTCGAATCAAAGGCCCTTCCGCTTATTATCGATGAAGTGCAGCGCGTGCCAGAACTCTTCTCGCCGATAAAATGGATCGTTGATCAATCGGGGGAAAGGGGTCGCATTGTACTTACTGGTTCGCAAACATATCATCTTATGAAGGGTGTGAGCGAGTCCCTAGCGGGAAGGATACGGATTCTTGAGATGCCCGGTTTGAGTCTGAGGGAACTCTCCGGTAATTCTTCCAGTCCCCATCCTTACGTTCCAAAAGTGATGGCCGATTCTTTGAATTCGCCCTTGATGGACGTTTGGGACTTAATTCACCGGGGTTCGATGCCAGAACTGCAAGACCCCAACATTGATTGGGATCTCTTCTACACTGACTACGTAGCTGCCTATCTTGAGCGAGATGTTCGCGAACTTGTTAACGTAAAGAACGAAGCAAAGTTTTACAGCTTTATGGTTGCATGTGCAGCAAGGACCGGTCAGCTTCTGAATGCCTCTGATATTGCAAACACCGTTGACGTGGATCATAAGACGGTCAAAGCCTGGCTCTCAGTTCTTCAGGCCTCAAATATCGTGCGTGTTATCGAGCCATTTTGGCCAAATATCGATAAGCGCCTGACGAAGACCCCGAAGATTTTTTTCATGGATACCGGTCTCGTATGTCATCTAACCAGGTGGACGACACCTGATCAGTTGCGAAATGGCGCAGCAGCGGGACACATCTTTGAGACGTTTATCGTCTCTGAGATTCTTAAGAGTTTTATGAACTCAGGAAAAAGTTTGCACGATGTCTGGTTCTACCGCGATACCAAGAAAAGAGAAATTGACCTCGTTATTCAAGATGGTCATATTCTACATCCTGTTGAGATAAAGGTATCAGCGACGGTGAGAAAGGATGCTGTGAAGAATTTTGCCTGCCTTGAAAACCTTCCTGGTTATGAGGTAAGTTTTGGTCATGTTATTTGTCAAACTCCAGAGCCGTACTTCATCACACGAACCGTTCAGGCAGTTCCCGTTTGGGGAATATGATTTTTGCTAAGGTGAAATATTGCTTTGTAATTTTAAGCAGGAAGTGTATACCTGCGCTCAAGTCTTTTATGGCGATAAGCGATAAGAACGTTGGGAAGCAGAAGAATAGATTATTTTGCGTTTTTACTGTTCAGGAGTTAACTCCTCAGTGACCTGTTACCATTTAGCACTTTCGCGTGCTAAATGGAGCTTAGTGCTGAGTTCTAGGTGAGTTCTAGTTTTGGGACGATTTTGCGCTATTAAGAGTAAGTATATACACAGATCAAAGCACGTGTTGAATTCACGGATGCTTGAGTATCGACGATTGAGTGGGAGTAGAGCTTTCAAGCTAAAACTCTCTATTAACGGGATATTTTTTCGATCTGCTAAAAAAGATTTTCTTAAATAACCGTTCGATTTATAGTGCTCCCGATTCGCGGTCGCAAATCGGGCTTACAGGTATCGACTGTTTATATCCTCGATTGATATAGCCTATATATTGACTATAATTCTAGCTAATATATAAGGAGGTCGGAGATGGCAACATTAACAATGGGTCTTGCAGAGGCCAAGAATAATTTCTCTCGTGTGACGGCAGAGGTGAATAGGACTGGCAGGTCTGTCACCATCTTAAAAAACAACAAGCCTTGGGTTGTCATTCAGCCAGCTCAAGGAATCGGTAATGCCACAGATGTGGCTGTTGACTTTATGGATGAGTATGCTGACGTGTTCGAAGAACTTGCTAAATGAGTATGCTAAGTTTCTCTAAAGAAGAAGTTCTCGCCATCCATGCAGCTGTAATCATGCGGTTTGGTGGACTTAGAGGTTTACGCGATGAAGGACTTCTAGACTCGGCACTAGCGCAGCCGTTCCAAACCTTCGATGGCGCGGACCTGTATCCGAGCGCTATTGAGAAGGCGTGTAGGTATGCTTTCGGCATCATATCCGACCACCCGTTTCTTGATGGCAACAAGAGGACGGGTGCTGCCTTGCTTGGTACTTACCTCAGGATGTCTGGCATCGATTTCAGGCCTGACCATACAGCTTATTTAGAGGTCATACTGGGTGTTGCAGATGGGGTGATGAGCTACGATTCGCTCGTTGAGTGGACCAAAGGCGTAGCGGTATAAGGTAATCGGCAACCTGCGACGCGTCTATGAGACTGTCGAGAAGGTCGTTCGCTTCGGATGCCGGAGGGTGGTAGATTTCTGTATTTCCTTCCGATATTCTCGTGGTTCTCCACATCATTATCCGATATTGCATGGGGTGTTGGGAACGCATCGCGTGGCATCTGCCTCGTTTGTAATTATGCTACCGTATGCGACGGACGAATACCAGATAGAGGGTGTTGGCGTCTTATAGACGCCAACAAGCATGGATGTTGCCTCGTTGTGAGGGGCTTTGAGCGCTGTGTTCGGTTGCTGCTTGTTGTTTGCTCCGTGCTCAATCCCGGTCGTCGCCGGCTGCGTAGCAGGCGTAGGCCGTGAGCGTAAGAAGCTCCATGCGGAGCCCTATTCCGAAGGGCGCGAATCCCATCCCTTTATCTCCTTCGCATAGACCACGGTGTGGGAATTGCTCGTCTGGTAGCTGCAGGTCACGAAGGCTCAGTCCTGCTCGACGTCCGTCGGCTCTATCAGGACGACCTCGCCGGGACAATTTTTCCCCGAGGTAGGCGCTGAGCTCCGCTGCGTTGGCGAAGTCGGACCGCTTGCCCCTCTGCCTCTCGCTCGTCCTTGGCGTCCTCCTCCACAGCGACGACCTCGTGCATCCCGTACGGGTTCCTCTCGGGCTGCGGCAGGACGGTGAGGGCCGCCAGCGCCAGCAACGCCACGGCGACAGTGAGCGCCGTGGTGGCTTTCCATTTATGCGCTGCCGTCCATTGAATCGACTGGAAACCTGCCTTGAGGAGCGCGAGGGAGTCCATTGCTGGGATCCGCGCGAACTTGCCGCTGCTCCCGCGGTTGCAGTCAGGGGCATGCGAGCTAAATTAAGCACTTCAATGTCGCACTTAAGGTCGAAACAAAGCCGCCCACGACAATTCTTTCAGCCATCGCTCTCGCGCATTCTATCTGACCTGCGGGAACGCAAGACAATATAGCCGCTGGCTACGATTCACTTCGCTAAAGAGGAGCCAAAGAGGAAAATCGGCTGTATTGTTATCCGTTTCGGGCGATTTTAATCCACAGAACCAGCCCGTTTTTGTCCCCAGGACAAAAATGAAACTGCGGGCTCGCTGTTTCAAAATAGTTCGCGGATTTGTCCCAGGATTTGTCCCAAACGCCTATGCGAAGTCACACGGTAGGATTCGGCGGTACGACGGTCAAATTCGACGAACCAACTGGAATCAACTGGAATGACGCCACGGCATACGAGCTTGAAAGAGTGGGAGTAAGGAAATTCCTTAGTTATGGGGGTATAAATTGTTTTAGAGATAAATAATACCCCAATAAACTCGTAATTTGATATACTGGCTCCAATGAAGATTGGAGCCAGTATGCGTTTGTTTCCCAGAGAAAACTACCTGAAAAAGATTCGCGGCTTCTACCATGACGCCGGGATGATCAAGGTAATCACCGGCGTACGCCGCTGCGGCAAGTCCTGCCTCATGCAGTGCATCGCCGAAGAGCTGAGGGCCGAAGGCGTCGATGACGAGCACATCGTTTTTCTCGACCTAGACCGATACGGGTACCGGTCTGTCAAGGCTCCAGAGCAGCTTGAGGACCTCATCAGACCCTTGCTCGCTATCTCGGGGACGAAGTACCTTTTTATCGACGAGGTGCAAAACGTCGAGGGCTTCGAGGACGTGCTCAACGGGTTACGCACCGAAGGCGGCTT
Organism: Atopobium sp. BS2; assembly: GCF_000565075.1. Lineage (GTDB taxonomy): Bacteria > Actinomycetota > Coriobacteriia > Coriobacteriales > Atopobiaceae > Lancefieldella. The sequence goes on from NZ_JDFG01000013.1 coordinate 31,380, forward strand.
CTCCATCTTCATCACCGGGTCAAACTCATATCTTCTTTCAGGAGAGCTGGCCACGAAGCTAACCGGCCGCTACATCGAATTTGAGATGCAGACGCTAGACTTTGGCGAGTATTGCCAGATGAAACGCTTCTTGGGACTGCCCGTGAACCCGAATCTGGTTGCGGAGTTCGATACGTATATCCTCGAGGGTGGCTTCCCGAAAGCGATGGATTACCCCCGGCTCGCCGACAAGCGCGCCTACGTTGCTGCGGTAATCCAGGAAATCTTCGAGAAGGACATCCGCAGGCGCGTGAAGATCAAGAACGTCTCCGTGTTCAACCATGTGCGCGATTACGTCATCAACAACTTCGGCGCCACCACGTCGCTTGCGAACATCCAATCCGACCTCGAGAGCAAACAGGGTGTGAAGGTCAAGCGCGAAACGCTAGCGAGATACCTCCAGATCCTCGAAGATGCGAAGATCATTAGCAAGTGCGCCCGCTTTGACCTGAAGTCGAGAAAATCGCTCCGGGGCGAGCAAAAGTACTACCTGGCGGACCTGAGCTTCTACTTCGCCCTCAATACCGACAACCGCATCAGCTACGGGTCCGTCCTTGAGAACATCGTTTATCGTTACGCTCTCGCGCAGGGTTGCAAGGTCAGTGTCGGACGCATCGGAAAGCTGGAGTGCGATTTCATCCTGAGGAACCCAGAGATGGGCTATGCATACGTCCAGGTCGCAATGACCATCATGGCCGACCGGTCCACCGAGGAGCGCGAATACCGCCCGTTCAAGCAGATTAAAGACAACTATCCCAAGTATCTGTTGACGCGAAGCGATCCCATTCAGCAAAGAGATGGCATCATCCATGCCAATATCCCCGAGTTCATACAGGAAGGGAGGATCTTCTAAGGGACAGGAGATTTTTTGCGAAAACCGTTCAGCACGCCCTTTGGGACAAAAAATGAAAACTCAATGCTCTGAGCTTGAAATGAGTTTTTGAAACTGTCCCGACTTTTGTCCTCGAAACTGACGAGGCACGACGTCGCGTCACTCGGCGGCACATGCTTCGCGCTGTCGCGAAAAACTGGATGCAACTGGAATGGCGGGATGGTAGAACCAGAGCTGTCGAGTGGGAACAAATTTACTCCTTTTCCCATTCATGTACGCTCCTCATCTCATTGTTCCCGAGTTAAGGGTGGCAAATTCAATATTTTTGAAAGTGCTACCCTTAAACAGCCGATTGCAAAGAGATATTTTGCTAATCACCTTATAAAGGTGATGACTCCAGAATATTCCAGACTGCATTGAGGGTTTCCTGGAACGAAATACCGATCGCGTAGGAATGCTTAGAAACGTACGCCTCCCACTGGCGCTCAAGGCCATCGTCTTTCCGCATTGCGTTGATGGCTTCCTTTCGGTGTTCTACCGCTTTCCAACTGTTGCGCTTCTCGCATGTTGCTGCAAGTGCCTTCCCGAAAATGCTGCGATCGACAGTGTCGCCCTTTACGCGCCAGAGCTCGTAGATGTCGTAGAAGTCGCGGATACGCGTGGTGGTTACGTTTCTGACAAGGATGGTTTCGAGTTTTTCGGCCAAAACGGTTTCCAGAGGGTAGGCCATGATTCTTGCTGTCCCCTCGTCGAACACGAACGGGTACTCGTAGGCGATGGCGTCGGGGATTATCCTGTCGCCTGTGGTTACGTCAACTGTAAGCGGAACCGACAGCGTGCCGTAGCGGGCGCGCAGGAATACTCGAATGCCCGGGTATTCGTCTGTCTCGCGGATGTCCTCCGTGCGGAGCAGCTCGAAGGAGAGATCATCGTCGACGCCGATTGCGCAGATTGCGCTGAATACCTCAGTCGCTTTATCGTGCGTCAGAGTGAAGCCCCTAACCGTAGTGTCCAAGTCCTTCGTCGTACGCCTGTCGACGCCTATGAGCGAGCCGATGAGCATGCCTCCCTTCACAATCACGCACTCACGCCAAGGTGACCTCGAGATGCGGTCGATCAGCCGCTCGAGCATGTAGTTCTGGAGCATCAGCTGGGGCGATACGCCTGCAGCTTTCGCTTTGTTGTTGATTCGTGCCTTGAGTTGCATGGAGTTTCTGGTTTTCATAGCAGTACCTCCATGTACTTTCTTACCTTCGTAGCGACGCCGAGCTTCTTCGCGTATGACTGCAGTTTCGGCAGGTCACGTTCGTTCGATGAAAGGTATGAGCGAAACGCTGGCGAAAGCAGCTGCAGGTCGGGTGAGGATGTGCCGCGTAGCATGTCGCACAGGGTCCGCTCGGAGTTGTAGACACGTACGGTGTTGCCGTATGGCGTTGTCAGCTCGGTGAGCCCAAGGTCGTGCAGGCCGTTGGGGGACGATTTCGTGGTTATTCCTGACTTCTTGGCGGAGGATGGGTTATAGCCCCTCGGGAAGCTCATTGTGAGCGACTCGGGTGCCGAATCGGAGAGTCCCAGCAGATAGAGTGCTGTGTCGTGCGAGAAGACGCCACGCGCGAACCGGTGTTGTGCTGTTACGTACTCGTCCTCCCAAGTCTCGGGCGTGCAGTACAGGCCACGCTCGACTTTGACGAGCTTGCCATGCTCCACCGCTGCAGAAAGCTCGCGGTTCTGGACGCCATAGGCCTCGGCTGCCGAAGCGGTTATGAAACCTCCGCTGGTTGCTGCTATCTCTATAATTGCTTCCGTAACGCTCTCCTTTGCGGTTTTATGCTACAAATTGTTTCATATTGTAGCATGATTCATCATAAAGGCGTTTACCGCTGCATGCTATTGAAGTCCAATGAGAAGAATCTTGCCCATCTGAGACGTTTCGTCTCGGCACTTGACGAGGGACATGGCGTTCCGCACAATTGGTCGAGGATAAATAAATACTTCAATAAGAACGGAGCCGACCATGTCCGCATCCCTACAGGAACATAGCTTCCATACCGATAGCGGTACTGTTGTCTACTGGGTGGACTCCTCCGCTGGTGCAGATGCGCCGTGACTCGTGTTTCTTCCCGGGCTCACTGCCGACCACACGCTGTTCGGCGCGCAGATGGACCACTTTTCGGGTGAGGCCAACTGCCTCGTATGGGACGCTCCCGCGCACGGGAAATCGCGTCCCTATCCGTTCGACTTCTCCATGGACGAGTATGCCCGCATCCTGCACGACATCCTGTAAGCAGAGAATGCTAAGAATCCCGTGCTCGTGGGACAGTCGCTCGGCGGTTATGTCTCTCAGGCGTTCATCGACCTCTACCCAGGAGAAGTCTGCGGCTTCATCTCCATCGATTCAGCACCGCTCAAGAGGAAGTACTATCTGGCGTGGGAAGTTAAAGCCCTGCACCATACCAAGGGCATGTACCTTTCCATTCCGTGGGCGCTGCTGAAGCCGTGGGGAGTCTGGGGTGCGGCAGCGATCGCCTAGGGGAAAGCCAACATGCGTTCCTTCATGGAGAGCTATACCAAGCATGAATATGTAGAGCTTTCCGCGTACGGCTACAAAATACTTGCCGACGCCATCGAGTCTGAGCGCGCCTACGATATTAGCTGCCCGGTGCTTCTGCTCTGTGGCGAGAAGGACCGCGCCGGCGATGTAAAAGTATTCAACCGTAAGTGGACCGCCGGTGAGGACATCCCTCTTGTATGGGTGCCGGTCGCGGGGCATAACTCGAATGTCGACAATCCCGATTTTGTGAACGTGCAGATTGCGAAGTTCCTTGCGAGAATAAGACACTAAGTGGTTAGAGCTGTTCACCGCATACGCGGAATTGATACGGTGATTGACGTCTATCAGACCGCATCTTCTTATTTGTAACTATTCTGTCCATCGTATTCTGTATCTTCCTAGCTCAGAGATAGGAGAGTGGATGAAATTCCAGCTTATTCGCCTTGCTGACTATATGAAAACGAGTCATATAAACATTGGAAGGGAGTAGAGTGGTAGAATTACACACCACCCAAGGATGTGATAAGAGTATTTTGGAACTCAAGCTCCTGTTAAGCGACGTTAAGGAACCCAATAACACTTGACAGCGCCAACTCTTTTGAGGACAGGTAAAATTCGAATTAGTAAAAATTTTTGTCGGCAATGGACATCTGGGAGGGAAAATCAGGATGGAGAACGAATTTTTATGTTCTAATCAGGAGATAGTCAAGGTGATGATGGATCTCGAAGTTGTACCGTCCTTTCCCGTTGAGCAGCTGGACAAACAAGGGGTAGTCAAGCTTCCATTGGCAGAACTTGCCTTGGCCGGCGGCGCGCTCGCTAACATGTCCGAGAACTTCAGGACTGTTACCCAGACCATCAGCATCCCGAACGACGGCCTTTTCCGTTTTGACAGTAGGGGGGCCGTCTGGCTACGTCGCTCATATGAAGGACGGCAGTGGGCAGCTTACAGCGATAATCCAAGACGGTAAGGGCATCGTTAGCAACGGCGTCTATGTTCCGGCCGACTCGGCAACGATGACATCGACCGCGGTGATGGCCGTCAATCCGATGATGCTCGCTATCGGCGTTGCACTCGCTGACGTTTCTGTAAAACTCGACGATATCAAAGAGATGCAAGAAGAGATCCTCGGTATCCTCGAAGAGGAAAAGAGGGCCTCCCTTAAGGGTAATATCAAGTTCCTTTCAGATACCCTTGGCAACTTCAAATACAACGTTGAGAATGAGAAATGGCGTTCTACGAGGCAGCAAGAGGTTGTTAGCATCGAACGAGAGGCCGAAAAGGACATTGAGTACTACCGCGTTCAGATAGCGAAGTTCGACAAGGGCATAGGACCGTTCCACGGAGACCGCGACGTTGCAAAGATTTCTGGTAAGGTTGATTTGTTGCTCGGCTAGTACCAGGCGGCACTCTATATTCTGGGCTTTGCCACCTATGTCGACGTTATGCTCGCCGTAAACTTCTCTACAGACTACCTCAAGAACATCGAGTGTAAGCTCGAATCGTACTCCCTCGACTACAGAGCTCTGTACACCGATACCTACAATAGGATTGAAGGACTTGTATCGAGCTCCGTTGAGAACGTGCTTCTCGGCGGGGTCTCTACCGTTGGCAAGTTTGCTGGTGGCACTATCGCCAAGATTCCCATCATTAGTAACGGCCCGGTAGACGAAGCCCTCATAGATGCTGGCAACCTGATCAACAGCGTCAACAATGACAGGCGCAAGAAAGCCAACGAGCAGATTCTCTCGAGAAAAGAAAGCTGCGTTGATGGGTTTCGTGATGAGGTAAAGAGAGTGGATGCTTTGTACAACAAACCACAGGTATTTTACTTTGACAATGAGAACGTTTACTGCGTTCCAGCCTTATCAGTACCTGCGCATTCTTCAATTGAAGGATAGGCAAGAATTAAAAGAATTTGCCTTCATAGTGCAATATGAGATCTGCATATCCATTCAAATCAATGTACAAAGCCCGATAAAGAATTGGCGAAGTTATCGACGAAGGAGTACATTGATCAGCTTGTTGAGCTACTATCTGATTACCCTAACCTTGAAATGATCTCGTTTACCGATCACAATAGTGTCTCCGAAGATGTTTATACGGAATTTAGTTCGAGGAATACAAATATCGCACTCTTGCCTGGGATAGAAATAGACATGAAGCTAACGGATGACGGAAAGGACAAGCACTTGGTTGCTTATTTAAGTTTAAGAGGTTGATAATGAGAAAAACTAAAAAAAGACTCGATTATCCAGATGAAGAGAAGCCTACATTCTGGGTACCAACAACCTATAATTCAGACAAGAGGTTTTTACTTGGCCGTCTTGGCAGTAATCCCCTTTTTGCTATCTGCATGAATCCTTCGGTGGCATCTGACGAAGATTGCGACCAAACCGTAAAGGTGATTATTCAGGCGAGTTCAAAATTGGGATATGATGGATGGTGCGTTGCAAATGTCTATCCTGAACGAGGTTCTTATTCATCTGAAGTAAAGCAGTTGGAGTTTGACAGAGCTCTTGCCGAGGAGAAAGAACTGCAACATTGTTGCAAATTTCTTAATAGAGAAAAATATTAAAGAGGTTTGGGGAGCGTGGGGCGATAGCCAAAAACCCGGTGATCCGATTGACTTGGGAAAGCATATGCTCTTGAAAAGACTCGGGGAAATTGGTGTTCAGGTGTTCTATTTTGGACGGCTCACCAAAGCTGGCAATCCTCATCACCCGCTTTATTTGAAAATTGACTCATCTATGCGCAACTACTTGAACCTTGATAATTAGCAGGATAGGTATTGATTAGCGATGAAGAGGCGACAACTTCTGTTACTCACTGAATGAAGTTAAACAGATTATTTTTGCAAGCCGAGTGCATCATGCAGTTCGGAGTTTCTTACCCTTAGTTCCAAGTGTGTCCTGCCCTGTCCCTCGCGATCTCGGATCATCTTTGAAGTTTATTAAAGGACGCTTACTATTCTCTATACAGCCTGTAATCCTCTTTTAGCGGAGAAAGCTGAGTAGATATAGGGTAGAGGCAGTCCATAAACCCAAATTATCACCACAACATCCGTTTCTGTCCCGGCGAGGATTTGCTGCACGCCGCACAAAGTATTTGCTTCCTTGAAATATGCAGAAATAAGTTCAAATATGAGTCGAATGTCTATCGATCGGTCAGTGGATCCGATCGTCAGTCTACATATGACAGTAGACCTACCGAAGAGCAGCGGAAGCGGCTGGATGCCTGGCTCTCGAAGAGACAGTTCTCTCTCGATCCGATTGCTAATTCAAAGACAGTACACGTAATGATACGAAAATGCTTTATTTCCTGCGGTGACTACCATTGCGCAGAGCTCCTTAAGGCAATGGAGTCGATTAGGGAGCCGTGGAATTCGTTCTCCGCGGAGGAATCGGCAATTTGGCTTGCATACAGCATGACAATTCATTTGGTGCCGGTTGCTAACCCGCAGGAAGATATCAGAGCTCTCTTAGTTTCTTTTGATTTTGACTTACTGGACTTTATAGAGCTCAGTGATGTCACTGGTTGGCCACTTGAAGCCTTTCTTGGGAAAAACGAGCAGGCAAGGGATTTAGTGCTTGCGCCTTCGCTGGATACAAATGAAGCAATGAAAATCCTAGAAAGTTTGAAGGAACAGTTTGGAGGAGTGAATTTTGAAATCAGGGACAGGGCGGCTGTTGTGAACTTTGTCGACCCAAGACAATATAGCCAATTCTGCCGTGAGGCCAGAGAGAAGGCAAAAGGTAATTACGCTTTCGAAGGTGATGTCATTGACATTCTTGTTCCCGTATTTAGTGGGGATGAGCTAGCTCAGCACGTCTGGAGTTTGGGGTTTGATGTGAAGCATACGCTAGCTATGGTCCTCGGTCTACGTAAGATTGAATAGATCGAGCCTCAGCGTGTAAGCAGTCCCAGTGCTGTGAAGCTGAATCTCACGGTTTAGGACAGCTTTTCTTCATTTAGGAATCGTCACTCTTGGGTTGGGAAGTGCTCCACCAGTGATGTATCCGTCCATATAGTCAGTTACGCGTAATCGACTCGTGTTTTTAGGTCAAATGTGTCACTCTTCGGTTGCATAAAAATATTCTCCGTAGGTGACTACACGGTTCTGGCGACTGGGGACGGACAAGAGCATCAAGCCAGAAGAGGTGTTGTCTACACAAAAACGGGTCTTGTGACGATTGAGTGGAAGCAGCAGAAAGTGCGTTTCCATTTAGTTACACGCTATCTCCATGACCTCTTCGGCACTAAAGCACCCCTGCAATACTTTGAGTTGTAGTAGCCACTCAAGCAGTACAGCGATATAGCAGATAAGAAAATGGTCTCTGATGGTCTTTTCTTTTTGTACATAGATTGAGCAGGCATCGGGCTGGGATTTCATTATTTTAAAGAACTCTTCGATCCTCCACAGCTTGTGATAGGTGGCGTATACCTTCGTATCAAACATGGAAGTCTTTGAGATAACAATCATGCTGTAGTAAACAAGTCTTTTTGCTCTCTCGATTGCCTTATGTTTGAGCACAACAGCGACTGTGTCGACATTTTTTCGTCGCCTTTGTCTATAGAGGTGAATTTGGCGTATCTGGTGCTATCATTGCATTCAGAACGCTTGGTGCTTCGGAAAACGGGATAACGATAGGGTCAAGTCAATTGCTAATTTACATCCAATTGCCTTGACTTTGAAACTCCATGATAATTTTGATGTTAAAGAGTCTTGAAGAGGTAGCTAAAGAGGAGACATAGTGATAGAGAGTATTGTTTCACAGGTTGTTGTCCACGCAATTGGCCAAGTTGTTAGCTATGATTTAAAATCAAAACTTGAAAATTATATAATTGAGCGTAATAACGATATCATATGGAATAGTATTGTTCAAGAAACCATTGCTGCTACTGAAGGTATTGATGAAGAGATTGTGAAATACGTATTTAGGCAATTACCTATTGTAGATTTAAAAAGACAGTTATTTGATAAAGTTCACGAAAATATCTATAGAAAATTTGTGTTGTCTTTGGCAATGGAACTGTGCAAGTTTAATAAAGAAAAAGAATTTGCAGTTTCGTTAGGGACAGCGATAGTTGATAATTGGTTTAAAAAGAATAAATATCCATTAGATTTTGATGGTTTCGACGTTCAGGATTTCTGCCAGTTAATAAATAACCGCGAGAAATTGTACCGTAATTACTTTAAGTTGTTTGAAGATAAAAATGGAATCGATAAGATAAGAATATTTTATCCTAAAAATGGAGAGTCATGGATTAGGTGGGATGAGAAATACTCAATTGATATTAACGTAAACTTGTCAAAGGGATTAGCATATGGATTTTGTAGAGCAGGTTTTGACTATTATAAAAATATATGCGATAAAGACTATAAGACTCTCAAATACGCATATATTGTAAATGAAAAAGAAATATTGCGTTTTAATGACTTTTCATGGGGTGAGAATAATATAATCATTTGGATTAGATAATAGATGTTCCTGTCAATATTTAATAATACTATAAATCGATAATCCATATATTTTTCAACTGCTTTTCGGATTTCTTTTAGTTACGTCCCAAAAAGTGGTGTAAGGGCTATTTCCTTACTACCTTCTAGCCTATAGTATGCCATCTCCTTACAAGCTTTGAAGTCACTATCGATAACCTGTAAAAGTTGCTCTATTGTCTCTTGAGCACAATGGGGCTCTCTATGCGCTTTTCAAAGAGTAGGGAGTACCTGTCCATGAAGTGTATAGACACATACACCATTCTTCATTTTGGTCTTAAGCATATTGCTCCTATAAGACAAAGCATTGCTTGCTTGGAAGGAAATACGTCAACGACACAGCTGCGCCTTTTAATTTTCTTTATTAAAACGTTCACAGAGATTGTTTGTAGGTATTCATAGTGCATGTTCAGATGGAAAGTTGAGATGGCTAAGTACATAGGGTCCTGACTCTTCCAAAGGCGTGCACCTTTTGGATCTATCTTTTCATATACCTCACAAGATACTCAAAGCCTGTGCGTACAAGGTTTGGTTCTGTTTTTGTGGATATAGTAACAACAGCACGCTTGGTTGTATGCCCTGCTTCTCTTATAGGAATATAGGTCGCATCAAGCCAAAGGTAAGGCCATCTGTCA
>NZ_JDFG01000014.1 GCF_000565075.1 Atopobium sp. BS2
TCACAGGACTCGGAAAATTGCCGTTTTTGGGACCTCAGGCGGTAAAAAATGCGTTTAGTTGGGGATGGAGAAATTTAGTTCGATTTTTTATCTTTATGTTTGCCCAGGAAAGACGAAATAGTTTTAACTATTTCTTTTACTAATTAAGTCAAAATAGCTCATTTTCAAAATGAATACACCAACTAAACGCATTTTTTACCTTTTTGAGCCTAAATTCGCCAAAAATGAGCCCCAAACCAAAGTTTGGGGCTCATTAACGTGCAAATCTCAGTGGTCGCGTCTAATCGCAGACTAAACGGGTTGTGGTCGTGCGCGTTCGCCGAAGCGTTCGCGCTGCCCGCGCCGCCCGCGCTACTCGGAGAGATACTTGGAGAACGAAGCGACCATGCCATCTGCGGTGGTCTGGCCAAAGACGTCGGCAGACTTTGCCTCGTCCATGAAGATTCCCATCAGGCTCTGGAGCATCTCTACCTGACCGCCGTCACGCATAATACCCAGGTTAACGACAAGTTTTGCTGGAACAGTGTCGCCGTCACCACCCATTGGCTCAAAGTTGATTGTGCTGGATGGCTTCACGATTGCAATGTAAGGCTTCTCAAGGTTGACAGGGTCGGTGTGTGGAATTGCAATCTCACCTGCAGGAAAAGCGAGTCCGGTTGGATAGTTCTTCTCGCGAGTTGAAATTGCGTCTTTCCAGGTGTCCTTGATGTAGCCGAGGTTGGTCAGGCGGGTCTCGAGCTGGTCAAACAGCTCAAAGGCGTCCTTAGCCTCAATGTCAAAGAAAACAAGCTCGGGCTTTAGGAGCTCAGCGTCGGTTGTAGCCATTGCTACTCCCCTTTCTGTTGCTGGCGGCGCGCTCGCACGCGCAGTCCGTTGGGATCTAGTTTTGCCTCGAGGTCGAGCAGCAGCTTGTAGACCTCTCGGGCGTCGTTGCCCTGCGCATCGGTCATATCGCCGCAGGTCAGGTAGAAGCGACCCTGCAGCGGCGTGGCCTTGTTGATGCGCACGTACGAACGCAGTCCTTGCGGGGCCTCTCGCACGCGAATCTGCGTAATCTGGGACAACTTGTAGGTTGATTTGTGTTTACCCGTTACAAATGTGATTGAGTCTGGGGCGAGAATAACCTGCTCAGGATAGGCATGCGCGAGAAACGCGTTGAGAATCGAGTACAGGCAAACCACAACAAGAAAGAGCATTAACCAGCGGATAAACCCCAGCGCAAAAAGCACGACTGCCGCGATAAGCACGATTATCGAGACGTAGTTGGGTAGCAGCACGTCGATGACGTAGCGGCGACGGTCGTACGTGTACGTGACCGGCTTGGCCGCAGCGTCGGTGCGGGCTGCGGCGTCAGCGCTGGTCGCGGCGTCAGCGCTGGTCGCGGCGTCGGTCGCAGCTGTGGTCGCGGCGTCGGCGCTAGTCACGGCTGCGGTACGGGTCGCGGCGCGGTCGTCGGCCGACGGGCGCTTGCTGGTTGATGAGGACTTTGAAGTGGACATGGTTTCTCGCCTTTGGAATCAAGCGGTAAACAGAGAGGCTCGCCAAGCAAAACCTGGACGAGCCTCCTTGCGATGTTTTGTAGGCAACGAGGCCTGTTCGGGACGGGACTAAGCCTCCTGAGCCTCGTGCATTGCAGCAGCCTCCTTGAGGATGCGGCTACGGTTCCACACAGCAAGTGCGCAAGCGATTGCGCCGGTTACTACAACGCCAACGATTGGGTTGATGCTGGAGAACAGGACAAACAGGCCGGACAGTGGACTGCCGCCGTCGGAAAGGACGGTGATCAGGGAAGAACCGGCAACGCCGGTGCTACCAACTGCAGCTGCGATGTCGAAGCCAGCCTGAGTTGCAGACTGTGTGATGAGTGGAGCAAGAGCGGTGGAGATCAGCAGACCGATGATGACGGAAACAATGCCGATGATCAGGCCGCGGAAGCCGTTACCCTTGCAGACAGGAACTGCGACTGCAAGCATGTAGGTGCCAGCAGCAAGGTCGACAAATGGCAGAGTCTGGTTGCCAACTGGCTGAAGCAGGAGTGCAAACAGAACCATCAGAGGAATGCAGATAAGAGCCAGGGACAGGGTTACTGGGTGGCCAACTGCAACTGCGGAGTCGAGACCGATCCAGATGTTGCCGCGGTTCTTAACGCGCTGCTGGATGAAGTTAGAAGCTGCCTCGGAGATTGGCAGGAGGCCTTCCATCAGGAGAGCTGCCATACGAGGGATGAGGATCAGAACGGAGCCAAGGGTGACGCCGATGGTCAGGATCTTGGTAATGGAGCCTGCGATGTCAGCAGCGTCGAAGTATGCAACGCAGCCGATGATAAGGCCGATAACGGTGCCGATGAACAGTGGCTCACCGAAGACGCCAAAGCGCTTCTGCATGGACTCGACGTCGATGTCGATGTCGCGAACGCCAGGGATCTTGTCGATCAGCCAGTTCAGACCCATAGCAACAGGTGCGTAAGCAAGCGAGAAGCCCTGGGAGATAGAAACGCCTGGCATGTTGAGTGCCTTCTGAACGTCCTTTGCGGTTGCGTCAGCAAGAACAAGCAGGATGACCTCGTCGATGATTGCTGCAGCGAAGCCAAGCATGATGTTGTTGGTAACGTTTGCAACAAGGGAGCCGACGAATGCGTAGTGCCAGTAGTTCCAGATGTCGACGTTGACCGTCTGGGTGAAGTTAACCAGGACAAGAAGCAGGTTAACGATGAGTGCCAAAGGAATGATAACCAGACCAATGGTGGTGCCGAGTGCAATTGCTGCACCTGCTGGCCAACCGACGTCGATGACGTTGAGGGTCAGACCAAAGCGGTGAATCATCTCCTGAACTGCAGGTCCAATTGCGGTACCAAACAGCTGGTTGATGACGAGGTTAAGGCCGATAAAGCCAACGCCGACCATAAGGCCAGCCTTGAGGCTCTTACCAAAGCCTGCTCCCAGAGCGCAACCGATGATGGTCAGGATGATTGGCATCATGACTGCAACACCGAGGCCCTGAAGGAACGAGAAGAATGAAATTACTACTTCCACACTTACCTTCTTTCGAACAAAAAACAAACACCCGCCGCCGTTGGCAAACAGCCGTTGGCGAGCGGGTGTAAATTACCGAACTACTTACTTGAGGATGTCAAGAATCTGCTGCTCAGCAGCTGCCTTACCAATGGTAGTAAGGAAAGGAACGCCGCTGACATATGGGCAGGTAATGCTTGCAGGTGCCTCCGTAGTTGCAATGAGGATATCTGCATCTGCGCACTGGCCAACTGCCTCGCCAATGGAGCATTTAACAATGTTGTAAGTTCCAGCAAGACCGTTGGAATCGAGAAGATCCTTGACCTTTGCCTCAACAGCAGTAGAGGTTGCGATACCGGAACCACAAGCTACGACTACCTTTTTCATGTCTTCTCCTTCGAGACAGGACGGGGTTTCTCGTCCTAATATGTGGTTGATGCGCAAGCAGTTTCGCGGGACTGCGTGCGGGGCGCGCGATTGCCGTGCTGGTGGCTGCGTGCGGCTGCCGTGCTGGCGGCATCAACCGTTGTGCCGATGTTACCTGTTTATTGCCCGGGTTTCTCGGCGTTTAAACACTTAACGTTGGTATTGTAAACAAATTAAACAAGATTGTCTATGTTGTTTTATCTATACAATTTTTATATAGTTGATGTATTAGTTTTATGGAGTACTTGCAGGTAAAACGTTTTTAACGTATTAGTTGAATTGTTTATTTTGACGTTTGAGGGGGACGCCATGACAAGGGTAAGCATCCGAGATGTAGCTGCAGAAACAGGCTACTCTCCTGCAACCGTCTCAAATGTCCTCAACGAAAAAGGCAACGTCGGCGCTAAGGCAACTAATATCATCCTGGAGGCCATTGCGCGCCTTGGGTACAGCCGCTCGGCTCAGATTTCTCGCATCATTTTTGCGATTGCGCACGTCAACGGCCACATCGTCGACGAAAGCGCCTTTCAAGCAGGTGTTTATACCGGCATCGAACGCGCTGCTCGCAGACTTGGACTGCCGTCGGCGATGGTAACCTTGGACCTCCCCGACCCCGTTACTAGCAAGAAAAACATTGCAGAGCTGGAACAAAACGAGGGAGCTGGCGTCGTTCTTCTCGCCACCGAGATTGTCTCCGACGATCAGTTTTCCTTGCTGGAAGAGTTCAGTCTGCCGCTGGTGATTGTGGACAGTTGGAGCGACAAGCTGCCGTTTGACTGCGTGGTTACCGCCAACGAAACCGCAGCGTATCGCGCGTGTACCCTGCTGGTTGAGCACGGCCACGAGGTCATCGGGTACGTCGGCCACGTGGAGCGCTGCAAGAACTATCCCCTGCGTGAGCATGGCATGCGCCGCGTGCTGGACGACATGCGATTCCCGTTTGACGAGAACAACCGCGTGCTTGTCGACTCGGCGCCCGAGGAGGCCTATCGCCAACTGGTCGATTGGCTGGAACAGAAGTGCGCGACACTGCCTACCGCGTTTTTCTGCGAGAGCGATAGCTTGGCAGCTACCGTTGTCCGCGCCCTACGTGAGCTGGGCGTTGATGTTCCAGGTGATGTCTCGGTTGTGGGTTTTGACGACGACCGCATCTGCAAGCTGATCCAGCCTTCGCTTACCTCCGTGCACGTTCCCAAGCACGAAATGGGAGAAATCGCAGTTAAACGCCTCATTGACCAGACGACTGACGCCCATTACGCACCATGCATTTCGCAGCTCCACACCACCGTAGTTTCGCGAAAGAGCGTCAAGCAGCTATAGCGCGTGATGCGCAGGTAGATGGCGTACTATGGGTGCGACATGACCGCGACCTAGTGGGAGTATGCGTTAAGATGCGCAGAACAGGGCGTTTTGCAATGCTGTCACCGTAGCGATACGTCTTTTTCGCGGCTAGAAACGTCATTATGCATGAAATTGCATATTCGTTACGCTATATACACAAAATAATTCGATGATGTGAAAAATCACCTTTTTTGGGACTTCAGGCGGTAAAAAATGCGTTTAGTTGGGAATGAAGGAATTTAGTTCAACTTTTTATATTCGCGTTTGCCCAGGATAAGCTAAAAAGTTTTAACTATTTCTTTTACTAATTGAGTCAAAACACCTCATTTTCAAAATGAATACACCAACTAAACGCATTTTTTACCTTTTTGGGCCCACAATCGCCAAAAATGAGCCCCAAACTAAAGTTTGGGGCTCATTAACGTGCAAATTACAACTTTGTAGCTGGTCGCGCAGCAACTTCGCAGCCGATCACACTAGTTGCGCGCCAACTTCGCAGCCGATTATGCTGGTTGCACGACCGGCCGGCGCGGGGTGTGCACTCGCAGCCACGTGCCTCGGCGCACAGACCGCGTCGACCACACTATTTGACGCCGGCTTTCTTCTTGGCGCGCTCGATAGCAGCCATCTGCTCCTCGGAAAGCCTAATGGAACCGTAATCTTTTCCGTGGTCAGGCGCGGTGCGACCAAGATCGCCCAGGTTAGCGCCAGTTGCTTCCAGCGCAGACATGTGGTGCGAAGAGCAAGAATGGCCGCCCTCACGGACAACGGAATCCAGGCCAAACTTGTCGCGACCGGTATATGGCATGGTTGCGTCGTTGGTAACTGGATCGTCAGCGTTTTCCAGCTTGAACTCGCCATTTACGCCGTTCTTGTAGTTCTCCTTAGCAACCGAAATCATCAGCTTGATACGGTTGAGCTGGTTAACCTCGGACGCGCCTGGGTCGTAGTCGACGGCAACAATGTTGGACTCGGGGTGCATCTGGCGCAGGCGCTTGATGACTGCCTTACCAACAACGTGGTTAGGTAGGCATGCAAATGGCTGAGCGCAGACAATGTTTGGTGTACCCGTCTCAATGAGGTCGCACATCTCAGCGGTGAGCAGCCAACCCTCGCCCATCGTGTTGCAGAGCGAGAGAATCTGACCAGCCTTCTCGGCCAGCTCGTCGATGTTGGGATACGGCTCAAAGCGCTCGGACTTCTCCAGCATCTTGTTGATTGGCGCGCGCAAACCCTGGACCATCTTGATGCCCGCGATGTGCGTCATGCGGCTCTTGAACGAGGTGCCCAGCTCCTTGTGCGTGTTGATCGCGTTGGAGAGGCCAAACAGGAAGAAGTCGACCAGACCCGGAACGTTGGCCTCGCAGCCTTCGGACTCAATAACCTTGACCAGCTCGTTGTTAGCCGTTGGGTGGAACTTAACCAGAATCTCGCCGACGACGCCGACGCGTGGCTTCTGGCGGTCGTTGACCACGGGCAAGCTGTCAAACAGCTCAATGGTACGCTGGCACTGCTTATAGAATTCCTTGCGAGAAATTCCGTTGATCTTGGAACGTGTATCGGCCATGAGCTGGTCATACAGCTCATTTGCGGAACCCTTAACGGCCTCGTAGGGACGAACGCGATACAGCAGCTGCATGATCAGGTCGCCGTATAGCAGCGCGTAGACTGCCTTGATCAGCAAGTCAGGCTTGAACAACTTGAATCCTGGGTTGTCCTCGTCAAGGCCGGAAGCGGCGGAGACGGAAATGACCGGAATCTCTGGATGACCTGCGTCTTTGAGCGCCTTACGAATCAGTGCAATATAGTTGGTTGCACGGCAGCCGCCGCCGGTCTGCGAAATCAGAACCGCGGTCTTGGTCAGATCGTACTTGCCGGAAAGCACCGCCTCCATAATCTGGCCCGTGACCAGGATAGATGGGTAGCAGATGTCGTTGTTGACGTAGCGAAGGCCCATGTCAACGGCGCCTTGGTCAACCGAAGGCAGCAGCACAACGTTGTAGCCCGCACCCTTCAGCAGCTCCTCTACCAGCTCAAAGTGGATTGGCGCCATCTGCGGAGCCAGGATAGTGTAGCCCGCTTCCTGCATCTCCTTGGTGTAGCGGACCTTCTCGTAAGCTGCGGATTCTGCCTCGCGGTACACCGGAGCACGGCGAGAAGAACTAGCGCTCCTGGCCTTTTCCAGAGAGCCATCGGCCATGCGAACACCCTGTGGCACGGCCTCGGTAACCAGGCCGGCAGCTGAAAGTCGCTCGAGTTCTGCCTGCTGCTCGTTCAGGGCCGCCATCAAGGAACGGATACGAATTCGCGCGGCGCCCAAGTTGGAGACCTGGTCAACCTTAAGCATGGTGTAGATCTTGCCCGAAGCCTCAAGAATCTCCTGGACCTGGTCGGTGGTCAGTGCGTCAAGGCCACAACCAAACGAGAAGAGCTGGATAAGGTCCAGGTCGTTTCGGGATGCAACAAAGCGAGCCGCACGATACAGGCGCGAGTGGTACATCCACTGGTCAACGATGCGGATTGGACGCTCAGGCATCATCTTGTGAGCAACGGAATCCTCGGTGAGAACGGCAAAGCCAAAGGAAGAGACCAGCTCAGGGATGGCGTGGTTGATCTCTGGGTCGTTGTGATATGGACGACCTGCAAGAACAATACCGTGAGCGTCGTGCTCCTCAATCCACGCAAGAGCCTCGTCACCTGCGCGGTGCATCTGGTCCTTGACGTTGATGTCTTCCTGCCAAGCAGCCTCAACAGCGGCATCAATTTCGGCGCGCGTGATGTGCTCGCCGCGGAAGCGACCCTTGCCTACCTGGGCGTCCTTCTCGCGCTGTTCGCTGATGAGCTCGTACAAACGACGCTTGAGCTCGTTCTTCTTGTCGTACGGAATGAACGGAGCCATGTACTGGATGGACGGATCGGAAAGCTCGTCCACGTTGAGGCCCAGCGCCTGAGGGTAACTCATGACAATTGGGCAGTTGTAGTGGTTGGTTGCGGAGTCGTCCTCCTTGCGCTCCCAACGAATACACGGCATCCAAATAAAGTCTGGGTCCTTGGCCAGCAGGTTCATGATGTGGCCATGCGAAAGCTTCGCAGGATAGCAGGCGGACTCGGAAGGCATAGACTCGATACCCGCATCGTACGTCTTTGCGGTGGTCTGGTCGGACAAAATGACCGAGAAGCCCAGCTTGGTGAAAAACGTGTGCCAGAACGGATAGTTCTCGTACATGTTCAGTGAGCGAGGAATACCAACGGTGCCGCGTGGAGCCTCATCAGCGGGAAGCGACTCGCGGTCAAACAGCAGCTTGTTCTTGAACGCAAAGAGGTTTGGCGCCTCGTTCTTCTTGGCACCACGCTTCTTACCTGCGCCTTTCTCGCAACGGTTACCGGTGATAAACCTGTGGCCGCTGCCAAAGTCGTTGATGGTAAGCATGCAGCTGTTAGGGCAAATGCGGCAGTGTGTGTTGGTAAGCTTGACCTGCAGGTTGTCGATAGACTCGCGGTCTAGCAGGGTGGATACGCCGTCAATGCCTGCGCGGTCGCGGGCGAGAAGAGCGGCGCCGTAGGCACCCATGACGCCTGCGATGTCAGGACGGATGACGTCTCTGCCGGTGAGCAGCTCAAATGCGCGGAGCGTTGCGTCGGACATGAAGGTGCCGCCCTGGACGATGCAGTGCTCGCCAATCTCGCTGAAGTCGCGGAGCTTGATGACCTTGAACAGGGCGTTCTTGATGACGGAGTACGAAAGACCAGCAGCAACGTCGCCGATGGTTGCGCCCTCCTTCTGCGCCTGCTTAACGCGGGAGTTCATGAAGACGGTACAACGGGAGCCCAGGTCAACAGGGAGCTTAGCCTTAGTTGCGGCGGTTGCAAACTCGCGGACGTCCATCTTCATGGAGTCGGCGAAGGACGCAATAAAGGATCCGCAGCCTGCAGAGCATGCTTCGTTGAGCATGATGTGCTCGATGACGCCATCTTTGACCTGCAGACACTTCATGTCCTGGCCGCCAATATCAAGAATGAAATCAACGTCTGGGACAAATGCCTTAGCGCCACGCAGGTGAGCAACGGTCTCAATCTCGCCAGAGTCTGCGCGTAGAGCCTCAATCAGGATACCCTCGCCATAACCGGTGGTTGTGACGTGGCCGATGATGCAGTCGGAAGGCATCTCGTCGTAGATGGAGTCCATGATCTTGCGAGCGGTGCCCAGGATATCGCCGTTGTTATTGTCGTACCAGGTATAAAGCAGCTCGCCCTTCTCGCCAACAACTGCAGCCTTCATGGTGGTAGAACCTGCGTCGATGCCGATAAACACGCGACCGTGGTAGTTGGCCAGCTGGCCCTTGGGGACTACCTCCTGGTCGTGGCGGGCTTTGAAGTCGTCAAAGTCCTGCTGGGTAGCAAAGAGTGGGTCCAGACGAGCAACCTCGGAGCCCTGGATGTCCTTGAGGTTGTCCAGCGCCTCCATGACCTGCGTAAAGGTGATTGGTCGATCGGACTCGCCCGCCAGAGCAGCGCCCGTTGCAACAAAGAGGTGGGCGTTCTGTGGCAAGACAATGTGCTCGTCGTCCAAGTTAAGCGTGATGTAGAAACGACGGCGCAGCTCAGAGAGGTACTGCAGAGGGCCGCCGAGAAACGCGACGTAGCCGCGGATAGGGTGACCACAAGCCAGGCCCGAGACGGTCTGGTTTGCAACGGCCTGGAAGATGGAGGCTGCGATGTCGGCAGGAGCGGCACCCTCGTTGAGCAGCGGCTGAACGTCGGACTTAGCAAAAACGCCGCAGCGAGATGCAATTGGGTAGATCTGCTTGACGTCCTTTGCCAGCTCGTTGAGGCCGGTCGCGTCGGTCTTAAGGAGAGACGCCATCTGGTCGATAAACGCACCGGTACCACCAGCGCAGGTACCGTTCATGCGCTGCTCGATGCCATTATCGAAGTAGATAATCTTTGCGTCCTCGCCGCCCAGCTCAATGGCAACGTCGGTCTGAGGGATCAGCGTCTCAACAGCGCGCTTGGAAGCGATAACCTCCTGGACAAACTCCAGGTCAAGCCATTGCGCCAAGAGCATTCCGCCGGAACCGGTGATTGCGGCGTACATGGGTGTCTCGCCAATGTGCTTTTGGGCTTTGACAAACAAGGAGCGCGCAGTTGCACGAACGTCGGTGTGGTGACGCTCATAGTTTGCGTAAACCAGCGTGCCGTCCTCATCGATGACGGACAGCTTTACGGTTGTGGAACCAACGTCGATGCCCAGCATAAGGTGGGCCTGAGACAGGTCAAGTGGGACGTTTGGTGCAAGCTCGGCACCATTTTCTACCAGCTTAAACTTTGGACTAATCATTGTTTTCCTCTCCGAGAACAAGAGTTGCAAGCGCAAATCGTGGAACGTCTAGCTTGATTGGCTTGCCGTACAGATCGCCAGGTGCAACAAACATGAGGCCGGTCATAAGGCCTGCCATCTGCTCGTCGCTCTCGCGCATGCCGCCGATTAACCAGCGGATAAGGACGCCGACCTCGGCAGAAATTGCAAAGGTCAGATAGTAGTCAAAGAAGGGACCAAGTGCGCGTGGATCAAGGTCGTGAAGGGCGCGCTGGGCGATAACCTCGTGTACCAGGTGTTTTAGCTTGTCCTGGAACGCAGGGTCGCCGCCGTTACCCAGCAAAGGGCGCAGGTAGAAGCCGTGCTTGCGAATGCTTCGGAGCATCTCCGTTGCACCGGGGCATGGCTTGTAGGAGTCAATGGCCTCCTTGAGCTCGGCAAGGTTCACGCGAGCGAGCTGCTCAACAGCAGGTCGGAGCTCTGCTAGCGCTTCCTTTTCGATGTGGAGCACCAGGTCAGGGATGTCTTTGTAGTGAGAATAAAAGGTTCGACGCGTGAGGCCGGCGCGCTCCGTTACGCCCGTGACGGTCACGGAAGTAAGGTCGCCGGTAGCGTCTATCTCTTCTGCCAGGGCTTTTCTGAGCGCCGCGCGAGTTCTTGCGGTGCGTCGATCAAGCTTGCAAGCTGAAAAAACAGCAGGTACAGACAATGTTTCTGTCATACGTTTCTGAAGCCTCTCCTGGTTTGCAGGTACGTACTGGGTGCGCGGACGCGTGTGAGCGGTGCGGGCCGCGAACCGCAGGTGTTGCGGCAGCACAACAACACCGTAGCACCCGACTTATTGCACATACTGAGTATTATTACACACTCTGTGCAATAACTGCAACCTCGAGAAGACCGATTTTCTCGCCAGATTTGTTCTGTCGGCTAGGTTTTCTATCTTGTCCTGCTAGCGCGCCTGATTTCAGCAAAGAATCTGTAACTTTTGCCTGATAACAGCAAAGAATCTGTGTCTCAAACACAGATTCTTTGCACTTTTCAGGCGGGGTTTAAAGCGTGTCCGAACTCACCCTTCCAGGGAGCCTGATGTTATCGTCATGTCTGAACAATTTGCCGGAAAAGCACACCTTATCTGAGCTATTTGCCGGTTTTTCTCGCCATGTCTGAGTAAATTTACTCAGACTTGATGCCCTTTTCAGGCTCAAAATTCAGGGCCACGTAATCTATCTTTCACGCGCCTGATTTCATCAAAGATTCTGTAAATTTTGCCTAAAAATGTAAAAGAATCGGTGGATTTGCCTGATTTCATCAAAGAATCTGTGCCTCAAATACAGATTCTTTACACTTTTCAGGCGCGCATGCTGTTATGGCGCACCTGGCGAGAAGCCCCGTGCACTCCCCGCTGGCGCTTCGCGCGCTTGACCTGCAAGTTTGCCCGCACACGACGCTGTTACCACACAAAAAACCGGTGCCCACCTGCGTGAACACCGGTCTGACCTGCATGATATATGGAGCTCGGAGCTTGCACGCTCTCACTTGCATGTTATGTGGAGCTCGGAACCCCACGCGCTTACGCGAAGCGCTCGACGCCGTCCTTGGAGACACGCGCAAAGAACAGCGGCTCCAGCTCGGGAGTGTTCTCGCCAAAGACCAGAGCCTCGCGGAAAATGCGCTCGCCCTCATCAAGACGGCTTTCGTCACCGGTCAGAAGCGTTGCAATCACATCGCCCTTCTCGACATAATCGCCGGTCTTGCGCTCAAGGATAATACCAGCAGCTGGGTCAATTGGATCGCCCTTCTTCTCGCGGCCAGCGCCCAGAGCAACGGAGGAAATGCCCACCAGCTCAGCGTTCATGGATGTGATATATCCGCTGGTCTCGGCCACAATGTCGCGACGGAATGGCGCGGCCTCAAACTTGGTGGTGTCAAAGATGACCTCGTCGGTGCCGCCCTGAGCCTTGACCATCTGGGCAAGCTTAGCCAAGCCCTCGCCGTTTGCAATCTGCTGACGAGCCAGCTTGCGGCAGTCCTCAACACTTCCCTTACCTGCGAGATTAAGCATGTTTGCAGCAAGTTCAACGCAGACATCAGTCAGATCCTCAGGACCCTCGCCCTTAAGCGTGGCCACTGCCTCGATGACCTCGAGGGAGTTGCCCACGTTTTTGCCCAGAGGACGATCCATGCCGGTGATCAGAGCCGCGGTAGTACGGCCGACGTGCTCGCCAATGGAAACCATGGCATCTGCCAGCTCAATTGCGGAGTCAACATCCTTCATAAAAGCGCCGGAGCCGCACTTAACGTCCAGCAAAATGCAGTCGGACCCGGAAGCAATCTTCTTGCTCATAATGCTCGACGCAATCAGAGGCACCGAATCAACCGTTGCAGTAACGTCGCGAAGCGCGTAGAGCTTCTTGTCAGCTGGAACAAGATTGCCCGTCTGACCTGCGACGGCAACGCCAATCTCGGAGACCTGCTTGAAGAAATCGGGCTCGGAAATCTCAATGGAAAGGCCTGGGATTGCCTCAAGTTTATCCAGCGTACCGCCCGTGTGGCCTAAGCCGCGACCGCTCATCTTGGCAACCTTGACGCCCAGAGATGCAACAATTGGAGCCACTACCAGCGTGGTTTTATCGCCAACGCCGCCGGTAGAATGCTTGTCCACCTTGATACCAGGAATTGCCGAGAGGTCCATCATGTCGCCGGACTCGGCCATTGCCATGGTCAGGTGAGCCGTCTCATGCGCGGTCATACCTTTGTAGAAAATGGCCATCGCAAGTGCGGAGGCCTGATAATCAGGAATATCCCCAGCTACATAGCCCGAGACAAAGTAATCGATCTCGGCGTCGGTAAGCTCGCCGCCGTCGCGCTTCTTTTCAATCACGTCGTACATGCGCATAGTTGAACCTCTTTCCGCTTTCGCGTTCGTTGCCGTTCGCGGCGCCGTCAGGCGCATTCGTTGCCGTTCGCGTTAACTCTCTAGTAAAAGAGCCGGTAGCGAGAAACTCTACCGGCTTGCAATTTCATGTAACCTACCAGGTTATCTGCACCCGAAAGCGCAGGCTGCTTGATACCGCAGCTTACTGGTTACTCTTGCCGTTCTCGCTGCACCCGCAGCCACAACCGTGCTCGTGACCACCGTCGGCACCCTTCACGGCGTCGTCACCCGATGCGCCAGCAGGACTAGACTCGCCCAGATCCTCGGGACCAAATCCCATAGGCAAGATGTCCTGGAGCAGATACTCGCGAGGAGCCGCGTCTACCTTGCCCAGCACAATACGGAACGTTGCAGGATCGCACCACTCGCGAATAACCTGCCTGCATACACCACAAGGAGTGCACCAAGCTGTTGGGGCTTCTCCCTCAGGACCGCCGACAACCGCAATGGCCACAAAATCCCTGTGACCCTCAAACACCGCGCGGAAAAACGCCGTGCGCTCGGCGCAGTTAGAAGGCGTGTACGCAGCATTTTCTAGGTTGGCGCCACCGTATACCGTGCCGTCGGAGCACAAAAGCGCAGCTCCAACAGCATAGTGAGAGTACGGTACATAGGCGTAGTTGCGCGCCTCAATAGCAAGCTGAACAAGAGCCTCGTTAGAAACGTGGCAAGAACCCTCTACCCCGGCCATTATGCACGACTTCCCTTGATGTATGGCACGCCGTCCGCCTTAGGCGCAACAGACTTACCAACAAAAAGGACCAGCGTAATGATGGTGATGAAGTAAGGAAGCATTGCAATGATCTGGCTTGGAATTGGAGTTGCGCCGCCGCCAAGAAGAATTGCCAGTGCCTGAGTAAAGCCAAAGAGCAGGCAAGCTGCATAGGTGTTCAGAGGCTTCCACTTACCAAAAATAACAGCTGCCAATGCAATAAAGCCCTGACCAGAAATAGCGGTCTGAGTGAACTGAGAAATAATTGCCAGCGTTACAGAAGCGCCACCAAATCCTGCAAGAACACCAGAAACAATAACGCAGAGGTAGCGAGTCTTACGAACGCTAATGCCCAGCGTCTCGGATGCGTGTGGATGCTCGCCAACGGAGCGAATACGCAGGCCCCACTTGGTACGGTAAAGCACAAACCAGACGAGAAGGGCGGTTAAAAGTGCAAGTACCACGGTAATGTCTACGTTCAAGCTGGAATAAGGTGTGTCGTTAAAGGCACCCTCACCAAAGAGCTTTGGCAGCTTATTGACTGCTGGAGACATTGCAGCGCCATCAAACAAAAGACGGCAAGCAAACAGAGCAATGCCAGGTGCCAGCAGGTTAATTGCAACACCAGAAACTGTCTGGTCAGCGTTAAACGTAATAGATGCCATGGCGTGCAAAAGCGCAATAAGACCGCCTGCAATACCTGCACAAAGGAAGCCAATCCAAGGGTTTCCGGTGAGGTAGCTGCCCGCAACGCCTGCAAAGGCGCCAACACCCATCATGCCCTCAATACCAATGTTGACAACACCGGAGCGCTCGGAGACAACGCCGCCCAGAGCACCAAAAATAAGAGGTGTCGAGTACATGAGGGTAACGGAAACAAGAAGAATCAGGTTAGTGAGCATTGTTTGCCTCCTCCTGAGAAGGGTCGGACGCATCACTCACTTGAGCAGCAAGCTTTGCCTCTTCTTCCTTAGCCTTCTGGGCACGCTTGTGATCAAGACGGTCGGCAAGCATTGGAATAACGCCACCCAGAGCCATAAAGAACACGATGGTACCAATAACAATGTTGATAATCTCGGAAGGTGCACCAACCGTCTGCTGAACAGTCTGGCCACCATAAAGAAGACCAGCGAACAGGAAGGATGCAGGAATACATGCCACAGGATTGCAGTTGGCGATAAACGCAACGGACAGACCGTTAAAGCCGTTGTTCTCAAATGCTGCCAGCGTTGCAATACTGTGAGGAGCAATACCGGTAATGGTCAGAGCACCTGCAAGTCCGCAGAGTGCACCAGAAATAGCCATGCAGAGCGTAAGGTTTTTCTTAACGTTGATGCCGGTAAACTGTGCAGCGTCGCGGTTAAAACCAACAGCGCGCATCTCATAACCAACCTTGGTGCGCATAAGCAGCCAGCCAATAAAGATAGCTGCGATAATAGCAACAAAAATACCAATATTTACATCGGTACGCATAATAGCGTCGCCAATAACAGGAATATTGCGAATTGCCTCAGCACCGTCCTCGGAATTCTTCATGCCATAGAACAGTGTGGTGTAGCCAGACTCGTTAATGGAGTACGAAGAAGTTGAGTTTGGCTGGTGGAACTGTGGAAGAGAAACCACAAAGTTGCAGAGGTAAAGGCTGATCCAGTTAAACATAATGCTGGTAATAACCTCGTTGATGCCAAACTGAGCCTTAAGCCATCCAATAATGGCACCAATACCTGCGCCGCCTGCGGTACCAACCAAAACAACTACAGGAATCTGCAGTACAGGAGGAAGATCAAGACTGTAGCCAACAATAACGGCGAGGATAGTACCTACAATGTACTGACCCTCAGCGCCAATGTTAAAGAGGCCAACGCGGAATGCAAAAGCAACAGCAATACCCGTAAAGAGCAAAGGTGTTGCCTTAATAATGACGTTAGAAATGTATTTTGGCTTACCTACCATGCCGCCAATAAGAGCCTCAAACGAGCTGATAGGGTCATAACCTGCAACAACCAAAATAATAGAAGCAACCAACAGGCCAACAAAAATAGCAACAATTGCTGACGTAATGGGCTTTCTCATTATCTTTGTAAGCGTACTCACTCGGCGTCACCTCCTGCCATCAGCAGGCCAGCCTGCTCTTCAGTGATAGTACCTTGGTCAAACTCGCCAACATTCTTGCCGGCGTAAATAATTGCCATCTTATCGGCAACGTCCATAATCTCGTCCAGCTCAAAGGAAATCAGCAAAATTGCTGCACCACGGTCCCTCTCGCGAATAAGCGCCTTGTGAACAAACTCAATAGCACCAACGTCAAGACCGCGCGTTGGCTGAATGGCAATGAGGACGTCTGGGTTGGAAGAGACCTCTCGGGCGATAATAACCTTCTGCTGGTTACCACCAGAAAGTCCCGCAGCCTGATGATCTGCACACTCAGCAGGACGAATATCAAACTCGTCAATCAGCTTCTGAGAGAATTCCTTAATCTTTGCCAGGTCAAGTGCAATGCCCTTACCAAAGGTCTCCTCGTTGTGGCGCTCAAGCACCATGTTCTCGGCAACCGTAAAGGGCAGAACCAGACCCCAACGGTGACGGTCTGAAGGAATAGTGGCAACTGCGTGGTCAATGACCGTTTTAGGGGTTGTGCCCTGAATCTCTTCACCTTTAACGGTAATGGTGCCCGACTCAGGTTTGACCAGTGCGTCTATGGCATCGGCAAGTTCTTTCTGGCCGTTGCCGTCAATACCTGCAAGACCAACAATCTCACCGGCACGAATATCCAAATTAAAGCCGTTTACCTGCTCAATGCCGCGCTCGTCCTTGACGTGGAGATCCTTAATAGAGAGAACAACCTCCCCAGGAGTTGCTGGCTTCTTTTCTACATGCAGGTTAACGTTTCTACCCACCATAAGTGTTGCAAGCTCGGTCTCGGATGTCTTGGAGACATCAACGGTGCTCATGTACTTGCCGCGACGAATAATAGTGCACTCGTCAGCAGAAGACATAATCTCTTTAAGCTTGTGAGTAATAACAATGATGGTTTTACCTTTGCTTACCAGGTCATGCATGATCTGAATAAGCTTCTCAATTTCCTGCGGCGTAAGAACTGCCGTAGGCTCATCAAGAATCAGCGTATCTGCGCCGCGATACAGGGCCTTCAAAATCTCAACACGCTGCTGCATACCAACAGAAATGTCTTCAATCTTGGCGTCAGGGTCTACGTCAAAGCCGTATTCCTCAACAATCTCCAGGACCTTCTCGCGAGCTCGCTTTGGATCAAGGACGCCACCAGCCTTGGTGACCTCGTTGCCCAAAACAATATTTTCTGTAACAGTAAAGTTCTCGACCAGCATAAAGTGCTGGTGAACCATACCAATACCGTGAGCGATAGCATCGGTTGGGCCAGATATGGATACACGCTCTCCGTTGAGGTAAACCTCGCCCTCATCAGCAGAATACAGGCCATACAGTACGTTCATAAGCGTACTTTTACCTGCGCCGTTCTCTCCTAAAATGGCGTGGACAGTTTGCTTGCGCACGTTAAGGTCTACGGCGTCAAGAGCTTTAAACGATCCAAAAACTTTGGTAATGCCATGCATCTGAACAGCGTAATCCGAACTGACTTCCACGAGCCACCTCCTTTACACACTTGCTAGAGGTGAGGAGTGCCAAAGAGCACCCCTCACCAGCAAATCCAAACTCATCAACCTTTTGGGCCTGTCAGACGGCAAAACCATCTGGCGAGAAACCCCAGGGCTCAAAAAACTAAGTCAGAGCTTAGCTCAAAGACTTGACGTACTTGTCCAGGTCGTCCTTGCTTGCAGGAGGAACAACGGAGCCAGCCTTGATCTTGTCGAGAAGGTCAGTAGCTGCCTTGTAGGTGTCCTCACCCATGAGGTGGTGATCCTCAGCAATTCCGACAGCGTCCTCGGAAGCGCCCAGGGAAACAGTAGTGCCACCCTTCTGGCCGTCCTTCAGGATCTTCTCGGAAATCTCAACGATAGCAACGTTAACGCGCTTAAGAGCAGAGGTCAGGACGTTCTCTGGAGCAAGATATGCCTGGTCACGATCAACGCCGATAGCAAGCTTGTTTGCGTCCTTAGCTGCCTCAATAACGCCGGTTCCTACGCCGCCTGCAGCGTGGAAGACAACGTCGCAACCATCGGAGTACATGGAGTTAGCAATAGCCTTACCCTTTGCAGCATCGGAGAAGGACTCTGCGTACTGTGCAGAAACCTCAACGTTGGTGCCCTTTTCCTTGTTTGCATAAGCAACGCCGCCGCGGTAACCATACTCAAACTGGTCGATAAGTGCGGAAGAAATGCCGCCAACAAAGCCAACCTTGCCAGTCTTTGTGGTGCGAGCAGCAATGTAGCCAACAACAAAGGAAGGCTCCTGAGCACGGAACATAACGCCGGTGAAGTTGGAAACCTGAGACTCGTTGCCGTTGTCAATGATGGCAAACTGGGTGTTTGGATTGTCCTTAGCAGCCTTAAGGGTTGCGTCTGCCATAGCAAAGCCAACGCCCCAAACAAGGTCGGACTCTGCGTCAACAGCCTTATCAAGGTTGGTTGCGTAATCGGAATCCTGCTTGGACTCAAGGTAGCTGACATCCCAGCCGTTCTTGTCCTTAAGCTCGGTCATGCCCTCCCAAGCGGACTGGTTAAAGGACTGGTCGTTAACACCACCAGTATCGGTAACCATGGTGAGCTTCTTTTTCTTCTCACCTGATGCCTTCTGGCCACCATCGTCCTTCTTCTGGTTGCAGCCTGCAAGACCTGCAAGTGCTGCAAATGCGCCAACGCCGGTTGCGCCGGTCACAAAACTACGACGAGAAACGTTCTTGTTCATTCCGTGCTCTCCTTACCTCATGTGGCGGGAACGTCCAGCTTTAGTGCTGGATCTTTATGAGAAGTTGACCAAACTCCCCTAACTTAAGCGGAAAATCCGCATGGTTCCAAAACAAACAGCAATGGCAAACTGCCTATCTGCGATGCTTTACACAACAAGTGCCTTAAGCAACAACAGAAAGAGCAACCTCCATCATCTGCGTGAAACTAGTCTGACGCTCTTCAGCAGTAAGTGCTTCTCCTGTAAGAGGCAAATCAGAGATAGTTAGCAGCGTAAGCGCATGCTTATGAGCGTGCATGGCGTTGAGATACAGGGCTGCCGACTCCATCTCAACGGCAAGAACATCCATGCTTGCCCATTTGGTAAGCGAGTTGTCTACGGTATAGAACACGTCGCTTGCCAGAATATTACCAACGCGAACGGGATAACCCAGCTTTTCTGCACCAGCAACAGCCTTGCTCAACAGGCCAAAGTCTGCGGTAGGTGCAATGGTTCCAGGCATTCCGTACTGTGATGGATAATTAGAATCAGTGCTGGAAGACATGCCAATAACAATGTCTCTAAGCTTTACCTCAGGAGCAAGGCCGCCAGCGCTACCAATGCGGAGAATATTGTCAACTCCGTAGAAATTAAAGAGCTCGTAAGAATAAATACCAATGGAAGGCATACCCATACCAGAACCCATAACGGAGACTGGCTGTCCCTTGTAGGTGCCGGTGTAGCCAAACATGTTGCGAACGGTGTTGAACTGCTCAACGTTCTCCAGATACGTGTCTGCAAGAAGCTTAGCGCGCAGAGGATCGCCTGGCATGAGGACGGTCTTAGCAATCTGGCCCTCAACAGCAGCGTTATGGGGAGTTGGGGTAGTAGCCATTAGTTCTCCTTAAGAATCTCTGACAGGTGAGAAGTTCCAACACCAAGTTGCTCAACGCCAAAATAATCAAGGATTGTCTCGGCCATATCGGCAAATGTGGCGGTTGTACCAAGGTTGGTGTTTGGCTTGACCTTTGGACCCGTGATAAGCAGTGGCACGTACTCACGAGAGTGATCAGTAGATGGTGTTACCGGGTCACAGCCATGATCTGCGGTGATAATGAACAGGTCATCCTCACGAAGGCCCTCAATAATTTGAGGAATGCGCTCGTCAAAATAAGAAAGAGCGTTGGAGTATCCCACAGGATCATTGCGGTGACCGTAAATCATGTCGGTATCAACAAGGTTGGTGAAGCACAGACCGTTGAAGTCTTTGCTGGTAGCCTCAATAGTTTTCTGAATTCCGTCTGCATTGCAGGTAGTGAACTCAAACTCAGTCATGCCACGGTGAGCAAAGATGTCATAAATCTTGCCAATGGAAAGAACATCAAAGCCGTTCTCTTTAAGGCGATCAAGCATAGTTGGGCCCGTTGGCTCAAGCGAGAAGTCATGACGGC
Source organism: Atopobium sp. BS2 (assembly GCF_000565075.1). Classification (GTDB taxonomy): domain Bacteria; phylum Actinomycetota; class Coriobacteriia; order Coriobacteriales; family Atopobiaceae; genus Lancefieldella. The sequence continues at coordinate 20,015 of NZ_JDFG01000014.1, forward strand.
GAGAAGTACGCTGGTATGGCCACTCCCCCTCAAAAGGACGAGCAATAACGCGAGCAACACCGTGCTCACCCTGCAGAATCTCGCGCGCAATGCGGCAATACTCATAGAGTTTCTCGGGACTTACCACGTCCTCATGAGCAGCAATCTGGAAAACAGAATCTGCTGAAGTGTAGACAATCAGAGCACCAGTCTCTACGTGCTCTTTACCAAAGTCTCTAATAACATCGGTTCCGGAGTAAGGCTTGTTGCACAAAACCTTGCGGCCCGTCTTCTGCTCAAACTCCTCAATGACCTCCTGTGGAAAACCATCAGGATACGTTGGGAACTTCTTTGGAGAAATGACGCCTGCCATCTCCCAGTGGCCAACGGTGGTGTCTTTACCAGCTGATTTCTCCTGCATACGAGCGTATGCGCCCACAGGAGACTCAATTGGCTTCAGATCAACGTCGTACACAGTATCAAGCGCGCCATCAATATTAAGAAGGCCCAGCTTTGTCATATTTGGGATGTTAAGAACGCCACTTGTTGCGCATGCACAAAGGGTATTGCTACCCTCGTCTCCGTATGCCGCTGCATCAGGCTCTTCGCCGATGCCAAAACTATCAAGAACAACTACAAAAACACGTTTAGGCATACTACCTCCTAAAACGCCCGAAACAAGCATCTGCGCACGATACGCACGCGAACTAACTTATGTGGACGAGTCATTACTATTCATTAAATATATTATTACAGTTGCATAACGCCGACGCCCAATTTAGAGAGATTTTCACGATACAACCGTTTGCAGATACTAAAATTCTGTAAACGGTACGCAGCAAATGCTTAGAAAAATCAAGCAGGTAGAACAAGCGTGGCGAGAAAATCTTTGAGCTCACCAGGGAAAAATTTAATGAATTCATTCTTTACAGACTCTAGCTGCTGTCTTATCGTTGTCCAAAGCAAGATTTAAGCACTAGCTTAAACAAGATAAGCACCTGTTTAGAAGTTTCATATAAGCACCTGTTTAGTCGGATTCTATTTTTGCTGCTAGGAGGCATGATGCTCACCAATCGAGAACAAATGATTTTCAACTGGATCAAAGAGCAGCCTTCCATTACTCAGAAGGAAATTGCAGAGCGTGCAGGCATCTCGCGTTCTTCTGTTTCGGTTCACATCTCCAACCTTACTGCAAAGGGCGCAATTCTGGGCCGCCGCTACATTTTGAGCGAACGTCCCTACTTTATTGTGATTGGCGCTGCCAATATGGATATTGCTGGTCGCCCAGACACTTCCCTTGTGGCAGGAGATTCAAACCCTGGCAAGGTCACCATGTCCTTTGGTGGCGTTGGCAGAAATGTTGCCCACAACCTGGCCCTTCTCGACAGCGATGTTCGTCTGCTCACCGCCTTTGGCGAGGACTATCGTGCGCGCGAGCTCAAAGAGGGCTGCCTGGATTGCGGCATTGACATCGACGCCTCAATTACTGTGCCAGGTGCTTCCACTTCTACCTACCTCTTCATCATGGACGAGCACGGTGAGATGCAGGAAGCCATCAATGACATGCAGATTTACGAGTATGTCACCCCCGAGCGCATCGAGGAGCGCCTGGATGTTATCCAGCACGCCGCAGCTTGCGTGATTGATACCAACCTGCCTCAGCAGACCATCGAGTTCATTGCCAAGAACGTGACCTGCCCCATCTTCTGCGATCCTGTTTCTTCCATCAAGGCACAGAAGCTCAAGAGGGTCCTAGGCAAGATTCACACACTCAAGCCAAATCGCCTTGAAGCCGAGATGCTCTCGGGCATCAAGATCACTGACGACGCCTCCCTTGAAGCCGCAGCTCACGAGCTACTTGCAACAGGACTGAAGCGCGTGTTTATCTCCCTTGGCGAGAAGGGCCTTCTTTGTGCTGATCACGAGAAGACCGTCCATTTGCCACTGCTTCCTGCAAAGCTAGTCAACATGACAGGCGCAGGAGATGCCATGATGGCGGGAGTTACCTGGGCGTACACTCAGGGCATGACGCTTGAGCAAACCGGCCTAGTGGGCATAGCTGCTTCCAGCATGGCCATTGAGGGTGAGGACACCATCAACGGTGAGCTCAACGTTGAAGAGGTTATCAAGCGCGCAGGTATTTAGCGCGCCTGCACGGCACAGCGCGTCTGCGCGGCACAGCGCATCTGCGCGGCACTACTTTCGGTTCCATTAGTCGTTTACGATTGGAGTATATATGTCAAACCTGAAGGATTTTCTCGTTGTATCTAACGAGGTCAAAGAGGCTCTTGAGCAGAACAAGCCTGTTGTAGCCCTGGAGTCCACCATCATTTCTCACGGTATGCCTTACCCACAGAACGTTGAGACCGCTCTGAAGGTTGAGCAGATCATCCGCGACAACGGTGCAATTCCTGCAACTATCGCAATTATTAACGGCCAGATGCGTGCTGGTCTTTCCGCTGACGAGATTGACTACCTGGGCAAGAAGGGCCGCGAGGTTGCTAAGGTAAGCCGCCGCGACCTTCCTGTTATCATCGCTGAGAAGAAGGACGGCGCAACTACCGTCACTACTACCATGATGATTGCTCACATGGCAGGCATCGACGTCTTTGCAACAGGCGGCATTGGTGGCGTTCACCGTGGCGCTGAGACCACCATGGACATCTCCGCTGACCTCGAGGAGCTTGCACAGACTCCTGTTATGGTCATCTGCGCTGGTGCAAAGTCCATTCTTGACCTTGGCCTTACCCTTGAGTACCTGGAGACCAAGGGCGTTCCAGTACTTGGTTACCAGACCGAGGAGCTTCCTGCGTTCTACACCCGCAAGAGCGGCTTTAGCGTTGACTACCGTGTTGACTCCCCTGCTGAGCTGGCAGAGATCTTCACTACCCAGCAGCAGATTGGCATGAACAGCGGTCTCCTGGTCACCAACCCAATTCCTGAGCAGTATGCAATGGATAAGGACACCATCGACGCAGCTATCGAGAAGGCCCTTGCAGAGGCAGAGGCTAACGGTATCCATGGCAAGGAGTCCACACCATTCTTGCTGGCAAAGGTTGCTGAGATCACTGGTAACAACTCCCTTGAGTCCAACATTCAGCTGGTCTTCAACAACGTTGCTCTTGGCGCAAAGGTTGCTGCAGAGGTTTGCAACCGCAAGTAAGTGCACGTTAGCGCTGCGTAAGCACCACGTAAGTACACGTGCAAGCACCGCGTAAGCATCGCATTTCTTTTTGGCCCCTACGTCGTTTTGAACAGCCTCCCATTTCTTATGTCCAAGAAATGGGAGGCAGTCC
>NZ_JDFG01000015.1 GCF_000565075.1 Atopobium sp. BS2
ACAGGTTTAACTGTAACTTTATTACCATTTTGAACAGCAGAAATACTGCTCATACTCCACCAAGTATCAGAGTGATACATTTCCCAGATTGCCCAGGCATCAGCCCAGCCAATATAGTCAACCTTTGAGTTATCGCCAAGGTCTTTAAACTCAGCTGCATGAGCTGGATTAGAGATAAACTGGTGCTCAACAATTACACCAAGAATACCTTTTTGGCGAGCATAGCGAACAATGCCGTAATAATCGGACTCATCGCCATTCTCGTAATAGTCTGTACCGTCTTTATCGTTGTAGCCACGCTCAGTAGCGCCATCACCTCGGGTGACAATACCCGCTTTTTCTCTCAAGTAATAGTTAATCTTGCCAGCAAGTGCCTGGCCAGCAACGAAAAGATCATGGTTATAGCTAACGTCATGAGGAACTAAGACCTCTGAGCCCGTTGCAGATGCAGGGCCGGCATTGTAGTGAAGCGAGATGATGGCACAAGCGTTTGCATCAACGGCACGCTGAACGCGTGTTTTGAGCGAAGGGTCTTCATGCTCTCCACGAACCACTACAACGGGAACTCCCCACTGCTCAAGATATTTCTTAACGTACATAGCTGTAGCCCAGGCAATATCGCCTTCTTTTAAACCGTAGTACATTGCGCCTGGGTCTCGACCATCTGTACCATCACTGTGGCCAGGATCTAACGCAATTGGTCTTCCTGTTGCACGAGAAAGCGCAACAGCATCACTCAGAGACTGGCTCTGAATTATGTTGCCCTGAGCATCCATAGTTGTGTAGGTAGTTGCATATGCGTTTTGAACTGTTGTTACAAACAATGCCATAACAACAAAGAACAAAACAGCAAGCAATTTACCGCGAGTGTTAAATAAGCTGCGTTTCATGCGGTCCTCCGAAAAGTATTGGTTTACTCCTCTTCATACTTGCTAAAAGTTTACACTAGACTGACACGTCAACAATAAAAAACACAAGCTCACCGCAACTTGATTGGAACTCTGTGATTTTCTCGACACTTGAAGATATTCTTGCAACAGATTTTGAAGCAGCTATTTTTGATTTTGATGGCACAATTGCGCATACACATCATATCTGGAAGCTTGTTGACCAGGAGTTTTTTGAGTCGCGAGGAATCCCTTACACTCCAGAAATTGGCAAGATTCTCTCCCCTCTTGGATTTGAAAAGGGAGCCGAATGGGCAATTGCCTCCTATGGGCTAAAGGAAGATCCAGAAGAAATTGTTGCCGAGTGGAAAGAACTCAGCAAGAGTTTCTTTGTAAACTCCGTGCAGCTTAGACCTGGGGTGGTTGAGTTTATTAACAAGCTCAAAGAAAGAAATATCCCTACAGCACTGGCCACCGTTAACGAGTCAGAGCTGCTTGGCATGCTGGAACCTCGTTTAAACTTATCCGCACTTTTTGATACTCAGGTGTTTGCAGCAGATGTTGGATCTGCAAAAGATGAGCCGTATCTCTATTTAGAGGCTCTTGCTCGCCTTAGAGCTCAAGCCGAAAAAACAATTCTGTTTGAAGACATTCCTCTGGCTCTTCAGACAGGAAATTCTGTTGGCCTTATCACCTGTGCTGTTAATTGTGATGATGAACATCAAGACATCGAGAAACTCTCTGAACATGCTAACTTTACCATTAAGCACTGGTATTAAAGTTCCTAGGTAGCGCCACTATAAAAATGTCGGTGTAACAAAAAAGGAGACCCGAAGGTCTCCTTTTGATGGTAGTGTTCGCAAGTACTAGATCTTGTGGACGCTAGAAGCCTGGAGCTTACCGTTCTGGCCGGTGGTAATCTCAAACTCGACAGGCTGACCCTCGTCGAGAGTCTTGAAACCGTCCATCTGAATCTCGGAGAAGTGTACGAACAAATCGTCGCCATCCTCACGAGAGATGAAGCCGTAACCCTTGTCTGGATTAAACCACTTTACAGTACCCTGAGCCATTTCGTGCCTTTCTTTCTTAGCCCCGCAGGGCAAAACTGCGCCTGTGGAGCGCGATACCGTGACGTTTCGCCACGTGAAATATAATAACCTTAATCAACAACTTATGTGGCGAGAAACCACTCATGGAGATTTTCACACCATCTACCGGTAGAGCCACAGGTAATCAAGCTGTTTTCCAGCATTTATTTATGGATATATCTGCTATTAAACGATTTTTATCTCATTAGTTGAGCATTTTTTCATAGAAGATAGAGAATTTGTATAGGATTAAAGTTACGTCTCAAAAAGTGGTGTAAGGCTATTTCCTTTCTACCTTCTAGCCTACATTATGCCACCTCTCTACAAACTTTAAAGTCGCTATCAATCACTTGTAAGAGGTGGTCGATAGTCTCTTGTGTACACGCTTCTCTCTGAGGGAGTTCTTCAAAGAGAAGAGAGCGTTTGTCCATGAAGTGTGTTGCTACAAACCACTCTTCGTTTTGATTGATACATACAGCTCCTACAAGGCGAAGCATTGCTTGTTTTAAGGGAAATACTCCAACGACACGTGTACGCTTCTTTATCTCTTTGTTGAGTCTTTCACAGAGATTGTTTGTACGTATCCAGTGAGCGTGTTCTTTTGGAAAGTCTAGGTAGGTTAGTACATATGGCTCTGACTCTTCTAGAAGACGTGCTCCTTTTGGATCTATCTTTTCATACACTTCATAGAGGTGCTCAAAGCCTGTGCGTACTAAA
>NZ_JDFG01000016.1 GCF_000565075.1 Atopobium sp. BS2
GGCAGCTAGGCGGTCGCACTACCTGATATGCATCTCTATGCATAAACTTCATCTAATATGCTCAAACATGAATAGACTTATATAAGAAATTTAACTATCGATAAATTCTGTATCTACGGAACACACCTAAGTCGGATATTCTGCTCAGATGCGGGCACTTTACACATCTAATGACGATAATCTGCATGTTTGTGGTAATTTCCGCGTCATGTATACGTCTTTTTAACAGATTATCCGACTTAGGTGTGTTTTGAACTGCCTCCTATTTCTCGTGTCCAAGAAATGGGAGGCAGTTCAAAGGTAGCCGCTTTTCTCTTACGTGTTTGAATGCTCAACACATTTGTATTTTGCCGTGAGTTAGTCCTCGTCATCAACCATTTCTACAACGGGTTTGCCCATGTAATTGATACCGTCGACCAGCTCTTCCAGGGTGATTCTTTGACCTAAGATAGTTGCCTGAACAAGCTCTTTGTAGAACTCACGAGCTTCATCCATAAGATCAAGAATACATTCAGTCTTAATTTCTCCTGTGTAAGGCTCTTTCCAGGGAAGACGCTTGAGATTAGCGGTAGGGAAGTCCTCAGTCATAACAATACGGTGAGCCATTGCGGCAACGTACGAATTGTTTGAAGGACGCATGAACTTCTCGGTCTTGTATAAAACGTCAGGAAGCTTGGTAGTGTATTTAGGATCAGTGCGCTCTACCGTGTGGTAAATGCGAGCGTAGTCCTGGAGGGCTTTCTCGTACTCACCAACGCCAACATTAAGGCCAAATACCTGAAGCGCTACTTGCGAGAAAAGCGCGCCACCAACGTGTTTGGTGGATTCAATGGCTTCAAGCACCTCAGCTGGTGGAAACGTCTCAACGGTAGTGTGGCGCATGTGCCAAAGAAGATATGAATCCAAATCCGTTTCGATAATAGGATGGAGCTCTCTGTAGGCATTTTTGAGAGATGGTTCCGCCTCAATCAGCGCATCTTGCTGGGAATACACAAACGGATGGACAATTCTATCTAGTGCGTAGTGTGCTAAGAGGCCAAGCGCAAACGCACGCCCAGCTGGCATGTCGCTCTGCGGCAGGCGAGAAACCCCATCGCGAATGGATAAAAATGCGTCAACAATATGGCCTGCGTGCATACGACGATGCAGCCTATTGCAGGCAAGTGAGTGGTTTGGCCAGGCTAGATGACGAGCCAAGAAAGGATCAGGTCCCTGGTTTCCAAGCAAGAACGCATTGACCTCTGCGTCAGTTGCAACAAGCTCTTGTGGTAAATCATGAACCACCTCTGCACCAAACAGATAGTGGGTTATTAAAGCAGGCATAACACTCCTTGTAGTTTTTCAGTATAAGAGTAGCTGAAAAACGCTCATAGGCGTTAAAATTTCATCTTTGTGTTACAAGATTTAATGATACCTAGGAACTCACACATGGGTCTACTGGAAATTTTTCTGCTTGGTGTGGCGCTTGCAACAGATGCGTTCTCTGTCACCATCTCTAATACTTTTGCCTTCGATGACCATAGGTTTTCTCGCCTCATGCGCATGCCTCTTTTCTTTGGCCTCTTTCAGTTTGGTATGCCTCTTGCCGGTTATTTTGTTGGCGGCATTGCAGCAGAATTGATTGAAAAGTATGCAGGAATGGTCTCTTTAGTCATCCTTGGCTTCATCGGTTCAAACATGCTGTACAGCGGCTATAAGGCGCTCAAAGAAGACGCTTCTGAGGAAGATGAGGAAGAAGCCCAGCAAAGTGCTACGACGCTCTCTTTTGGAAAGCTGCTCTTTCAAGCTGTTGCTACAGCAATCGACGCATTTGCTGTTGGGGTAAGTTTTAGGGCACATAGTGTAGACATCTTGGTTGCCTCGGCGCTCTTTGGCATTATTACTGCAATTCTCTGTACCATTGCTCTGTTCATTGGCAAAAAACTTGGCTCTCTTCTGGGTGACCGTGCCGAGATGGTGGGCGGTATAGTACTTATCCTGATTGGACTAAAAGCCTTTTTTGGATAAAATCTGTTTGACCAGACGGATTATGTAGCAGGTAAGGAGGTAGCGTGAAGTTTATCCCAGATTGTCTGCGCCAGAAGATGCATAAAACTTTTGGACCAAAAGACCCTGATGAGAAGATCACTCCACCAACTGCCACTTCTGTTACTAGAACCTCATTTATTATCCTGGCTGTCTCGGCGGTTGCTGCACCTGTAATAGCTACGGTAGCAAACGTTTTGAGTCCAGGAATTTCTTATGTTCAGCAGGAGCTTCTTCCTCCACAGCTTAATTCAAAAGTTCCAGGCTACGCTCGAGCGCTTATTCAACTTGCGCAACGAGAGGGCTCCCTCAATCTTTTATGTACTTCCAAAGATGCGGTAAAGCCCCTGGTAGAAACATATTCAAGAATGTTTTCTATGCCTGTTACGGTGGGTGAGGCAACGGAGGAAGAAATTCAGGAGTTTATTCAGCAAACATATACTTCTGGTAAGAGTTTGGAGTCTGAAACTTCTGATACCAAATCTGGTACTGATTGGGGTTTTGAGAAACCCGATGTCATTTTCTTGGCAAGCGAAGCTCTCATGCAAAATTTTGAGACTTCCGCATATTGTCAACCGTTTGAAGTTTCTTCAACAGACCAGTACGTGCGCCCTGAGTTTTTTGACACCACTGGACAATGGTACGCCTACGCTGCAGATCCATTGGTTTTACTGGTAAATCAAGAACGCCTTAATGAGAAAAAGATTTTGCGTCCTCACGAATGGACCGACCTTCTTACAGAAGGCCTGCGTGGAAGGTATGTTATTCCTGACCCCGCACTTACGTATGCGGGCAAGAAGTTTGAATCGCTCTTTTTAGGACAGTATGGTCTGGATAAAGGCGCTCAAATTATCCAAAGTCTCTTTGAAAATGTTGACGCATTTTCTGAGAGCACCTATCAAGCTATTAGAGACACAGGATTTGGCAAGTATAGGGCTTGTGTTTGTCCGCTGAGCGCTGCGTATAGGGCAATTACTAAAGACGATTTTGATAATCTTTCAGTCATTCTGCCAGGCACTTCTTATTTCTCTACGATAAGGTCATTTGTATGTCAGGGGTCAAAACATACGTATTCAGCGTATTTATGGCAGGAATTTATTACTAAACGAGATTCTGCTGAACACATGGGAGAAATGGACTCGTTCTTCTCGCCAGTTATTGAGGGAACGCCAACTCCCTGGTATGCAAGCCGCCTTAATTTAACTGTAGTGAGCGAATCAATGCAGATAGCTCCTGCTCCTACCGATGCTGAAGGCAATCTCATCAAGCTCGAAGACGTTCATGCTGCATACAGCAAGTTGGTCGACGCATAATCTTTGCCACATCGTAAGAGTTTGAATACAAAAAACGGCCCAGGTAAACTGAGCCGTTTTGCTTTATAGGTGGAGTGGCGAGAAGACCGGGTTTCTCGCCAAGAAGCTCTGATGAAGAACTAGACGTAGAAGAGCATCTTGTTGTAGCTAGGAACTGGCCACCAGTCATGTCCGCAGATGAGCTCCATGGAGTCAACGGCGCTGCGCAGGCGGGCCATGGCAGGAAGAACTTCATTGCAGTAGTATTCGCACTGCTCCTGAGGCTGATCCTTCATCTGGTGAGCTGTGGTATTGATCTCATCAAGGCTGTTGGTAGCTGCGTAAATCTCGTCAATACCTGCAGTGAGCCTCTCAACAATCTCTGTTTCTGCAACGCTCTTGATACCAATAGCCTGTTTAGCAGCAACTGAAGAGGCAACATCACTTGAGTAGGTAAAGAGGGCAGGCAGATACATGTGGCGCGTCATATACAGCATAGTACGAGCCTCAATGTTGAGAACCTTAGCGTATTGCTCTGCCTTTGCAACGTAGCGAGCTTGTGCTTCTGCCTGGGAAAGAACACCGTAGCGCTCAAAGAGCTTAATGTTCTCTGGAGCAACCATTGCAGGAAGCGCCTCAGGGGTGGTGCGGAGGTTTGGAAGGCCGCGCTCTTCGGCAAGTTTCTCCCAATCGCCTGAGTAGCCATTGCCTTCAAAGAGGATGCGCTCGTGAGCTTTGAAGGTATCAATAACCCACCTCAAAGCTTCCTTGGTAAAGTTCTCCTCAGAAGCGTCTTCAAGATCGTTTGCAAAGCGGTCACACTGCTCGGCAACAATGGTGTTCAAAATGACGTTAGGATCAGAGAGGTTCTGCTGGCTGCCGCACATACGGAACTCAAACTTGTTACCAGTAAACGCAAAGGGGCTGGTACGGTTTCTATCCGTGTTGTCCCTAAGAACCGCAGGAAGTGTTGGAACGCCAAGATCCATACGAGTGCGCTTTGCACCGTGAACATCAGAGCCAGTGATGAGGTCATCAACAATTACAGAAAGCGCAGCACCCAAAAAGACTGAGACAATCGCTGGTGGAGCCTCGTTTGCGCCAAGACGGTGATCGTTTCCAGCAGATGCAACCGACATGCGCAGAAGGTCTGCATGAGAGTCAACAGCGGCAACAAGGCACGCAAGGAAGACTAGGAAGCGGAGGTTCTCGCCAGGCTTATCGCCAGGTTCAAGCAGGTTCTCGTTATCTGCGGAGAGTGACCAGTTGTCGTGCTTACCGGAGCCATTGACGTACTCAAAGGGCTTCTCGTGCTCAAGGCAGGCAAGGCCGTGGTGAGGAGCAAGAAGCTTAAGCTTCTCCATGGTTAGAAGGTTGTTGTCAATAGCAAGTGCTCCCTGCTCAAAGACAGGTGCAAGCTCATGCTGGCAAGGAGCAACCTCGTTATGCTTGGTTTTTGCAGGAATGCCTAGCTTCCAGAGCTCGTCATCAAGCTCTTTCATAAAGTTATTGACGGTTGGACGAATGGCGCCAAAGTAGTGCTCATCAAGCTCTTGGCCCTTGCTTGGCTCACAACCAAAGAGGGTACGACCACACAGAATAAGGTCAGGGCGCTGCTCAAAGTCTTCCTCTTTGATAAGGAAGTACTCCTGCTCAGGGCCAATGTTTGTAACAACGCGAGAAGGCTCTTGTCCAAAAAGTGCAAGAACGCGCTTGGCCTGCTTCTCTAGGGCAACCTGGGAACGAAGCAGAGGAGTGCGCTTATCCAGAGCTTCTCCGGTGTATGAAATAAATGCTGTTGGAATGCAGAGGACTTCATCTTTGATGAAAGTTGGGCTTGCAGGATCCCAAACCGTGTAACCGCGAGCCTCAAAAGTGGCACGCAGACCGCCAGAAGGGAAGCTTGATGCGTCAGGTTCGCCCTGTACCAGCTCTTTTCCCGAGAAGGACATCAAAATAGTGCCGTTTCCCTGAGGAGTCATAAAGCTGTCGTGCTTCTCGGAAGTAATACCTGTGAGAGGCTGGAACCAGTGGGTGAAGTGAGTAGCGCCTTTTTCTAGCGCCCACTCTTTCATGGCATGCGCAACCTCGTTTGCAATGTCGAGGTCAAGCGGTTTGCCGTCCTGGATGACACTACGAAGTTTCTTGTACGTTGGCCTTGGCAGGCGTTCTTGCATGTCTGCGTCGGTAAAGAGAAGTGAGCCAAATTCCTGAGAAACTTTGTCGTGAGCCACAGCCCCTCCTTGTGGGTAAATGCTGGCAGTTAGTCTGTTTTCTCGCGTGCTAGGCACGTTATGTTGGTTGTTATTTTCGCACGTTTGCCACTGAGAGGGTGGCGAGGATGCAAACAGAAACATAACGATTACAAAAAATTTAGTCGCCGCTAGAAGAGACGTGGGCTTTGTTTCCGGAGGCTCTGGCGCGCATAAGCGAAGAAAGTCTTAGTACAATAGAGGTACACAAACAAAGAGGAGCAGGTATGTCTGATACTACTATGCCAGTTGATATTACAGATCAAAACGACGCTACGTCAGCTAAAGAAGATGCAGCTAAACCGCGCAGAACCATTGCAGTTATTGACGGAAACTCACTCATGCACAGAGCGTTCCATGCAATCCGTCAGCCAATGGCAGCTCCAGATGGTACGCCAACTGGCGCGCTGTTTGGCTTCTTCAACATGTTTATCAAACTTGTTGAGTCCTTCTCGCCAGATGGTGTCATTTGTGCGTTTGATAAGGGCAAGCCACAGGTTCGCATTGATATGTTGCCTCAGTACAAGGCCCAGCGTCCTCCTATGGACCCTGCTTTGCACGCACAGTTTCCCATAGTCAAGGAGCTGCTCAAGACGCTGGATGTTCCTGTCTGCCAGCTTGAAGGCTGGGAGGGCGACGATATCTTGGGTACCCTTGCCCGCCGCGGTGAGGCAGAGGGTTATCAGATGCTGCTCTTCACGGGTGACCGCGATATGTATCAGCTCTCCACAGAAAACGTCAAGATTGTCTCTACGCGCAAGGGCGTCTCTGACGTCTCAATTATGACACCAGAGACTGTGGCAGATCTCTATGCAGGTATTACGCCTGAGCTTGTTCCAGATTTCTATGGTCTTAAGGGAGATTCTTCCGACAACATTCCGGGCGTTCCCGGAATTGGCCCCAAGAAAGCCGCTGCGCTGATTGTGGAGTATGGCTCGCTTGACGAGGTTATTGCCCATGCTGACGAGGTCAAGGGTAAGGTGGGAGAAAACCTTCGCGCTCATATTGATGACGCGCTGCTCTCCCGTAAGGTTGCTACTATTCGCACTGATGCGCCGCTTGATATCAACCTGGAAGATGCTCAGTTCCCAACGTTTGATCCAAATGACGTGGTCAAGGCTTTCTCGGCTTTGGGCTTTACGGGCATGACCTCAAGGCTTGCTCGCATGGCTGGTGGCTCTGCCGCTGGTTCAGTTGCACAAACCGCCTCTGCGACACCTGCGCTTCCTATTCCGTCAGAGTATTTGCAGGCAGGAGACGCATCTGCTGCTCTGACCGCTGCTCTTGAGAACCAAGAGTGGATTGGCGTTGCAGAGGATTCTGCGGCGGACGCTGGAGCACTCTTTAGCCTTTCTCGCACACTTTGGGTGTCTACAGAAAAGGCACTTCTTAAGTTTGAGGGAGAAAATGCAACTGCTGCACTCTTGCGTATTTTGCGAGAAGCCCGTGTTGCTGCAGACGATGTCAAGGCGCTGCTGCACGAGGTAAGCCCTGTTGATTCGTCTGAGCCACAGAAGATGGATATTGAAACCATTGATTCTGATCGCCTCTTTGACACAGGCGTTGCTGCCTATCTACTTGAGTCTGATCGTTCAAGTTTTGATATTAATGGCTTGGTTGAACTGTACTTTGGCTCTGAGCTTCCTGAGCCTACAGATGAGATCCCTGCAGCAGCATTAAGAGCAGTAGCTGCAAGAAACCTTTTTCCTGTACTGACTAAAAAGCTTGAAGACGATGGCTCATATGAGCTGTTTGCTGCGCTTGAAATGCAGCTTCTACCGGTCCTTGCCGCAATGGAGCGTCGTGGTCTCTACGTTGATCCTCAAAAACTTGCTCAGCAGTCTGCCCAGCTAGCGGAAGATATTGCGCAGCGCGTGGCAAGTATTCACCAGACTGCAGGTGAAGATTTCAACTTGGATTCTCCAAGCCAGCTTTCTCATATCTTGTTTGACGTGCTTAAACTTCCAACCTATGGCCTCAAAAAGACGCGCACTGGTTTCTACTCCACCAACGCAAAAGTTCTAGGAGAGCTGGCGCAGGAGTACCAGATTGTTGCTGACGTCCTTGAATATCGTGAGCGCGCCAAGATCAAATCAACCTATCTCGATGCGCTTCCTGCACTTATTCGTGGCGATAAGCGTATCCACACCACGTTCAACCAGACTGTTGCTGCAACAGGTAGACTTTCCAGCTCTGATCCAAACCTGCAGAACATTCCTACCCGTTCTGAGCTTGGACATCGTGTTCGCACTGCCTTTACCGTTCCCGAGGGCAGTGTGTTTCTCGCCTGCGACTACTCTCAGATTGAGCTTCGCCTGCTTGCGCATCTCTCGGCTGACGAGCACCTGGTAGCAGCATTTAACTCTGGTGCTGACTTCCACGCCGCAACTGCCGCCCGTGTCTTTGGCGTACCTGTTGAAGAGGTCACTCCAGCGCTTCGTAGCCGTGCTAAGGCAGTTAACTTTGGCATTGTCTATGGTCAGCAGGCCTTTGGTTTGGCAACGTCTCTTAAGATTTCCCGCAAGGAAGCACAAGAGATGATTGACCGCTACTTTGATGCATATCCTGGTGTTCGAGCATACCTTGACGATTCCGTCCGCACTGCTCACGAGACTGGTTATGCGATTACCATGTACGGCCGCAAGCGCCACATTAGAGAGTTCAACCAGTCAAATCGCCAGCTCATTGCCTTCGGTGAGCGCACTGCAATGAATCACCCTATGCAGGGAAGTGCGGCAGACATTATCAAGATTGCAATGATTAATGTCGAGAAACGCCTGCGTGATGAAGGCCTTACGTCAAAGCTAATTCTTCAGATTCACGACGAACTTGACTTGGAAGTTCCAGAGTCAGAGATTGAGACAGTCTCTACGCTGGTAAAAGAGACCATGGAAGACGTTGTTACCCTGCGTGTTCCTCTAATTGCCGATGTCAGCTATGGTTCCAATTGGGCTGAGGCAAAGTAAACACGTAAGCAACACGTTCTAGAGGAGATTTGGTATGGAGGCTACAACCTCATACATGCACGTCACAGTCTATACAGACGGTGCGTCTCGAGGAAACCCTGGTCCTGGTGGCTATGGGGCCGTGCTTCTATATACCGATCCCTCCGGCCAGCAGCATACAAAAGAGTTCAGCCAAGGTTATAAAACTACCACAAACAACCGCATGGAACTTCTTGGCGTCATTGTTGCACTTGAGGCCCTTAAGCGTCCTTGTCAGGTAGAGCTCTATTCCGATTCCAAGTACGTAGTTGATGCGTTTAATCAAAAATGGGTTTCGGGGTGGATTAGAAAAGGCTGGAAAACGGCATCTAAAGAACCGGTCAAAAACGTAGACCTTTGGAAGCGCCTGCTTGCTGCTATGGAAGACCATGAGGTGAGCTTCAAGTGGGTTAAGGGTCACGCAGGTCATCCGCTTAATGAGCGCTGCGATCAGCTGGCCACTGAGGCTGCTGACAGCTCGCATCTCCTTGATGACCAGGGATTTTTTGCAGACCCGCCATTGCTGTAACCTAAACGCACGAGGCGAGAAGCCCTTCTCGCCCTACGTATTCGCTACAAGAAAACAGCCGCCTGTGAACTACCTCCCATTTCTTGGACATAAGAAATGGGAGGCAGTTCATATGCGGGTGATTATGATTCTGCAGCGCGTTAGCGTCGGCTTTTAGGCCTGGCGCACAAAATAGCGCAGCTTTGGTAGGTTCTGTTGAAGAACTGACATGTTTCTAATCTAGATAGCCAGGCAGCTAGGTGGTCGCACTACCTGATATGCATCTCTATGCATAAACTTCATCTAATATGCTTAAACATGAATAGACTTATATAAGAAATTTAACTATCGATAAATTCTGTATCTACGGAACACACCTAAGTCAGATATTCTGCTCAAATGTGGGCATTTTA
>NZ_JDFG01000017.1 GCF_000565075.1 Atopobium sp. BS2
TTAAATTTCTTATATAAGTCTATTCATTTTCAAGCATATTAGATGAAGTTTATGCATAGAGATGCATATCAGGTAGTGCGACCGCCTAGCTGCCTAGCTATCTTGATTAATAACATGTCGATTCTTCGGCAAAACCTACCAAAGCTGCGCTATTTTGTGCGCCAGGCCTAAAAGCCGGTGCTAACACGCTGCAGAATCATAATCCCCCGCACAGAAATCGTACGGGGGATTTGTATTCAGTAGGCAAAGTGGACGTATAAGCCGGGTTCTGTCGCGGACAACCATTTATCTACTACCAGCATTGCTACTGGTCTCTAGCGCGCAACCCGAGCGCAGTGCGGGCCACACCATAGCGCTCCTATTTGCGTTTGCTCCGGATGGGGTTTACCAAGCCATGCTGTTGCCAGCATGCTGGTAGTCTCTTACACTACCGTTTCAGCTTTTCTCTTTACGCGAATGCGCAGGTGAGAGTCTTCTTTTCTGCGGCACTTTCCGTCGGGTTACCCCGCCTGGCCGTTAGCCAGCATCCTGCCCTGTGGAGCCCGGACTTTCCTCATAGCACCCTTCCATTTAGCTGGACGGGCACTCCGCGGTTGTCTGGTCCACTTTGCATGGGCGATTGTATCACGTTCATAAGGCTAGAAGCTCCGAAGTCAAACAATCTCCAAGTAAATGAGACGTCGCGAGTGCGCGGGTTTCTCACCACACGTTGAGTGGCGAGAAGGGTGTGATTTTGGTACGTCGTGTTCATGAAAAGCAACAGTTGCCTCTTTGAATGCTGCTATGATGGACAGGCTTACATACGAAAGGACTAGCATGGGACTCTTTGATCTTTTCAAGAAATCTTCCAAGGAAGCTACACCAGAGGCTCTTGTTGTTTCTGATTACACTGCTAAAACAATTTATGCGCCAGCAAGCGGAAAAGTTGTTGCGCTAGAGAACGTTCCTGATCCTGTTTTTGCAGGTGGGATGCTTGGACAGGGTCTGGGCATTTGGCCTTCTGAGGGTGTTGTGTATGCGCCGGTTTCGGGCACTATTACCGCAACTACTCCAACTGTTCACGCGTTTGGAATTACTGCCGATTCTGGCGAAGAGGTTTTGATTCACGTAGGCGTTGATACCGTTGAGATGAAGGGTGACGGCTTTACCGCCCTTGTTGAGCAGGATCAGCATGTTGAGGTTGGTCAGCCACTCATGATCTTTGACCTGGATAAGGTTAAGGACGCGGGTCATCCTGAGGTGGTTATTCTTGCTATCACCAATTCTAGCGAGTACAGCAACGTAGAGATTTTTGCCGCAGCAGACCAGCCAGTTTCTGCTGGCGAGAAGGTCTGTGTGCTCGCATAAGCTGCGGTTGCATAGTTGCTCCATGTCTGACACATCGTACAAGACACTCAAGCTGGGCTTTGTTGCGGAAGGTCTCTTTGAAGACAGAAAGAGCCGCTTCATAGCCCAGCTTTGTCATGTAGAAACAGAGCTAGAAGCACAAGAGTTTCTCGCCACAGTGAGGGCGAAGCACTATAACGCTCGCCACAACGTTCCTGCATGGATCTTGGAGGACGGTACAGAGCGTGCTTCCGACGACGGAGAGCCTTCCAGAACGGCGGGAATGCCGGTGCTGGAGGTATTGCGCGGAGCGGGGCTTAAGAACGTCTGCTGCGTTGTCACGCGCTACTTTGGCGGAACGCTTTTGGGGCCTGGCGGACTTGTTCGTGCGTATACGGCAGCAACTCAAGAGGCTTTGGCTGCTGCTGAGGAAGCGTCTGCTGTCCAGGAAATGCTGCAGGTTGTGAGGGTGGAGTTGTCGGTCCCGTATAACCTGTATGAGCAGATTCAACGCCTGGTCTCAGATACCGGCGGCAAGGTAATAACGGCAGAGTTTGGAGCGGACGTTTTTCTCGCCATAGACTTTAGGTGCGGAGAAGAAACGGCATTTACGGATGCGCTGACAGAGCTCAGCGCCGGAAAGATTACAGCCGAGGTCTGCGCGGCGCGTTTTGATCTGTTCTAGTGGGTTTGATAAACCTAGCCTCAATAAACCAAAAAATACCGAATAAAAGAATAGTAAGGATTGCGTAGCCATTTTCTGGAAGCATGCCTCTGGAATCGCAATACCAGATTAAGAGGAAAAGAAATATAACAATAAACCGTAAAATTATACGTTCCTTTGAAAAATATTTCATTAAAACCTCCTAAAATAAAATAAGGTTTTTCTTATTTCAGTATACACTAACAAGGCCGGCACAGAAAATTCTGTACCGGCCATAGGTGCTTTTATGTGCGTGTTTAGTAGGCTGTGGTTGCGCGTGCCTTACTTGCGGTTACGGCCACCAAGGGAGTAGCCAAGGTTCTCCCAGAAATCAATCTGGACATCTTCGCCCTCGTCCCAAACCTTGAGCAGGTCCTCTGGAACGTACTGACGACGAACATCAGCCTCGCCGCCGTAGAGGCGGAACCAGTCTGCGCTCATGATGAGGTAGCCGTCCTTACCGGAGTCCTTACCCCAGCTGTTCTCAATGCGCCACTGCTTAGCCTTGCCGTCCTTATCAAGCTCAACGCCCTGGAAGGTCATTGCGTGGGTAAGGGAAGTCTCATAGTTCTCAATCATTGAGGCGCGATCCATGTCAAAATCAACGCCAAAAAGGCCGTTGTAATCCATGGTGTCGGTTGAGAGGACGTAGTTGAAGTCCTCATTGTGGCGAGGGAACTCCTGCATAACGTCGCAGGCCATGCAGACAGGGTTGCCGTCCTTCAAAGAAGCAATGGTAGCTGCCTCAAGAACCTCTGGCTCAACGTTTAAGAAGCGAGTCTTAATGCCGCCCAAAACGGTATCGATGAAGGTTGGGTGATACACCTTGCCGTAAGGGTATTTCTTGCTTGGAACAGAGATGAGCTGGACATAGCCACGAGGATCAACGCCACAATAGCGCTCAGCAAACTCAAGAGGAGTAATGCCAAAGTCGCGAAGAATCTGGGTGCCCTCCTCGTCCTTCTCGCCGTCCTTCTTGTCCTTGTTGTCAGAAGCCTTACTTGGCTCAACAGGGGAGAGCTTTGCCTTATCTACTTGTGCGTTTTTGCCAACCTTGCACTCAAAGTCAAAGGTCAGAGGTGGCTCGCCAAGGCAGACGGAAAGGATTTGGTGGAAGCCCTTGAGCTGCTCCTGCTTAAGCGCACGAAGCTCGTCTTGAGACTTGCCAGCTGCGTATGCTGCGCGAAGCTCGCCAGCACTCTTTCTGAACAGGCGGTCAATGCGCTCATCCATCTGTGTAGAGTTCTTGGAGCAAGCAGTCTCTGGCATGGCATCCTTAGGAACCAGGCCATACTTCTCAACCAAGCTCATAGCAAATGAGTAGTAACCGCCATCGCCAATGCCCTCGGTCAGAAGTGTGTTGACAACACGAGAATCGGTTGGCTGGTCAGCAGTCTGAATGATGTACTCAAGTGCAGAGTTTGCCTTCTCAAGCTTGTCATAGAACATGCCATATGCCTGGCTGAACTCAAAGGTATCGACGTCAAGCTTTTTGATTGCCTCCTGGCGAAGCACGTTGAAAGAAGAGAACATCCAGCAGCGACCACTCTGACGCTGGTTGGTGACGTCGCCGGTCTTTGCAACAGCAACACCGTAGGTGTCAGCGTAGGTGCGCATGGTGGTGATGTCGCGAGCAGCTGCGGAAACACCCATAGAGGTTACGGAATTGCGAGCAACGCGGTTAGCGCGGTCTGCACTAAATGCAGCGGTTTCCTCGTTTGCCCACTGTGGATTTACGGTCTGATCAGCCATTACGGCTCCTTTTGTTAGTAGCGTTTAGAAAAACCTGGCGAGAAGACCGATCTTCTCGCCAGATGGCTTGTATCTTAGCGAAGCGTTGCAAGAGAGCCCATTGGGTCCCATGGTTCGAGGACGGTTGCTTCCTCGGTCTCAAAGGTCTTGAGCTGCTCAGGAGTGAGGTACTTCTTGTCAACAACAATCTGGTAGACGTACTCGTCAAACCAAGGGTCAGAGATGGTGTCAAAGCCATCGCGACCGTGGTCTTTACCCCAGCTGTTCTCAACCTTCCAAAGAGTAGTGTTGCCCTCTGCGTCAAAGTTAACACCCTCAAGAACCATAGCGTGAGTCATCAGAGACTCGCCGTAGTCAAGGCGCTCAGCACGGTCAAGTGCGCCCTCAACAGGGAAGCCAAAGAGGCCGTCAACGTCAAGCGCACGGGTATCCATGATGCCCTCTTCGCGAAGGTAGGACTGAGCAACATCGCAACCAAACCAGACAGGCAGGTTGTCCTTAAGCTGAGCCACAGCAAGGCGCTTAAGCTCAGGAATCTCAAGGTTGAGGTAACGAACGCCGCCACCCTCAACAACGTTGCCCAAGCGGGAAACGGTGTAGGTGTGGTTGAAAGGCTTATCTGCGGTTGGTGCAGAGATGATTGAGATGTAATCATCAAGGTTCATGTCAACAGTCTCAGCGAAGAACTCCTGAGGGGTAAAGGTGCCAGAAAGAGCAAGGTTGTCGTCCTTATCGCGCAGGCGTGCCTCAAAAGATACAGGAGGCTGACCCAGGCAAGTTACCAGCAGGGTATAGACGTCCTCCATCATCTCTTTCTTCATCTCGCGCAGAGACTCAAGGGATTCACCAGCTGTTGCGGTCTCACGAAGACGCTTTGCAGCACTACGAAGATAGCGGGTAAGGTATGCGTCCATCTCGTGGGTGTTGCAGGAGTTAGCAGTCTCTGGCATAGCGCTCTTTGGAACTACACCGTACTTCTTTACGAGGCTCTTAAACATATCCCACTGGCCACCGTCGCCAATTGGGTCGGTAAGCAGGAAGGATACAAGACGGCCATTTAGAGGCTCATCAAGGGTATCCAGAATGTTCTCAAGGAACCAGTTGGACTTCTCCATCTTGTCCCAAAACAGTGGATATGCCTGGGAAAGCTCAAAAGTGGAGAGGTTGTATTTCTTGATGATGCGATATCTAAACGTATTAAGTGATGCAAACATCCAGCAACGACCAGAGCGCTTCTGATTAGTGCGGTCACCCTGCTTTACCTCAACATCAAAGGTAAGAGGATTAAGGGCAACACCTTCTGGTACACGAGCTGCTTTTCTAACACCAGCGCTGGTAGCAGCATTCTTAGCTACTGTGTGAGCGCGGTCGGACTCAAAGTTCTTCTGAGCCGCTGCAATGTCGTCAAAGGAAATGCTTTTCATTTGATCCATATGGTCTCCTTAACTGGAATAGGTAATACAAAAACTATATTCCCAATTAAGGTGTCCCTAGTCTAAGAGTTACCAGTTTGAAACTTTTATTTTGAGAAAATTTTGAACAGATGGACCACGCCAACTAAGAGAGATTTTGTGACGTTATGAAATTGGCGAGAAAATATTTTCATCCAATTTACCAGCGGCAATAGAAGTATTAGCACATAGAACATATGTTTGTATTAGTAGTTATTGTCCGGCGAATCGGCTACACTATACAAAGAAAATAAGAATCCTTGGTAAAAGAACAAATTTTGAAGCACAAAGAGAAGAGCGTAGAAAAAGATGGCATTTGTTCACCTCCACAACCACTCAGATTTTTCCATTCTTGATGGAGCTAGCCGTGTCCCAGATATGGTTAGTAAAGCTGTAGAGTTTGGTATGCCAGCACTTGCTCTTACTGATCATGGGTATCTCTTTGGAATTCCAGATTTTGACCTTGCATGCCGTAAGTACAATGAGGCGCTTAAAGACTTTGGCCAGTGGTGTCATGATGTGGAATGTTTTGAAAAGGGTTGGGATCTAGAAGAGCCTCCTACAGATGATCCCAATGCTGGTGAGCATGATAGGGTTCATGCTCAGTGGGCTTCTGACGTTCAAATTTGGAATCAAACACATAATATTGAGGCTGTAAAAGCCAATAAACCTTCTCCACTTATTAAGCCAATTTTTGGCTGTGAAGCTTATTTCATTCTTGATGATTGTATTGAGAAGGGCACTAAGCAGGTTCGTTATCACCTTATCCTGCTTGCTAAAAATGAGACCGGCTATGTCAATCTGATGAAGATGATGTCAGAGGCGGGCTCAAAAGATATGTTCTATTACAAGCCACGCACTACGCTTGAGATGCTCAAGCGTTATCACGAGGGAATTATCTGCACTTCAGCTTGTGTTTCTGGCATCATTCCTCGTATGTTGTTTGAAGGTCGTCCAGAAGAAGCAGAGCGTTGGGCAAAAATCTATCAAGATATCTTTGGGGATGATTTCTACCTAGAGATTCAAGACCACGGCTTGTCTGATCCAAGCTGGGGCGGCTATACCGATAGAACCCTTGCTGAGCGCATTGTAAAGATGGGTCATGACCTTGGTATTAAGGTAGTTGCTACCAACGATAACCACTATCTCACTAAAGAGGATGCAAGCGTCCAAGATATTGCTTCCTGCATTGGCTCGGGCGCTCGTGTTGATGATGAGAACCGCAAACGCATGACAGGCAGCGAGTTCTACCTTAAGAGTGAGCAAGAAATGCGCCAGATCTTCTCGTGGTGTCCAGAAGCTATCGAGAACACCATTGAGGTTGCAAATAAGTGCAACTATGAGCTGGATTGGACCCATATGTACCTGCCAAAGTTTCCAGACTTGGCAGAGGGGGAGACCTCAGAGGAGCGCTTTAGAAAAGAGTGCGAGCTTGGTCTAGCAAGACGTTATGGAGATGATTGGCAAAACGTTGTCATCAATGAGATTAACGTTAAAGACCGTTTTGAGTATGAATATGACATCATCTGCAAAAAAGGCTTTGCAGATTACTTCCTGATTGTTCAGGAGTATGTTCGCTGGGCAAAAGAGAATGGTATTGGCGTAGGCCCTGGTCGTGGTTCTGCAGCAGGTGCTATTGTTGCATACGCTATGGATATTACCTCGTTTGACCCTCTTGAGAATGGCCTCATGTTTGAGAGGTTTTTGTCTCCACAGCGTTCAGAGATGCCAGATATTGATATGGACTTCGACGATGAGCGTCGTCTTGAGGTTGTTGAGCACGTCCGTCAGATTTATGGATCTGATCGTGTTTCTCACGTTATTACGTATTCAACCATCAAGGCTAAACAGGCAATAAATGACGCGTGTCGTGTTTTGGGCTATCCCGTTTATATGGGACAGCGTCTGTCTAAGATGATTCCAGGAGATCCTAACGCTCACCTTAAATTTGTTCTTCATAAGGCTCAAGAAGGACAAAAAGGCGCTGATCAGTATTCCGCTGATTTTGAAGATGCGTACGAGAATGACCCTGATGCTAGAAGAATCATTGATGCTGCTCTATCTATTGAGGGCTTGCATCGTGGTGAGGGTGTGCATGCTTGTGCAGTTTTGATTGCTCCTACGCCTGTAAATGACCACGTTCCTACCAAGGTAGATACCAAGGGCGGCGTAGAGATTACGCAGTATGAGGGTCACTCTGTCGCAGACATGGGCCTTCTTAAGATGGACTTCTTGGGACTAAGAACTCTAACGGTTATTTCCCGTGCAATCAAAAACGTGAAGGATAACTACGGTATTGATATCGATGTAGATAACATTCCGTTTACTGATCCAGAAATTTATAGACTTCTTAGAGAAGGCAGAACTGCTGGTGTTTTCCAGGTTGAGTCTGCAGGTATGACTGCAACCATTAAGGGTATGAGGCCAACAGAATATAAGCACATCGTCGCACTTATCGCCTTGTATCGTCCTGGTCCTCTTAACGCAGGTATGGTTACCAGCTATATCAACCGTATGAACGGTAGAGAAGAAGTCAAAGACTACGATCCACGTCTTCACGATATCTTGGAAGAAACCTACGGAACCATGGTCTACCAAGAGCAGGTTATGCAGATTTCTATGAAGATGTCTGGTTTTACCGCAGGCGAGTCTGATAAGGTCAGAAAAGCAGTAGCAAAAAAGAAGATCAAACTCATGCAGGAAGTTGTCCAGCACTGGGATGACGGTACTGATGAGACCATGGAGGCTCACTGGAAAAACGGCGCAGTTCGTAATGGATTTGATCGTTCGGTTGCAGAAAGCATTTGGGACGATGTTCTTGAGTTTGCATCTTATGCATTCAACAAGTCTCACTCTGCTGGCTATGCAATTCTTGTTATGCAGACCGCATGGATTAAAGCGCATTATCCACATGAGTTTATGGCAGCAGTTCTTACCTCGTACATGGGCAAGACGGATAAGATTGTTCACTACGTAAGCGCTTGCCGTCATGAGGGCATCAAGATTCTTCCGCCAGATATTAACGAGTCCGGTAAAGACTTTACGGCTACTAAAGAGGGTATTCGTTTTGGCTTTGCAGGAATCCGCGGCGTAGGAGCCGGTGTTGGTGAAGCCATTATGCTTGAGCGCCAAAAGGGCGGCCCTTTTGCCAACATTCACGATTTTGTCGATCGTGTTGATGCGAGCCAGGCAAAGCGCAACGTTGTTGAAGCTCTTATCAAGGCAGGAGCTTTTGACTCAACAGGCTATACCCGTATGCAGATGATGAGCTTTGTGGATAAGAACAACCCACAAAACATTATCGATGCTGCCACTAAGCGTCAAAAAGATAAGGCTGTTGGCCAGTTCTCTATGTTTGATATGTTTGCAGAGGTAGAGGGTTCCGGCTTTAGTGATAGTGTCCCAGAGCCAGATGGCGTTGAGTGGGATAGGCGATTCAAACTTACCAAAGAGTACGAAGTCTTAGGTATTTATGTCTCTGATCATCCGCTTCGTCCATATGAGTATGCCCTTGCTAAGAGCAGAGATTATGCCCTTGCAGAAATTGAAGAGAATGTAGAGGTTCAGCTTCCTAACGGTGCTATGTCTCAGCAGTTCAAAGTTCCAGAAGGTAAGCCAATTCGCTTTGCGGGCATGGTTACTAATGTTATGAAGCGCACTACTAAAAATGGCGACCCAATGGCAATTGTTACGCTTGAAGACATGGAGGGTAGCGTCACTATTGTCATGTTCCCTAAGCTCTACAAGAAGGCTGCAAGACTTCTTGCTGGAGATGTTGACCCAGAGACTGGTGAGAGCCAGAGCGACATCTTCATTTCTGTTCTTGGAAAGCTTGAGCGCTCTGATAGAGGAGACCAGGTTATTGCTCAAGAAGTTAATCCTATTGAGCTTAACAGTGCTAACAACACACCAAAGACACTCGTTATTCATATGCCTGCTTCTCAGCTTCAAAGACAGGCTATCGAGACACTTGGACAGATCTTCTCGCGCTATCCCGGCATGGACTGTATTGAGATTAGGGTAGAAACAGACATGGGCGATGTTATGCGCATGGAAATTCCCACCAGAATTGATGGACGTAGCATGGTTCTTTTGACCGAGCTTAAAGATTTTATTGGTCAAAGCGGATACGCACAGATTGTTTAGATTTTGTCGATTCTAAATTTGCAGGTTACTCTTAAGTAATAACTGTTACTATTTAAGTAGCGCTTACTAAGAAATTCTGACATCTTCGGATGTCGTGAGAGGAGAAAAAATGATCGACGCAAAGTTTTATCGTAACAAGGAGACAGGCGCTGTTGTTTACGGTGTCGCAGGCAACGTAGAGGCAGCAGACCTTGAGCTTCTCCAGGCTGGCGTTACTGACGGTGCAGCTGAAAAGCACGTTCCATTTGTTACTCGTGAGGGCAACACCGTTACCGTCCGTGTTGGCGAGGTTGCTCATCCAATGCTCGAAGAGCACTACATTGAGTTCATCGCTCTTGTTTCTGAGAACGGCGCTCAGTTTGCACAGCTTAAGCCTGGCCAGGAGCCAGTTGCTACCTTCACTCTTGAGGAGGGTGTTGAGGCAGAGGCTTATGAGTACTGCAACCTTCACGGTCTTTGGAAGGCTTCTCTCTAAGACTGGTTGCTTATTCAACAAGCAAGACTAATCTGTGAATTGAAACGGAGCTGCTACCTGCGGCTCCGTTTTTTCTTACTACACCTGTTTGTTTTTGGGTAAAAACAAATTAAGCACTTTATGATAGGAATGGTATGCGCATAGCAGTTGCACAAATGAATACTCAGGCCGGAGACTTCGAGTTTACCGCTCAGACCATGCTGGAATATGCTCAGAGAGCTCAACAGCAAGGTGCTGAGCTAGTCATTTATCCTGCGCCAACTCTTACAGGGCTGCTAAGCGTGCCAGAGGCTGACATAGAAGGACTTTTTGCGGACCTCTCGGAGATTATCAACTCGCTTTCAGAAAGGCTTCCAATTGCGGCCCTTATTCCTGTTGTAACAGAGTTTGATGGAAGTGCAGCGAGCGAGGCCCTTCTCGTTAGAAACGGAGCCGTAACCCCGCTGAAATTGACTGCCCAGATAGCGCATATGAGCGCTCTTGCTCGTTCTGCTAGCTCTGCACAAACATCTGGCGAGAATACCTTTGAGCTCGCAAAATTTGAAGCAGGCGGTCTTACGTTTGGCGTCGCTTTTACCTACGACGATCTTGACGCGTGGCAAGATGTTGACGACTCGTTAGATGCTGTCATTTACTTGCCGTATTTTGGCTTTGCTGTTGATGATTCGTCGTCCGCCATGGGCATGGCGGTGGCAGAAAGCCGCTATCTGGGAGATGTCGAGGAGTTTGATAGCTGGCTTATCGCTGCAAACGCTGTTGGCGCCTATGGTAACCAGGTGTTTTGTGGTTCAAGCTTCTTCTTGTCTCCTTCAGGAGATTTAGTCAAACAAGCAGCGTCTTTCTCAGAAGACATGGTTGTCTGCGAGGTTGACCAAGATACTATTGAAAACTTTGATAGAGAAGATACTGCGGGTGTCTATAACAGCGCGCTTACTACCTGGGGTGTATTAGCTACAGGAGTGCGAGACTACACGGTAAAGTCGGGCTTTGACGGCGTGTTTATTGCAGTTGACGGTTCGCTCAATTCTCTTGTCACCGTTGCGCTTGCCTCAGACGCTTTAGGTCCTATGCGCGTCCACGTACTGTTGCTTCCAAACAAAGATTCTCGAGAAACAAGTGCTGCAGAGTTGCTTACCGCAAGACTTCGGGTTAATAAAGTTGCTGTGAATAGCACGGTTTTCTCGACATTGACCGATACAAAATTGGTGAGTGCATACGGCTATGCATACGCTGACCAGCACAATTATTTAACGCTTGAGACTGCCGATAAAACCATCCTTGCACTCAAAGGAACAGAGATTTCTAGTGCGCATTCTCTGTGGCCTCTGGGAGATATATATCATGCAGACATTGTTGACCTTGCAAGGGTAAGAAATACCTTCTCGCCAGCTATTGACCATGCAGTCCTCGAGAATATCTCTGAGGTTGTAACTGATGGGCTAGAAAATGCCGCGTCGACGCCTCAAGAACGCATTGAGTTTGTTGATTACGTGCTTACCAGCTACCTTGAGTGGAATAAGAGCATTTCTGCCATTGTGGAAGAAATGGGAAAGGTTGACGAGGTCAAAGCAATTATTTCTATGCTTCACGCTCGCCAAAAAGACCGCAGAAATACCACTGAGGTTCTGGAAATGTCTTCAAAGAGCCTCACCAACGCTCAAATTCCACACGCATCAGTCTGGCAAGACAAAATTAGAGATACAAAGGCTTCCGAATCTGACCTGGTAGAGTCCTTGCGAAATTCTTTGCGAGAAATTCAAGGAACTTCTATGCATCTGCCTGAGTTGTCAGTCGATCCAACAGAGGCTCAGGAGGGCTTTAAGGATATGCTGGAGCTTTTAAAAGAGCTGGCACAAGAATCTGATGCACAAATTGGCATGGTTGACCCTAAAATGTGGAGAGGCCCTTTCTCAGAAAATTAGTTGCATCGTTTGCGCATACTCTGTGATAATATAGAACGAACGTTCTATATTAGGAGGTGCAATGGTAATTCTTGGAATAGACCCTGGTCTTGCTCACACTGGATGGGGAATTGTAGAGACAAGGGGTTCTGAATGCCGTGCACGCGCCTATGGATGCATAACTACAACCGCAGATGAACCAATAGATATGCGCTTGGGAAGAATCTATAACCAGATTGTTGAGGTTATAGATAAGTTTTCACCAGAAGCTCTTTCTATTGAGAGCATTTACTTTGGACAAAACGTTAAATCTGCTATTCCTACTGCACATGCTCGCGGTGCTGCTATTGTCGCTTGTTCTAAAGCAGGTCTTACGGTTGGAGAATATACTCCAATGCAGATAAAGCAAGCTGTTGTCGGTACAGGAGCTGCTGATAAACAGCAGGTTATGTATATGGTTCAAAACATATTGTGCTTGGACCATCAGCCTCATCCAGATCACGCGGCTGACGCTTTAGCTGCCGCAGTTTGTCACGCTAATCTTGTAAGAACCACCTCGCTTGGAAAGGGAAGAATACAACTATGATTGTCCAGCTTACGGGCACACTTGTATCCGTTACTCCTTCAGTTGCTATTCTCGACGTTAATGGCGTTGGGTATGAGCTGGGTATATCAGCTTCAACAGCTGCCGCGCTTCCACAAGCGGGTGAAGCAGGCGTTACCGTTTTAACTCGTATGGTGGTCAGAGAAGATTCAATGGAACTCTTTGGTTTTGCTTCGCGAGAAGAGCGTGCGCTCTTTGATCGCTTGCGTGCAATTTCTGGAGTAGGTCCTAAATTGGCTCTTTCTGTGCTTTCTACGTTTACTCCACAGCAACTTGCGGTAATTGTGACTACCAATGACGGAAATCGTCTTAAGAGCGTGTCTGGCCTTGGTAAAAAGAAGGCAGAGCGCTTAGTAATTGAACTTTCTGATGTGTTCGCAAAAGATGCAGAGCTTAAGCAGCTTGTTGGTCTTACGTCTCCTGCAGACTTTGCTGCTATTCCAAAACCTGCTGTAACCTCTGTAGAATCAGAGGCTATTGAGGCTCTTCTTGGAATGGGCTTTACTTCTCAGGAAGCAACGCTTGCTCTTGAGGGGTATGAAGAGGCTGGTGCTATTACAATTGAAGCTGCTATTGGATATGCACTAAGGCGTTTGGGAAGTGGTAATTAATGTGGGAAGCAGATGCAGATAACCTATTTGAGTCGTCGTCTACTCCAGCTCCATTTCCAGGACACACTTCTCAACGTGTAGTTTCTAGTGGGCTTCAGGCAGAAGACTTGGAGCAAGATAGAAACTTGCGACCAAAAACTCTTGATGAGTATCTTGGTCAAGAGCGCGTTAAATCTAATCTCCGTGTTCTTATTGAGGCAGCAAAAAGTCGTAATGAGCCGCTCGATCACGTTATATTTTCTGGCCCTCCAGGCCTTGGTAAAACAACACTTGCAGGTGTTTTAGCAGGAGAAATGGGATCAAAGCTTCATACAACCTCTGGCCCCGCAATTGAGCGAGCAGGAGATTTAGCAGCAATTCTCACCAATCTTGAAGAGGGAGATATCCTCTTTGTTGATGAGATTCACAGACTTAATCACCAGGTTGAAGAAATTTTGTATCCAGCAATGGAAGACTTCTTCTTAGATATTGTTATTGGCAAAGGCCCTGCGGCAAGGTCAATCAGGCTTGATATTCCACGCTTTACTCTTGTAGCTGCAACAACAAGAACAGGACTTCTAACTGGCCCTTTGCGTGATCGTTTTGGTATTTCTTATCGTCTTGATTACTATACTGTTCCTGAGCTTCAGACTATTGTCAGGCGCTCGGCAAACATCCTTGATGTAGAAGTTGATGAGCAGGGAGCTGCTGAAATTGCTTCTCGATCAAGAGGTACACCGCGTTTGGCAAACCGTCTGTTAAAACGCGTACGAGATTACGCACAAGTTAAAGCTGAAGGTACTATTACCTGGCAGGTAGCCTCAGAAGCGCTTTCATTCTTTGAGATTGACGAGCTTGGTCTAGATGTAATGGACGTGCGTGTTTTACGTGCGCTTTGTGAGACATTCAGAGGTCGTCCGGTTGGTCTCACAACCATTGCAAGTGCAGTCTCAGAGGATCCGTCTACACTTGAAGATGTTTATGAGCCATATCTTTTGCAGCAAGGGCTTATTATTAGAACACCTCAAGGTAGACAGGCAACGCATGCTGCATTTGATCACTTACGTATTCCTGTTCCTACTAACTAGTAGATTGGAACAAAATGCTTCAACGAGATTACATTTTGGAAGTAATCGATGACTTTACTTCAACGGTCACAGCAGGTTTGGGAAATGCTTTAGAGACTCAATCTGAAGAGTCACTCGATGGGGTAGAGGCAGCTGTTGCAGAGCTCATTGATTTGAGCCCAGAGACTGCTCTTGCGCTTTCGCCAGACTCTCTTGTAACCATGATGTTGCTCTCCGGCGTAGCTGATTCAGTTGCAGAGTATGTGGTGTATGCCCTCGATAGGCTCTCTCACGTTTATGAGCAACTAGGAGACGAGGATAAGGCTGGACTCAGAAGACAGCAGGCAGTAGCGGTTGCACAGTCCTTCTCGGTAGATCAAAACGCTACTCCAGAGCAATTTAAGGATTTTGAAGCAAAGTATTTTGCGTAACCACATTTTATAAGCTAACAAATAAACCCCAGCTCAATATGAGTTGGGGTTTATTGCTATAGAGCGATGTAACTAGTTGGATTACCAAATGACAATCTTAGTTCCATAAGGGATGTTGTCATAAACCCACTTAGCATTTTCTGTTGCAAGACGTACGCAACCGTGGGAACCGTTGTATCCAAGCCTACCATCACGGACGGTATAACCGTCGGAGTTATAGAGAATGGAGTGAATAAGATACTCTCCAGAGATAGTTGTGTAGTACCAGCATCTATAACCAGAGCCAAAGTAGAGGCCCTTGTTACCTACGGTAAATTGACCATGAGGAGTCCACATGCCTGGTGCTCCTGTAGTGCACTGCCATTCGTACCAAACAACCCAGTTGCCGTGTGAGCCCCTATATACAGCAAAGCGATTGCCGGTAGTATCAATCTGGATGAGCCAGTTAGTAGCGCTGTAATAGTTCTGCGCATAACGATACATATCAGGGTAGTAGCAAGGTTGCTCCTCCATGGCGCCGTCTGCATCGGACCAATAGAGCTTGCCGCCCCAGGTAGTATAACCAGTTACCATAGTTCCGTTGGAATCAAGATAATAGTCCTTACCATTATCTTTAATCCAGCCGGTTCTCATTTTGCCGTCAGCACCCAGGTAATACCAGCCACTTTTGAGGTGAACCCAGCCAGTTTGTTTTTCGCCGTTTGTGTTGAAGTAATAATACGTTCCCTGGATATTGACCCAATCAGAGGCGGCTGAGCCATCATTGAGATAGTAATAGTCTTTGCCGTTTTCTTTTACCCAACCAGTCTTTACTTTGTGGTCTGAGCCAATGTGAAGAGTAAGCCCAGGAAGCTTTACGGTACCTGTAGGCTGAGTGCCGTTATCAGCCGTAAAGATACCATTAGGAGAAAGACGTCCAGTCAGCATTCCATCTGGACCAGCCCAGCGTTTTACGCCATTGGTAAGAGTTACCCAAGAATTACGGATAAGACCATATCCTTCGTCAAAGTAATAGTCTTTGCCGTTAATGGAATGCTCGCCAATGTAAGCGGGATTACCTAACTTTGTAGAGTCAAAGTACCAAGTTTTGCCATTTGGCGTATTGAACCAGCCAGATGCAAAAGCTCCGCTTGACTGAGCCCAGGCCCAGCCTCCGTTTGGCAGGTGCACCCAGCTATTAGAAGTCATTCCAGTGCTCTCATCTACATAGAAAGTTCCACTAGAAAGCTGAACAACTCCAACCTTCATACGATGGAGGGGGTCTTCAGTGTCAAAGTAGAACCACTTACCGTTTGGCAACTGCTTCCAATCGGAGAGGAAAGAACCATCTGAGCCAATATAGGACCAGGTGCCATCTTGATGATGTACCCATCCTTTGGTGACAAGACCATAGCCCTCATCAAAAAAGTAAGCCTTTCCATCAATGAGATGTGCACCTACAAATGCTGGATAAGCATCCTGAGAAGGATCAAAATACCAAGTTTTCCCATTAGGTGTTGTATACCAACCCTTGGCTGCATTACCAGCAGCATCTACATAGTGCCAACCAGAATCATCTTTAATCCACTGGCTTGTGACAAGTGTTCCATCTTCTTTGTAATAGTGGAATTGACCGTTTTCTTGTCTCCACCTAGAAGATTGAGGAGTAGGCGTTGTATTCTCTGTTGGAGCAGCAGGTGTCGGGTTTGTTGTTGGAGTAGTTGTCGTTGGTGCTGCAGGTGAAGCAGGCTGAGAGCTTTCAGTTGCTGTAGGAGAAGTATTTTCAGCTGTTGCAGTAGTTTCAGTTGTTACAACTGGAGCACTTACTGCTGAAGTATCAGCGGTCTCTGCAAGAGCAGGAGCAGCGTGGAGTCCGCAAAGCAGGGCTGCACTCAACGAAGCAGCCGCAATAAGCTTTTGTGCAGATGGCTTGTAGGGAGATTGTGTCTTCTTTTTCATGGGATATCCTTTTTAGGGGGATAACTTTCTATATAAATAATAGTTTGATATGTCTGTTATTGTTCTCGTAAATTAATCCTGGTTGTGTCCCAAAAAGTGGTGTAAGAGAGCATTTCAGTCATTTAAAAGAAGTGCGGTTATTTCCTAAAATATAGTCACCACAACCAATTCAGAAAGGA
>NZ_JDFG01000018.1 GCF_000565075.1 Atopobium sp. BS2
GCGGGTGATTATGATTCTGTAGCGTGTTAGCGTCGGCTTTTAGGCCTGGCGCACAAAATAGTGCAGCTTTCTTGTGTTCTGCTGAAGAATCGACATATTCTTAATCAAGATAGCCAGGCAGCTAGGCGGTGCACTACCCGATATGCATTTCTATGCATAAACTTAACCTAATATGCTAGAAAATGAATAGCGTCATATAAAAGATTTAACTATAGGTAAATTTCGCACCTACGGAACACACCTAAGTCGGATAATCTGCTCAGATGAGGGCATTTTACACATCTAATGACGATAATCTGCATGATTGTGGTATTTTCAGCGTCATGTATACGTCTTTTTAACAGATTATCCGACTTAGGTGTGTTTTGAACTGACTTCTATTTCTCGTGCCCAAGAAATGGGAGGCAGTTCAATCGGAGGCTCTTTTTAGTTGCAGGTTTTATGCGTGTGCTCGCCGTGCGCGTGCGCGTGCTCGCCATGCTCGTGCTCACCGTGCGCGCCGTGGTCGTGCCCGTGCTCGTGGTGCTCGTGTCCCTCGTGGTCGTGCCCATGCACGTGGCCATGGCCCTCGTGCTCGCAGTGGCCATGCTCGTGATCGCAATGTTCGTGCACGCAATGACCGTGCTCGTGGTCGCAGTGCGAGTGATCGTGCTCGTCAACTAAGTCCGACTGCTCGTGCCAGAATGCCGGCACAAACGCCTCGCGAAGTCCATGACGCAGCAAGTCGCGGCCGATAAACACGCACCTGGACTCTTCCTGAGGTTCGTCACCCGTAATGGCCCATGCGCGTTCTACCAGGTCAAACTTGACCCACTGATTACCACAAGGCAGCGTACCCTTTGCGCGCGCGAGCTTTCCAAAAACACCGGCTGACGCTGCATCCAAAAGCCAAATCAAGTGCGTTGGACTTGGAAGCTCAGCGTGAGTCAGCGCCATAGTCTCCAGGTCGGGACCTTCGTCCTCATCACCTGCTGCGTCTTTAAGAACAGAACCATCAAGCGCGCGAGTCAGAAGACCATTCCACCACTCGTCGGGAATATCAGCATACGAAGATTCGGCGATAACCTCTGCCTGCGGATTCATCTCTGCCGCAAGTTGCTTAATGGGCTCGGCAGCATCCTCGCTACCTGGAGCCAATTTAGAAACTACAACGCTCGCGGCGGCGCTCAGCTGATTGTCAAAAATCTCTGGAAAATCGGTGCGCTGATTCTGCCACGAAACGGCGTCGACCACGGTAACCGGCGCAAGCAAACTAATGCGCTCCCAGGCCACCTGATTCACGTTATCAAGAATGCTCTGCAGCTTAGCCACGCCAGTTGGTTCAACAATTAAATACTCGGGGTCAATGGTGTTTGAAATGGTCAGCACCGACGTCGCAAAATCCTGCTTGCCCGAACAGCAAATGCAATTCTCGGTAGACTCCCAAACCTTGAGGTCGGAGTCCTGCCTCAGACGGCGTGCATCAATATCTGCCTGGCCATATTCATTCTCGTAGATAGCAAAATCACGCCCAGTCCGACGCACGAGCTCCTGAATGAAGGTGGTTTTACCAGCTCCAAGAAAGCCTGATACAACAAGGATTTTCATGAATACAACCGCTTTCTAAACTCCGTTGGCGCCCACCAGCGCAAAAAGCTGGCGAGAAAACCGAACTTCTCGCCAGCCTAAACGTACTAAATCACGCTACCTAATTGGTTACCTAGTCGATAACAACAACTGGCTTGATGAGGTCGGATGGCTTATCACGCATGGTGAAGAGAGCCTCCTCGAGGTGATCCCAGCCGTGGTAGAGGTGGGTAACCTCTGGGTGAAGGTCCAGACGGCCAGAAGTGACCAGGCTGGAGAGCTTCTCCATGCGCAGACGGCCGCCAGGCATGAGGCCGCCACGGATGTCCTTGTGGCCCATACCAACGCCCCACTCGACGCGAGGAATGTTGACGTAGTCGCCGGAGCCCAGGTAGTTGACGTTACCAATCTTTCCGCCAGGCTTGAGTGCCTTGACAGCGTCCTCGAAGGTCTCGCAGCCGCCGCCGTCGACGCAGACGCGGTCAACGCCCTTGCCGCCGGTGAGCTCCATGACCTGCTCCCAGATTGGGCCGTCCTTGTAGGAGATGAAGTCGGTTGCGCCGTAGCCCTTAGCTGCCTCAACGCAGACTGGACGGGTACCAACAGCAATGATGCGAGAAGCACCGTGGAGTGCAGCACCAGCAACGGACATAAGGCCGACAGGTCCAATACCGATGACCAGGACGGTGTCGCCGAACTCAACGCCAGCAAGCTCAACTGCGTGGAAGCCGGTTGGAACCATGTCGGAAAGGATGCAGGCGTCTGCTGGATCCATGCCCTCTGGCATGTGAGCGAGGTTACCGTCAGCGTCGTTTACGTGGAAGTACTCGGAGAAGACGCCGTCCTTGAAGTTGGAGAACTTCCAGCCAGCCAGCATGCCACCGGAGTGCATGGAGTAGCCAGCCTGAGCCTCAAGGGAGTTCCAGTCTGGAGTAATTGCAGGAACGAGGACGCGGTCGCCAGGCTTGAAGTCCTTAACGCACTCGCCAACCTCGACAACCTCTGCGGAGCACTCATGACCAAGAATCATGTTGTGGCGGTCACCGATTGCGCCCTCCCACAGAGTGTGAATATCAGAAGTACAAATTGCGACCGCAAGTGGCTTGCAGATTGCGTCAAGAGGACCACACTTTGGTGTCTCCTTCTCAATCCAGCCGGACTCGCCGATCTTGAGCATTGCATAACCCTTCATAAAACCCTCCTAAAATCTGTGTTTCTGCAGTTGAAACACTACCTACCTCGTGGAGGAGCACGCCTTTTGCGTGACACTGACGAGGCTTATAAACGTTTTTTGCGAAAGCTCACTACTTTGTTGCAGCCACAAGTGGGTCCTCTCCACAACAAAACGACGAACACTCGCGAAGTACATTTTCAAGTACTTTTTTACGTAAATCTAGAACGAAACCGTGAAAGGTTGAGCAGACTTTCATGAATTTTAAGCTGGCGAGAAATGCGGTTTACAAATATCCGATATTTGCGCACGTAGACAATGCGTACGCTAACATACCGTTAACCAAACCTCCGACCGAGGCGAAACAACGCTTATCGGCAAACGGTTACCGTTCACCGAGTCAAATGGGCAACTGTCCACTTTTCTGTTGTATGCAAGCAATGTCGAGTGGTATGCGGAGGCGTCTCAGCAGCTACGCAGAGGCGCTTTGTTATAATTCTGGTAGATGAGTTTCTCGCCAAATGAACCTCTTCAATGAATCACTTTGTGGAGAAAACCAGCAGTCAAAAAAAGGAATTTGCATGTCCATTGATAACTTACTTAGAGACGCTGGTGCTCAATTTTTGCTCCGCACCTGATCTGCTCCGCGCCTGATCTGCTCCGCGCCTGATTTGCTCCGCGCCTGATTTCCTCAAAGATTCTGTAAATTTTGCCCTTGAATTCTCATTGCAAGTGCAACAACAAAAGACAAGGTAGTGACCCATGGGTCTACAATGGCGCTTACGACAACGATCATTGAAAGGATTTCCATGGGTCACTATAGCCATCTTAGCATTGAAGAGCGCGAAGACATTATGGTCTGGTGGAAAAATCATGAAAGTATAAGCCAGATTGCTCGTAAGCTCGGACGAAACAAATCAAGTATTTCACGAGAGATTAAAAGAAACGGTTGGACAATCATTGGAGTGGCGCATCTGTGCTATAGGGCTTCGACTGCTCAGAGAAAGACCGATGTTCGACGCCAGGCTTGCAAGAAACGCACCCTACTCGATGATCCAAGCCTTCGTGCACGTATTGTCTTTCTTATCTGTAGTCGCCACTTCTCACCTGAGCAGATTGCAGGCAGACTACACTTAGAACTTTCCTACGCTCCTGTCAGCTGTAGCACTATATATAGAGCCATACACTCGGAAAACTAGACTGTGAACTTCCAGGTGTACAGTCTGTACGTAGAGACTTAGACACCGAGGTAAACGACGGCATACAAAACACCTCATAGAGCGCAGAGGAAAAATACGGATAACTCATGAACTTGTCGAAAGACCAAAAGAGGTTGCAGATCGCCAACGCATTGGAGACTGGGAAGGTGATACCGTCATCGGTAAGGCCAAAGGGCCACGCCTGGTCACACAAGTTGACCGTATGAGCGGCTACCTTGTTGGTGGCAAAGCTGCATCAGGGTCTAGTGCTGATGTCAATGTAGCTATACAGCAAGCTTTGAGAGGTGAGGTAGTAAAAACCATAACGCTTGATCGTGGATCTGAGTTTGCTCGAGCAGCAGAACTTCAAGAAGCTATTGGAGTAAGTATCTACTTCTGTCTTCCACATCATCCCTGGCAAAGAGGTACCAATGAAAATACCAACGGTCTCATCAGAGAGTATTTTCCAAAAGGTACAGACCTCTCATCGATTAGCGATAGAGAGATTGAGGCAGTATATAATGAGCTCAATCTGAGGCCACGTAAGCGTCTGGGTTGGAAGTGCCCTTGGGAAGTCTACCATCACCAAACGTTGCACTTGCTTTGAGAATTC